>CAUJIY010000109.1 GCA_963205295.1 Pseudomonadota bacterium
CTGACCGCTACCCATGGCAAGCGCCAGCTGGTACCGGAGAACGCACCGGCCTTCGTGCGCGAGGTGACGAGCGCCTTGCTCGCCGGAATGGGCGACAGCCTGCCGGTCAGCCGGATGCCGGTGGATGGCACCTGGCCGCTCGGCACCGGCGCCCTCGAGAAGCGGCGCCTCGCCCTCGAGGTACCGGTGCTCGAACCGGAGCTGTGCATCCAGTGCGGCAAGTGCGCCTTCGTCTGTCCGCACACGGCCATACGCAGCAAGGTGTTCGACCCGGCGCTGCTCGCGCAGGCACCGCCCGACTTCCGCCACGCCACCGTGGTCGGGGCCGAGTTCGCCAAAGGCATGGCGATCACCTACCAGGTGGCGCCGGAGGACTGCACCGGCTGCACGCTGTGCGTCGAGGTCTGCCCGGCGCGCGACAAGCGCAACCGCAGCCGCAAGGCGCTCAACATGCACCCGGTCGCGCCGATCCTCGAGCGCGAGCGCGCCAAGTGGGATTTCTTCCTGACGCTGCCCGAGTACGACCGGCGCAAGCTCGCCTGGGACACGGTCAAGGGCGCGGCCGTCGGCCAGCCGCTGTTCGAGTTCTCGAGCGCCTGCGTCGGTTGCGGGGAAACACCGTATATACGCCTCGCCACGCAGCTGTTCGGCGACCGCATGATCATCGCCAACTCCACCGGCTGCTCCTCGATCTACGGCGCCAACCTGCCGACGGCACCGTACACCACCGATGCGCAGGGCCGCGGGCCGGCATGGTGCAACTCGCTGTTCGAGGACAATGCCGAGTTCGGGCTCGGCATCCGCATCGGCCTCGACGAGCAGATCAACCACGCGCATCAGCTCCTCGGTGGGCTGCGCGACGCGGTCGGCGGGGAGCTGGCCGCAGCCATCCTCGACGCCCGGCAGGACGATGAGGACGGCATCGCACGCCAGCGCGAACGCGTCGCACGCCTGCGCGAGCGCCTCACGACGCTCGACAGCCCCGAAGCGCGCAACCTGCAGAGCATGACCGATGCCCTCACGCGCAAGAGCGTGTGGATCATCGGCGGCGACGGCTGGGCCTACGACATCGGCTTCTCCGGGCTCGACCACGTGCTCGCCTCCGGCCGCAACGTCAATATCCTGGTGCTCGACACCGAGGTCTACTCCAATACCGGCGGGCAGATGTCGAAGTCGACGCCGCGTGCGGCCGTGGCCAAGTTCGCCGCCGGCGGCAAGGCCGTGCCGAAAAAGGACCTCGCCCTCATCGCCATGGCCTACGAGCACGTCTACGTGGCACAGGTAGCCTTCGGTGCCAAGGACGTGCACACCCTGCGCGCGTTCCGCGAGGCCGAAAGCTGGAACGGGCCGTCGCTGATCATCGCCTACAGCCCCTGCATCGCCCACGGAGTCGACCTGCACCGCAACCTCACCCAGCAGGACATGGCCGTGAGAAGCGGTCACTGGAACCTGTTCCGCTACGACCCGCGCCGTCGGCAGGCCGGCGAGAATCCGCTGGTCCTCGATTCGCGCGCACCGAAGCTCCCGTTCCGCGACTTCGCCGAGACCGAGATGCGCTTCGGCCTGCTGATGCGCACGCACCCGGACGTGGCCCGCGCACTGCTCGAGCAGGCGCAGCGGGAAATCGACGAGCGCTACCGCCACTACGAGCAGCTCGCCGCACTCGACTATTCCAACGGGGCACCGGCTCCGGGCGGCACGCCACCTGCGGGCGGCCCGGCTGGCGGCGCCGGAGGCCAGTGACGCCATGGATCTGAGCACCACCTACCTCGGCCTGGCACTGAAGAATCCCTTCGTGCCGTCCTCATCACCGTTGTCCAAGCGGGTCGACCGGGCACGCCAGCTCGAGGATGCGGGCGCAGCGGCCATCGTCATGTACTCGCTCTTCGAGGAGGCGATCGAAGCCGACGACCGCCTCGCGGCACAGCTCGCCAACCAGCAGGACATCGGCCATGCCGAGGCCTCGAGCTACCTGCCGATGCACCTCGACTATCCCGGACGGCGCGACGAGTACCTCGAGCAGCTGCGCCGGCTGAAGACGACACTCGGCATCCCCGTCATCGCCAGCCTCAACGGCACGACCCGCGGCGGCTGGGTGCGCCATGCCGAGGCGATCCAGGAGGCAGGCGCGGACGCCCTCGAGCTCAACATCTACTTCATCGCCGCCGATTTCGAGGAACAGCCCGCGTCGGTCGAGCAACGCGTGATCGACATCCTCGAGGAGACCGTGAGCCAGGTGACGCTGCCGGTCGGCGTCAAGCTCTCGCCCTACTACAGCGCACTCGGCCACCTGGTGACACGCATCGAGGCGGCCGGGGCCGCGGGCGTGGCACTCTTCAACCGCTTCTACCAGCCCGACATCGACACCGACACCCTCGACGTGTCGCAGGTGATGCACCTGTCGGGTTCGAAGGACGCGCTGCTCGCCATGCGCTGGATGGCACTGCTGCACGGGCGCGTCGGGCTCTCCCTCGCCGCCACCGGCGGCGTGCACACGGCCGCGGACGCGCTGAAGATGCTGCTCTGCGGGGCCGATGTGACCTACCTCTGCAGCACGCTGCTGCTCAACGGTGCGGCGCAGCTGCAGCGCATCCACGACGGTGTGGTCGAGTGGATGAAGCGCAACGAATACACGTCGGTACATCAGTTGCGCGGCAGCCTGTCGCAGCAGCACTCCCAGGATCCGGCGGCCTTCGAGCGCGGCAACTACCTGCAGATGTTGACCAACTACGAACCACCGAAATCGGTCTGGCGCTAACCGACTGGCCGGCGGACCCGCGGGCCCGGGCCCGACCTGCGCTGATCCACCGGCAATCCCGCGAGGCGCCCTGCAGTCCGGGGTGCCGCGGATCGCTACCTGCAGTTGCTTCCTTGTACAATCCGGCCCGGCCCCCGCCACCAGGCGTGCCGCTGGCTGGGCCACCCGATACATCTCCCGGCATCGGTACAAGCCGCAATGGCCCCGTTCCGACCCGCCGGCCCACCATGCGCGCAGTTTTTCCCGGGAAACCACGTCCATGACACTCACGCCCGAGCAGGTCAGCGAGTTTCATCACCGCGGCTTCATCGTCCAGAAGGGCTTCATCCCGCCGGCAGACATCGCCAAAGTCGGGACCTGGCTCGACCGGCTGGCAAGCTCCCCGTCGGGTTCGGGCCCGGAGGCCCGCTACTACGAGAAAAGCCCTGTCACCGGTCGCAACATGCTGGTGCGGGTCGAATATTTCATGGGGCCGGCCAACGCCGAGATCAGTCGTCTGCTGTTCCCACCGAAGGCCGGCGAGGCACTCGCCCAGTTGCTCGGTGAGCCGGCAATCCTCTTCAAGGAGAAGGTCAACTACAAGCTGCCCGGCTGCCGTGCCGACAAGCTGCATCAGGACCAGGCCGCGGGCTGGAACGCCTACTGCGACTGGTTCATCACCATGGCCGTGGTGGTCGACGCCAACCGGCGCGACAACGCCGCGCTCTCCTTCCTTCAGACGGGCGGCTACGAGCGACGCCTGATGACGCCCGAGTGGCAGCCGCTGTCACACGACGACCCACCGTACTCACCCCCCGAGGACTACGCGCTCCTCGAGGCCGACCCGGGCGACGTGGTCTTCTTCGACGCCTACGTCCCGCACGGCTCCCCGCCGAACACCAGCGACCGGCAGCGGCGCAACATCTACCTGACCTTCAACCGCCGCTCCGCCGGCGACCTGCGCCAGCGCTACTACGAGGACAAGTGGAAGAACTATCCACCGAACACGGCCGCGGAAGCGCGCGCCGACGCCTCCTACCGGGTCTGAGCCGGACAGCAGGCGGACTGCCGCGGTACCTGAGGCAGTCCAGGATCCCGTCCAGGAATTGACCGGTCACCCGGAGCGCCCGATGTCCGACGCCACCAATGCCGAAGTCCTCGCCCGCAAGGCAGTGGCAACACCACGCGGGGTGAGCGTGCTCGCCCCCTTCTTCGCCGACCGGGCGCGCGGCGCCGAACTCTGGGACATCGAGGGCCGGCGCTACATCGACTTCGCCGGCGGTATCGCCGTCATGAACGTCGGCCACGGCCATCCGCGGGTGCTCGCGGCCATCGAGGCGCAGCTCGGGCGCTTCACCCACACCTGCTACCAGGTGGCGCCCTACGAGAGCTACATCGCCCTGGCCGAAAAACTGAACGACCTCACCCCGGGCGGCTTCCCGAAGAAGACTGCCTTCTTCTCCACCGGTGCCGAAGCGGTCGAGAACGCCATCAAGATCGCGCGCGCCCATACCCGGCGCAGCGGCGTGATCGCCTTCGGCGGCGCCTTCCACGGCCGCACCCTTCTCGCCATCTCGCTGACCGGCAAGGTGCAGCCCTACAAGGCCGGCTTCGGCCCGCTCCCGCCCGAGATCTACCACGCCCCCTTCCCCGACGAGCGCACGCCGCTGGCCGAGGTGCGCCGCGCGGTCGATCACCTGTTCCGCGCAGATATCGAGCCGGCGCGTGTCGCGGCCGTGATCTTCGAGCCGGTGCAGGGCGAGGGCGGCTTCAATGTCATCCGCACGGAGGCGGTGCAGTGGCTGCGCGAACTGTGCGACCAGCACGGCATCGTGCTCGTCGCCGATGAAATCCAGACGGGCTTCGGCCGCACCGGACGCCTGTTCGCCATGGAACATTTCTTCGAGCGCACCGGCGTGACGGTCGACCTCATGACCATCGCGAAATCCCTCGCTGCCGGTATCCCGCTCTCCGCCGTCACGGGGCGCGCCGAAATCATGGACGCACCGGCCCCCGGTGGGCTCGGCGGCACCTACGCCGGCAATCCGCTCGCCATCGCCGCGGCGCACGCCGTCATCGATGTGATGGCCACCGAGCGGCTGCCCGAGCGGGGTGCGGCGCTCGGCGCGCGACTGCGCACCTTCGTCGAGGGCCTGCGCGGGCAGGTGCCGCAGATTGCCGACGTACGCGGCCTCGGTGCCATGGTCGCGGTGGAATTCGCCCGGCCTGCGGACGGCGCCCCGGACGTGGATTTCACCAAGCGGGTGCAGGCGGCGGCGCTGGCACGCGGGCTGCTGCTGCTCACCTGCGGCGTCAACGCCAACGTGATGCGGTTCCTGTTCCCGCTGGCGATCGAGGAGCCGCTGTTCGAGGAAGCGCTCGGCCTGCTGCGTGAGAGCCTGCTCGCCGCCTGAACCGCCTCAGCGGCCCTGCACGCCGCCGGTCAGCACGACCCGCATCGCCTGCTCGACGGTCAGGTTCGTCTCGCGGATCTCGACGCGCGGCAGGTACACCGTGTAGCCGCCGATCTGGTAGCTCATCGGCAGGTACACCGCCACGAGATCGGTCTCGTGTCCCGGACCAAGCACCTCACCGTGCTCCTGGGTGACGAAGCCGATGACGCGGCCCGGGCCGAACGGAACCGTGACCACGCGCTGCAGATCACCCTTGCGGCCGCCGGTATCGACCAGCCCGGTGAGGTCGCGGATCGCCGCGTAGATGGTCTTGATGACCGGGACGCGCAGCAGCAGCGACTCGCCCCAACGCAGCACCTTGCGCACCAGGAAGGCATTGACGGCAAGCCCGATCAGGAACAACAGCACGAAGCCTGTCACCAGTCCCATGCCCGGCCAGTAGTTGGCGTCGGCGATTACGGCCTTGATCGGCCGCGCCAGCAGCGCCTCGGCGGTGACGCCGAGCCAGTACACGCTGTAGACCGTCAGGCCGATCGGCAGGATCGCCAGCAGGCCCTTGAGCAGGATGCCACCGAGCCGGTTCACGGCCGCCCTCCCGTCGTGTGCGGCGCCAGCGGCGCCTTGCGTCCATCGGCATCGACATTGACGAAGGTGATCGAGGTCTCGAACAGCACCACGGCCGGGTCGGGCTCCACCACCAGGCCATGCGCGCGGACGCGATACTCCACCGCGGTGCGCCCCTGCGTGCGGCGGTCCACGGCGAAGCGCAGTACCTCGCCGAGAGCGATGCGGCGGCGGAACTGCACGTCCTTCATGGCCACGGTGACGAACCGGCAGCCCGGGTAGTCGACCGCTGCCGTGATCCAGGCAAACTCGTCGATCCACTGCAGCAGGTAGCCCCCGAACAGGAAGCCGTAGTGGTTGATGTGCTCAGGCAGGACCAGCTTGTGATGGTCCATGGGTGACCTCGTCGTCGCAGCGCCCGCAGGCAGGCACCGCGCATTCTACGCGCGGGCGGGGTCGTCCATAGCGAGCAGGCTGGCGTTGCCGCCCGCGGCAGTGGTGTTCACGCAGGCCACGCGCTCGACGGCGAAGCGCGCCAGGTAGCGCGGCCCGCCCGCCTTCGGCCCGGTGCCCGACAGTCCTTCGCCGCCAAAGGGCTGCGCACCGACGACGGCACCGATCTGGTTGCGGTTCACGTAGAGGTTGCCGACGCGCGTGTGCGCGCGCACGAACTCCACCGTCGCGCCGATGCGCGAGTGCACGCCGAGCGTGAGCCCATAGCCGGTGGCGTCGATGGCCGCGCAGACCGCCCCGAGGCGCGTCGCCGCGTAACGCACCACGTGCAGAGCCGGTCCGAACACCTCGCCCGGCAACTGGTCGATCCGCTCGATCTCCCAGGCGGTGGGTGGGAAGAACGTGCCGGCGGCACAGGCATCCGGCAGCAGCGCACGGGCGACGAGCCGGCCCTCGCGGGTCATGCGCCCGGCGTGTGCCTCGAGGCGTGCGAGCGCCCCGGCGTCGATGACCGGGCCGATGTCGGTGGCCGGGTCGAGCGGATCGCCGACGGCGAGTTCCGCCATGGCGCCAGCGAGCAACGCCAGTACACGCGGGGCAATCTCTTCCTGCACGAACAGCACGCGCAACGCCGAGCAGCGCTGCCCGGCGCTGTCGAAGGCGGACACCAGCACGTCGCGCACCAGCTGCTCGGGCAACGCCGTGGAGTCGGCGATCAGAGTGTTGATGCCGCCGGTCTCGGCGATCAGCGTGGCGATCGGCCCGTCGCGGCCGGCGAGCACGCGGTGGATGCCCTGCGCCACGTCGGTGGAGCCGGTGAACGCCACCCCTGCCAGACGCGCGTCGCGCATCAGCGGCGTGCCGACCGCCAGCCCGTCGCCGGGCAGCAGATGCAATACCTCGCCGGGCACGCCCGCCGCGTGCAGCAGGCGCGTGACGACGAAGGCCGCCAGCGGCGTCTGTTCCGCCGGCTTGGCCACCACCGCATTGCCCGCGGCGAGCGCCGCAGCCACCTGCCCGGTGAAGATCGCGACCGGAAAATTCCACGGGCTGATGCAGGCGAACACCCCGCGTCCGTGCAGGCTGAGTTCATTGCGCTCGCCGGTCGGGCCGGGCAGTACATGGGGCACGGCAAACTGCTCGCGCGCCGCCGCGGCGTAGTAGCGCAGGAAATCGACCGCCTCGCGCACATCGGCGATTCCGCCGGCGAGTGTCTTGCCGGCCTCCCGGGCACACAGCCCGACGAGCCGCGGCAGCTCGCGCTCGACCAGCGTCGCCGCCTGCTCGAGAATCGCCGCACGCCCGCCGCCACCGAGCGCATCCCAGCCACCCTGCGCCTCACGGGCGAGGCCGACGGCAGTGCCGATGGCGTCCGCATCCGCCTCGGTCACCGTGCCGGCACTGCGCGTGCAATCTGCCGGATCCGTTACGGCACGGGTCGCCCCGGCGCGCACCTCGCCGCCGACGAGCGGGCAGGCCGCGACCGGCGCAGCGAGCGTCGTGTGTACGCGGGTCAGCAGGTCAGCCTCGCGCACGGGATCAGCGAGCAGGATGCCGCGCGAGTTCTCCCGTCCGGGGAACAGCGCCGCCGGCAGCACGATACGCGGATTCGGCTTCGCTGGCAGCGCGGCGAGTGTCTCTGCCGGATCAGCGAGCAACAGCTCGATCGGAGCGGCATCGTCGGCCAGCCGGTTGACGAATGAAGTGTTGGCACCGTTCTCGAGCAGCCGGCGTACCAGGTAGGCGAGCAGGTCCTCATGTGCCCCGACGGGAGCGTAGACGCGGCAGGCGATATCCGGTCCGACCAGCCTGTCGAACTCGTCGTAGAGCGCCTCACCCATGCCGTGCAGGCGCTGGAACTCGTACGCCGTCCCCTGCGGGGCGATGGCGCACACCGCCGCGAGCGTGTGCGCATTGTGCGTGGCGAACATCGGGTAGAACGCCGCCGGAGCGGCAAGCAGGTCGCGGGCGCAGGCGAGGTAGGCGACGTCGGTCGCGACCTTGCGGGTGAATACCGGGTAGCCCTCGAGCCCCAGTTCCTGCGCACGCTTGATCTCGGCGTCCCAGTACGCCCCCTTGACCAGGCGCACCGGGAGGCGACGGCGCTGCGTACGGGCCATACGCGCCAGCGCAGCGATCACCTCAGGGGCGCGCTTGCCATACGCCTGCACCGCGAGGCCGAGCCCCTCCCAGCCGGCGAGCACCGGTGCAGCCCCTGCCGCTTCGACGAGTTCGAGCTGCAGCTCCAGCCGGTCGGCCTCCTCGGCATCGACCGTGAGCCCTACGCCGGCCTCCCGTGCGGCCTGCCCGAGCGCGACCAGTCGCGGCAGCAGCCCGGCGTGGACGCGTGCGCGCTGGGCCGGCTCGAAGCGCGGATGCAGTGCTGAGAGCTTCACCGACACGGAGTCGCGCTCGACGAGTGGCGCGGCGCGGTCCACCCGGGCACCGACCGCGGCAATGGCTGCATGGTAGGCAGCCAGGTAGCGCCCGGCATCGGCAGCGGTCAGCGCCGCCTCGCCGAGCATGTCGAAGGAATAGCGCAGGCCACGCGCCCGGCCCGCTGCAGCGTGGTCGAGTGCCTCATCGATGGTACGACCGAGCACGAACTGCCCACCGAGGATGCGCATGGCGAAAGTCAGCGCCTGGCGGATCACCGGCTCGCCGCTGCGCGCGACGAGGCGGCCGAGGAAGGCACCCCAGTCGCCCGATTGCGTCCCGAGCTCGACCATGCGCCCGGTGAGCATCAGGCCCCAGGTCGAGGCGTTGACGAACAGCGACGGCGAGCGGCCGAGGTGTTTCTCCCAGTGCGCCTGCTCGATCTTGTCGCGGATCAGCCGGTCGGCGGTCGCCGGATCGGGCACCCGCAGCAGCGCCTCGGCCAGGCACATGAGCAGCACCCCTTCCTCGGTGCTCAGGGCGTACTGGTGCAGGAAGGCGTCGAGTCCCCCGCTCGCACGCCGCTCGCGTACCCGGGTGACGAGCGTGCGGGCCATGGCCTCGGTGCGGGTGCGCTCGGCAGGTACGAGTCGGGCGCGGGCGAGGAGCGGGACGAGCAGCTCGGTCTCGTCGGCAAGCCAGGACCGCGATCGGTCCGCGCGCCCGGCGTCCATGGACATCAACGCGCCCTCCTCGGCCGGCGGTTGCAGCCGACCGGTCCGCCCCGACGAGGGGCAGTCCTGCCTCGTGCATGTTGCCGCTTCCGGCCGGCCGCGCCAACAGCGTCGGCGATCGCCGGCCCGGAAGCGGCGCGAATGCGGCTAGAATGCCCGCGACCCACGCGGACAGGAGCGCGCACGATGGCACGACCCACTCCCGCGGAACGGCGCCGCCTCGCGCGCCATGCAGCCCGCCGCCGCCAGATCGCTGGTTCGCTCGAGGAGTGGCGGGCCTCGGCCTTCGACAACGCGCTGGTCCAGTTCGATGCCGCTGCCCGGCGACTGCGCCTGACCGAAAACCAGATCGCCATGATCAAGCTGCCCCGGCGCATCACCGAAGCACGCCTGCCGGTGCGCATGGACGACGGCTCGATCCACAATTTCCGTGCCTTCCGTGTGCAGCACAACATCGCCCGCGGTCCGGCCAAGGGCGGCATCCGCTTCCACCAGGACGTGACGGTCGACGAGATGAAGGCGCTCGCCTTCTGGATGACGTACAAGTGCGCGGTGGTCGGCATCCCGATGGGCGGTGCCAAGGGTGGTGTGGTGGTCGATCCACGCACGCTCTCGCTCGGCGAGCGCGAGCGGCTATCGCGGCGCTACATCGCCGAGATGATCGACCTCTTCGGCCCGGATCGCGACGTGCCCGCCCCCGACGTCAACACCGGGCCGCAGGTGATGAGCTGGATGATGGACACCTACAGCATGCACAAGCACGATTTCGTGCCCGGCGTCATCACCGGCAAGCCGCTCGTGCTCGGCGGCTCGGCCGGGCGCGAGAGCGCCACCTCGCGTGGCATCGTGTTCTGCATCCGCAAGGCCGCCGCGCGCCTCGGCCTGGAACTGCGCGGGGCTACCGCCGCGATCCAGGGCTTCGGCAACGTCGGCCGGTACTCAGCCAGGTTCCTCGCCGAGGCCGGCGTGCGGGTCGTGGCCATCAGCGACATCGAGGGTGCCTGGCACGACCCGGCCGGCATCGACGTCGGTGCCGCCATGGCGCACGCGGCCCGGCGCGGTTCGCTGCGTGGTTTTCGCGGCGGTACACCCCTGCGCCGCGCCGCACGCCTGCTCGAGCTGCCGGTCGACATCCTCGTGCCGGCCGCACTCGAGAACCAGATCACCGAGCGCAATGCCCCCCGCGTACGTGCCCGCATCGTCGCCGAAGGGGCCAACGGCCCGACCACGCCACGCGCCGACGCGCTGCTCGAACGGGCCGGCGTGCTGGTCATCCCCGATATCCTCTGCAATGCCGGCGGCGTGACGGTGTCCTACCTCGAGTGGGTGCAGAACCGCATGGGCTACTACTGGACCGAGGCGCGCGTGATCGAGGATCTGCGCCGGATCATGGACAGCGCTTTCGACGAGGTCGACGCCACCCGCCGGCGCCGGCGCGTGAGCATGCGCATCGCCGCCTTCATGGTCGCGATCCGGCGGGTGACCGAGGCCTCCGAGATGCGCGGGCTGTACGCCTGAGCCCGGCCCTGGCCGCTCAGCCTGGCAGCAGGCTCACCAGGCCGAGCAGGATGATCCCGCTCGCGATCGCCATCACGATATAGCGAAGCCGCTGCGCGGCGCGTTCCTTCTCGTCGGGTTGTTCGTCGGCCATGGCGGTGTTCGTGGGTGGCGTCAGGGGCAATCTAGCAAAATGCCGGCCGTTGGCAACCGGGGCGGTCAAGCCGGGAACAGGGCACGATCGGCAGCGCCACGTCGAATCGCCGGCCTGCCGGCCAGGCGGGTCGACGCCCGTCGATTCACCGCACCGGCGCCTGTCGGCGGCCGATCCTCAGCTGGCGGCCTGCGGGCTCGCGGTGCGCCGGCGCGGCACCACCACGGCCAGCACCACCGCCAGCAGGAAGGCGCCGACGACGAGCCCCATCTCGAGCGCGTACTCGGTCGGCTTGGACCAGAACTCATCGTAGAGGCCCCACTCGTGGGCGATCTCGACGCTGATCCAGAAAAGACCCGCCGTCGGAATCGCGTAGCGCACGCCGGCCATGATGCGGGTGAACCGTGCCAGGCGCAGCAGCAGGTAGAAGGTCCAGAGGATCAAACCAAAGCTCAGGACGTAGGTGACCGGGTGATGCGAGCCGAGGAAACGCGGGTCCACCATGAACAGCGAGACGGCGTAGCAGAACCAGATGACGTACAGCGTCTCGAGGAAGGTGATGCGCGCGAAGTTGCGGGTGCTCGCCGACGCCGGCCGTCCGAGGTCGAAGCGGCAGGCGCGCTGGATCCAGAGGAAGGCGTTGCAGCGCGTGTCGCGGTTGAAGACCATGATCGGCAGGGTCGCCATGAGCAGGCCGGTCGTGCCCTGCACGAACAGGATGCTGGGCGAGAGCGCCGGCTTGCCGTCGACGACGAGCGGCCCCATGTCCATGTAGTCCGGGTTGAACCGGAACGCAAGCTCGATCCAGCCGCTCCAGACCAGTTTCCCGGCGATGAAACCGAGCCAGGTACCGAGCGTCTCGGAGTTGTGCACGGTGCCGTAGAGGAGCATGGCGATGGCAACGACGCCGATCCCGAGGCTGACGTACGTCTCCGCCTCCGCGGCGAACAGATCCATCACCAGCGACAGGATGCTGTGCATGATCGGCACGATGCCGAGCACCGCGACGAAGGCGAAGATGCCGACGAACGGCGGCGAGTACAGTCGCGCCAGGGGACCCGGCAGGGCAATCGGCGGTGCGGAACTCATCGTGGTCTCCTGCGGGGCGGCATGTCGGCCCCGGATCAGGCGGGGAAGTCTATCGGCCGGCCGCCGGCCTGGGAAGCGCCTGCCGGCAGCCATCCTCGCACCACTTCGGCCCCCAACGCGGGTGCGGGGTTACCGCGGTGCACGCCAGCCGGCACCTTCCGCTTCGGATACGGAGCAGAACCAGCGCTCACCCTTGCCCGGATCGATACGGGTGCTGTCGTAGTTCGGGCTTCCGGGGACATGGTAGATGCGCTCGCCCCTGGAGTTGATGTTGCCCTTGATGAGGCAACCGCCCGGGGATTTGTCGTCCGGTTTTTCGAATAGCGGAGCGGGAACCTCGCTCCGACGCGACTCCCGCGACTGGGCCATCGCGGCCTCGCAGTCGGCGGCGGTCTCGCGCGTGTAATCGGGCGACGGCAGCCTGGTGCCGGGCGGCAGTTTCGCACGCTTGCGGTAGATCCACGGCGGTACCCAGCGCTGCGTGGGCTGGGACCAGAGCCCGCGCCGGCCGGATCGCGCATCCGCCTCGATCTGGCAATAGATGGCGTCCTCGGGGAGCTGGCCGAGGTAGTCGCGATAAGCCCAGGCCAAGCCCTCGCGGAGCAATGCCTCGTTCGCGCTCGCACCGTCGACGAGCACGACTGCGACGAGCCGGTCGTAGGCGTCCTGCTCGACCGGAACGAGTTCGACGTCCTGGCCGCCGATCAGGTCCTGCATGAATGCGCTGGCCTCGCGCCCGAAGGGTTGCCTCACCTCGGGTGCGTCGACGCCGTGGAAACGAACCTTGATCTCGCCGCTGTCGAGTGCGACGACGGCCGTGTCGCCATCGGTCACTCTGACCACCCGACCCGGCAGGACGAGATCGGCATCGCCCGGATAGGTTGGCCCGGCTCTGTCCGCGACTGCCAGCGGCGAGGCATCCGGCGACCAGACGCACCCGGCGAGCAGGGCGAGCAGCACCGCCCACACCAGGTAGCGAAGCAGGGTCGGGCGACCCGCGGTCATCAGAACCCGTTGCGGTGCAGGATCTGCGCAACGGGCCGGCGCACGTGCGTGAACGAGGATCGTACCGCCTTCGTGCGATAGCCCAGACGCATGCCGCTGACGATCCGGTAATGCCCCGGAATGCCGAGCAACACGCCCACGGCCTGGCGCGTTGCCGGCAGGTCGTAGAGCGGCGACTGTTCGTGCACCGCTACGCCGATCTCCCAGGCGGCGAGCCGCAGGTTCTGCAGTGCCGCTCCGGCGCTGGTGAGCGCCAGCATGTCGTTGGAGAAGTCGGGGACCCTGCGCGTGGTGTCGAGCAGGGTGAACAGCAGGCATGGTGCCGTGTCGATGAGCTTCGACGGCACGCCACCCGAGCCGAACATGGCGACCAGCCGTTCCCGGATCGCCGCCTCGTCGTGCAGCCCCGCCAGTTCCTCCCACTGTGTCCGGGTCCACTGCTGGAACCAGATGCCATCGCCGTGGCGCTCGAGGTCCTCGCGCGACCAGCGCAGCCAGCGGTGGAAGCTGGCCACCCACTGCGGCAGGTGTGGGCTGCTGGCGAGGAATTCGTCGAAGCATCGCATGGCGATCACCGCGATCTCACCGATCAGGGCGCGATCGTCGACGACGAGGAACTCGCACGGCTGGCTGTTGTGGCCCGACGGCGCCCAGCGTGCCGCGTCGATGATCTGCCGCAGGTGCTCGTCGTCGAGCTTGCGGTCATCGAGGCGGCCGCGGTACATGCGAAAGCCGCGGATGGCAGCAATGGCGCTCATGCGTGTCTGGCTCCCCTGCCGGGCCGCTGCCCGGCCGTGTCAGGCGGGTCTGCGCCGAACGCTTCGATCTCGAAGCGGTTGCCCCGGTAAGGACTCTGGCCGGTGAGCCAGGCCATCAGGCTCGAGGCGCCGTAGGCCGGGAAAAACAACGGGCCGAGGGCCTCGTACTGGCGGACATGCACCCGCTCGTGCGCCCGCAGGCGCTGCAGGTCGGCGTGGCTCAGGCCGATGACCGCGTGGCCGAACGTGATGGCCGCGAATGGCAGCAGCGCACGGAGACGCCTGGTTGCCGTCCCGGCATCGCCGGGCGCGAACTCGACGACGCGCCCGACCCTGCGGGCGGAGCCGCCGCCCAGGATCACCGCGAATCCGAGGACCAGTCCCACCAGCGTGCACGGTGCCGCCCACGCCATGCGCAGGACGATCGCGAGCCTGGCTGCGCCGGCCTGAGTCATCTCATGGATCCGGTACCGGCCCGGGCTGCGGATCCGGTTCGGTTGCCGCGGTGGCTGCATCGGACTCCCGGCCGTCTGCGGCTTCGCTCTGCCGGTGCTTCGGTTCGGCGATCACGATGGTGCCGGCAATGCGATCGTGCACGGTCTGGCAATTCGGGTGCAGGAAGTACTGGATGAAGCCGAATCCGCCTTCCAGCGCGGACGCTGCATAGCCGAGCGCCCGCTCGATGCTGTGCCACCACGACATCTGCTCGTGCACCAGGGACACGACCCGGATGCGTAGCAGCCACTTGCCGATCGTCCGGCCCCTGCCGACGCGGGTCGCCAGGGCGAAATAGGCAACGACCGCCAGCAGGCCCCACGCGCCGTCGAAGGGATCGAACTGGATGACCAGGGGCTGCGGGGAATCGCCACTACGCCTGCCGAGGGCCACGAGCAGGCCGACCGCGATCGCCAGGGCGGCGACGATCGCGAAGTCGATCAGGAACGCCCAGGCACGCGCCGCAAACCCGGCCAGCGGCACGCCCTCCAGGTCGCGCAGCTGCCCGCCCGCGAGAGCGTGGAATACCCGGGAAACCTGCACCTTCACGTCAGTTCCGAAACCACGACGGCGCCCTTCCGGCGAGTGTAACCGGTGACGTGCGCAGTCGCGAGGCAGCACGCCGGCCGGGGGTACGGGACAGCTACCGGTTGGCACCCGCAGTCCGGTTGCATAGGATCTGCCTCTCACCGGAGGCAGCTCGCAGACAGGGACGGCATGACACCGAAACGCTTTCGCATCACCAGGAACCTGACCGCCGCCATCGCCGCGGTAATTGCGGTCAGTGTTTTCCTGCTCGGTGTCGACGGGCTGCTCGGCGCCATGCAACGGCTGACGCAACTGATGAATGCCGCTCCGCCGCCGGCACCGGCGCCCGCCCCGGCACCGGTGGCTGAGGCTGCCGCCACGCCCGGCATCGTGCCGGCCTTCATCGTGCCGGCAGATGAAGCTGTGTCCGGCAGGTCGGCCGAAGCCGGGACGAAGTAAGCGGACCGGCGGTGCTGCGCCTACGCGCCCGGCGGACTGCGCCCGAAGGTCTTGAAAATGCAGCGCGTGCCGTCGGGCAGCACGATGCCCGAGAACTGATCCAGCGAATTCGTGCCGCGGGTGACGAAACCGATGGTGTCGGTGAAGCGCAGGCCGGAGCAGTGGCCCATGAAGGTCGCGCGGTACTGCGACCCGCCCAGCGCCTTGACGATCAGCGCGTCGTCTCCGGGCGCGGACCAGTCCTCGATGCGGTAGGTCTCCAGCCGCGCATCGCGGTGGCTCATCTGCTCCGTGGTGGTCGATTCTTCCTGCGCGCCACCGGCGACATCGGCAGCCGAAGCACCGGCAGCGCACGCGCCGAGTGCCATTGCAGCAAGGGCCGCGTTGGCGGCAATTCGCCAGGTATTCATACGAGACTCCTCATCGGCCCGGTTTGGACCATTCGCCCGCTTCGATCGGCGGCTGCGACATTCGTTCACCGCAGGATTGCCGCACAGAGGCGGCAGCGCGATCAGGCCTGCGCGGACGTGCCCGCCAGCGGATCCTGCCGGAAGTAATCACGAAAGAGCGCGTACAGCGCCGGGTACGCCTGCGCCAGCTCCCGCGGACCGGTGAAGAAGGCTTCGGCCGTCACGGCGAAGAATTCGCCCGGATCGGTTGCCGCGTAGGGATCGAGCGGCAAGGTCTCGTACCAGGCGTCGGCTGCGGGCGAATCGGGGTCGATGTGCCGTGGAATGGCCATTTCCACCGCCTCGAGTTGCGCACCGAAGTCGTCATAGGCCCCGGTCATCGTCCGCACCCAGCGCTCACGCAGCGCCGGCGGCAGCAGCGGCGCGCCGTTGACCGCACCGTCGAGCAGGTCGAGCTTGTGCGCGAACTCGTGGATGACGACGTTGTATCCGGGATAGCCGGTGGCCGGATCCGCATCCGACCACGACAGCACGACCGGGCCATCGTCCATCGACTCACCGGCGAGTTCATCGTGGTACTCGTGCACGACCCCGGCCTCGTCGACGTACTCGCGCGGCGCCACGAAGCTCTCGGGGTAGACGACGATCCC
>CAUJIY010000110.1 GCA_963205295.1 Pseudomonadota bacterium
GTTGTCGCCCGCCTGTGTCGGCCGGGTGATGGCGACCGGGATGCATCTGCAGGGGCATGCTGACCCGCCGCTGTTCCGGCACGTGCCGGCAGCCGCGGCAGATGCACCTCATCGACGAAGTGCATGTGCAGGTGGATGTCCCGGTTCGTCGCCGCATCGTGCGCCGATTACCGCAGACGCGGTGGAGAGCCTGGTCATCGTCCGCGACAAACTGCAGCACATGCAGCCGTCGCGTGGAAAGAATCCGGCTCCGCCTTGGGTTCCAGGACAAGTCCTGCTTAGGAACCTCTGCGCAGGTGAGTACGCGGGAGGCCAGCCGCCTATGACCTCCACTTCCGCAGCACCGTGCCGAAGCGGCGGTCCACCGCGGCGAGCAGGTCCGGCGCCGCCGCCTCCAGCAGCGCGCGGTTTCCCGGCGCAAACTCGCTGACTCCGCCCTCCTCCGGCAGCTGCCGGGTCGCGTCGATCACGATCTTGTCCGTCTTGAGCGTGTCGCGCGCGGTCGGGTCGGTGATCAGGGCGCGCTGGCCCTCCAGCGTCCTGACCGCCCCGAGGGAACTCCAGCGCGAACCGAGGGCGAACATGACCGCGCGTTTGTCCATGACGTCGATGTCCTTGTCCACGACGATCACGACCTTGGCCACCGGCACGAATTTCGCGATCTCCATCCCGGCCTTCATGCCCTGCCCGGGCCCGGTCTTGTCCACGCTCACCACGTAGATGCCCATGGCGTCCTGCGCCAGCCAGGTCTCGACGACGGCCGGCACGGAGCGGCGCAGCAGGTGTTCGGAGAGGGCGTCGGCGGGCGCGGTCGCCATGCCGCGCTGGAAGCCCGTGTACATGTTGACGACCCAGGGATCGCCCCGGTGCGTGACGCAGGTGACATCGAGGAAGAAGTTCTCGCTCTTGCGCGCCCCGAGATAACCGAACATCTCGCCGAACGGACCCTCCGGCTGGCCCGGTACCTGCAGCGGCACCTCGCCTTCGATGATCATCTCGGCGTGCGCGGGCACGAGCAGATCGTTCGTCTCCGACTTCACGAGTTCGACCGGCTTGCCGCGCAAGCCGCCCGCGACGGCCATCTCGTCGATCGGCTTGTCGCCGAAGCGCGGGACCACGCGCGAACAGCTGATGAACCAGGTAACCGGGTCCTGGCCTAAGGCGATGGACACCGGCATCCGCTCCTCGCCGCGCGCCTTCGCCGCCATCAATGCCTTCCAGCCCGCCTGGCCCTCCTCCGGATTGAGACCAAGGAGCCGCGGGCCCTTCAGCTGGCAGCGGTAGGTGCCGAAGTTGCTGCCGAGCACCGGGTCGTGGGTGAAGACCGAGGTCGCGTTGACGTAGCGGCCCGCATCGCCCGGAATGGTCTGGATGAAGGCGAACTTCGTGAGGTCGATGTCCGCGCCCTCGAGCACCACCTGCTTGCACGGCGCCGCCTCACGCGCGACGGTGACCGGCGGGATCGCCGGATAGCTGCCGTGCCCCTGCTGTAGCATCTGCGCACACTTTGCCTTCGCGCGGCGGTAGTTCGCCCTGCCATCGCCGGGAACCAGCGGTACGCCGAGCGTCACGGCGTCGGTGTCGAGGTTGGCCTGCAGCAGGCTCAGCAGCGGCCCTTGGAACCACCGGCCACCGATCTTCACGCGGTCGAACCACAGCGCCGGCACGCCCTCGAAGCCGTAGAGGTCGGCGGCGCGGCAGACCAGCCCCGTCGCCTCCCACGCATCCTGGTCCACCTCGGGAATGCGCAGCAGGAGCCCATGGGCCTCGAGTGCGGCCACGTAGTCGCGCAGCGAGTCGAAGGGCGGCTGCGGGGCGCCGCCCCGCGACGTGCCGATCGCGGCGCCGGCCGCCGTGGTGCCAAGGACCGCGAGCGTCGAGCCGGCGGTCAGGAGTTCACGGCGGGAAAAGCTGGAATCGGTCATGGCGGGATGCCTCCGGGTCGTCGTCCGGCCTTCTTATAGCACCGTCGACGGCCGTGGCGAGAGGCGACCGGGCAGGCTGTCCACGGTTCGCGCAGCCCGTGGCCCGCCACACGTTGCCGCCCTGGCCGAACACAAGGATTCCGGCGGATTATTGAGACTTGCGTAAGTACATGACAGGGTCAGAATAACTCAGCTTGTTTCCAGAACGCCCGGACAAGAGTCGGGCGGCGCTGCATGGAGCGGAGGTTACCGCGCGCCCGCTGGGCGAGATTGCCGAGATCGTCGGCGCAGTAGTTGGGCATGGCGTGATGCTTGAGGTAACCCCCGACCGCGACCGAAAGAGCATGAAGTGATTGCGGCCGACAGGACGTCGTAACGCCTGGCCGCTTCGAAAACAAGCATCTCCTCACCGAGACGCATATTTCTCCGGAGTCAACCGCCCGTGCATGATGCCGGTGGACTTCGACTCCGCCAGCGGACAACAACTTCGAAACCTTCGACACGACACTTCATGTCCCACCTGAGGTCCGCGTTTTCCATAACGCAGCCGCACCAGTTTCGAGTGATTGACAGCAACCGGGGCGGCGGACTAGCGTGCTCCCGCACAAGAATCAACAGTTCGCGCATGCCTGTCCGGCGGAGGCGGGAGCGCAGGAGAAAGGCCAGTCATGCGACGGACGTTGCGGGGGATCTCGTCAATGGTGTTGCTGGCCGGCCTGGCCGGCCCGGCCGACGCCGCGTTGCTGAGCCGGCTTTCCGGTCAGGCGTACTACGACACGGTGCTCGACATCACCTGGCTGGCGGACGCGAACTACGCCTGGACTTCCGGGTACGACAGCGATGGCCTGATGAGCCTGGCTGCGGCGCAGTCCTGGATCGTCTCGCTGAACGTTGCCCAGCACCTCGGAGCGAGCGACTGGCGGCTGCCGGTGATCGTGGATACCGGCACGCCGGGTTGCAACTTTGGCTATACCGGTACCGACTGCGGGTGGAACGTGGACCTGTCGACCGGCGAGATGGCGCACTTGTACTACAGCACGCTGGGCAACATCGGCCTCTACGACACCAGTGGCAACCTGACGGGCTGCAGCCTGTCGTCGCCATGGTGCCTGACCAACACCGGTCCGTTCTCGAATCTCCGGCCGTACATCTACGCGTCAGGCACTCTCTATGCGCCCGATCCGAGTCTCGCCTGGCATTTCCACTTCGACAACGGCATCCAGGAGTACGACTACAAGGGCAGCGAGATGTTTGCGTGGGCCGTGCGCCCGGGCGACATCGGCCTGGTTCCGGTGCCCGGTGCCGTCTGGTTGTTCGGTTCCGCCCTGGGCGTGATGAGTGCGCTGCGACGACGATTGCGGACCCGGGTATAGCGACGCTTTGCTGATTCGCGGTTTAGAGTCCCATAGCGTCCATTCTTCGACGTGAACAGGGACATTGCGGGCGCCTTCAGGGAGCCTTTCCGACCCGCTGCTTGAGCAAGCTTTCGGCTGGAATTCCAAACTTGGTATGCAGACCCTCAATCATCCTGAGGGTCAGAGGCCGGCGTCGGCTCAAAACTTCATAGACCCGATTCATTCGCCCGATGACGGTTTCCAGATCCTTCGCCGTCAGGCCTGACTGCTCCATCCGGAACTTAATCGCGTCCAGCGAAAAGGACGTTCAAAACCCATGCTGCCAGCAGTGTAGCCCCCGCCGCAAAGCCGGCGACCCGCGGTAGCGGCCGCCGGGCGATCCAGCCCCCTGTCGCGCTGCCGGAAATGGGGACGTGAGGGGCAGATTCTCGCACTGCACGAGCTGGCAGACGCAGTCGGCCGCGCCGCGCCCGGATCCCAGGCGCGTGACACGGCTTCAGTTGAGATCGAACGTCCTCTGCTCCGGCGGCCCGCGGGCGCGCTGCGCCGTGCTGACGTCAGCCGGCGTGCGGCCTGCCTGCCCGGCCTGCGCCAGGTGCGCGA
>CAUJIY010000111.1 GCA_963205295.1 Pseudomonadota bacterium
AGCGATGGTGAACGCCGTTTCCACGCGATCGTGAACAGCGCGCGGCGGAGGTTGCTGGAGCGTTGAGTTTTACGTCAGGTGTTCACGATCGGTCAAGGCGAGGCGGGTTTTGGGGTCCGGTTTCATCCGTTCCGACCCATCACGCAGTCTGCCGCCGCAGGCGGCAGAAGCTCCGGGTTCGATGTCGTTCATGCTCGCGCCTGCTTGCGCATCGAGTCGCCGTGCATCGCGAGCGGGATGCGGTGGCTGTGATGCACGAGCCGATCGAGGATCGCATCGGCGAGCGTGGGCTCCCCGAGGTAGGCGTGCCAGGTGTCGACGGGCAGCTGGCTGATGAGGATCGTCGAGCGAGCGGGTACGCGATCGTCGAGGATCTCGAGCAGGTCGGCGCGGTCCTGGGCGCCGAGGGCGCTGAGGCCCCAGTCGTCGAGCACCAGGATCGAGGCCTTCTCGATGCGCTTCAGGAGGCGCAGGTAGCTGCCGTCGCCGTGCGCGATCCGCAGTTCCTCGAAGAGGCGCGGCACGCGCCAGTAGAGCGCCGAGAGCCCCTCGCGGCAGGCGTGCTGCGCGAGCGCGCAGGCGAGCCAGGTCTTGCCCGAGCCGGTGGGGCCGGTGATCAACACGTTCTGCCCCCGCCGCACCCACTCGCAGCTCGCGAGGCTCGCGATCTGGCGCTTGTCGAGACCGCGGGCGGCCTTGTAGTCGAGGTCCTCGAGGCAGGCCTGCGCGACCTTCAGGCGCGCCTGCTGCAGGAGGCGCGTGCGGCGGGTGTTGTCGCGGTACAGCCGCTCCCGGTCCACGAGCAGCGCCAGGCGCTCCTCGAACGAGAGATCATGGGTCGAGGGCATGCTCTGCTGCTCCTCGAGCGCCGCGGCCATACCGTGCAACTTCAGCGCTCGCAGCGTTTCCAGGGTGTTGTGGGTCAGCATCGTCGGTCGTCTCCTTCGGTGGGGTTCAGGTCAGTGGTAATAGCCGGGGCCGCGCACGTTGCCGTGCGTCGGCAGGTCGAGCTCCACGGTCTCGTCCGGGCGACGCCGGTCGCGACCGCTCTCGAGGATCGACTTCACGGTCGCGCGTCGCGGGCTCTGCAGCGCGAGCGCGAGCCGGCTCGCCGCTTCCAGCCGCGCCTCGCCGTAACTGCGCGCCAGCGCCAGCAGCCCGAGGCAGGCCCGGTAGCCCTGCTCGGGATGCGGCTTCGTCACCAGCAGGTGCTCGACCACCGCGCCCGTGGCCGCCCCGATCGAGACGCCCCAGTCGATGAGGCGCTTCGGCGTCCACTCGGCATGCGCCCGATGCGCGGCGGGCATGTGCGCCGCATCGGTCGTGTAGCCGCCGCGCTGGTAGGAGCGCAGGTGGCTCGCCACCCGCACGCCGCGGTGCAGGATCTCGACGGTGCGCGCCCCATAGCGCGCCCACACCTCGTGGCCGGCCAGGGCATGCGGCACGCTGTAGTAGTGCCGTTCGATCTCGATGTGGTAGTCGAACGCCACCCGCACCGCCTTCCACTCGGCGTACACGTACGGCGTCGTCGGCAACGCGCGCATCGCCGGCCGATCCAGCGCCTCGAACACGCTCAGGCGGCTCCCGGGGAGCTTCTGGAACGGCCGGGCGTTCAGGTCCGAGAGCAGCGGCACGATCGCCGCATTGAGCTCCTCGAGGCTGAAGAAGCGTTGGTGACGCAGCCGCGCGAGGATCCAGCGCTCCACCAGCTGCACCGTCAGCTCCGCCTTCGCCTTGTCCTTCGGCCGGTACGGCCGCGCCGGGATCACCACCGCGCCGTAGTGCCCCGCGAGCTCCTCGTACGAGCGCTGCAGCTGCGGCTCGTACCGGTCCGCCTTCGTCACCCCCACACGCGGGTTGTCGGGCACCAGGATCTGCGGCACCGCCCCGTAGTACTCGAACGCCCGCACGTGCGCGCCCAGCCAGTCCGGCAGCGCCTCGCCGCGCGTCGCCTCGGCGTACGCGTAGCCGCTCGCGCCGAGTGCCCCGACGAACAGGTGCGCCCGCAGCACCTCATCTCCCGACCGTCCGTAGATCGGCACCGTCGGCCCCGCATAGTCGACGAACAGCTTCTCGCCCGCGAAGTGCCGCTGGCGCATCGAGCGCTTCAGCCGCTTCTCCCACCGCCGGTACGTGTCGCAGAACGCGCTGTAGCGGTAGGCCGCCTCGCCGTGGCGTTCGCGGTACTCCTCCCAGAGCAGCCGCAGCGTCACGTGACGGTGGCGCTTGAGCTCCCCGTGTACCCAGCCGCAGTCCACCGGCGCGAAGCGCGCCGGCGCCGCCGGCGTCTTCTCGCCAAAGACCCGCCGTTCGAGCTCCGCCTCGCTCAAGGACGCGGCCGCCTGCGCCGTCAGACCCGCCGCCCGGATCGCCGTCAGGTACTTCGACACCGCGCCGCTCGACATCGACAGCGCCGCGGCCATCTCCCGTACCGTGAGGTTGCTCGACTGCAGCTCGATCAGCCGCTTCAGGTTCGTCATGGAGATCCTCGAGTTCGGCATCGGCGCGCGCTCCTCATCTGCAAAAAGCGCGCAGCCTACGGCCTGTTCAAGTCATCTCCAGCCACCTCCCGATCCGTCGGCCACGATCGTGAACAGCGTTCCACGCCATCGTGAACAACATTCCACGCCGGCCCGAAA
>CAUJIY010000112.1 GCA_963205295.1 Pseudomonadota bacterium
CCGACAGAGGTGACGCCGCTGACGTCGACCGAGCCCAGCGAGCTGTTGCCGCTCAGGTCCAGGTCGCCGCCCACGGTCGCGAGGTTCGCGACGTCGACGGCGGTCGCGGCGGTGTTGTCGGTGATGATGACGTCTCCTCCAACGTTCGTGGCCGAGCCGAGGTCGATATCGGTGGCGGAGCTGGCGCCGTTGATGATGAGGTCGCCACCGACGGTGGCGACCCTGGCGACGTCGACGACGGGCAGCGAGGTGTTGCCGCTCAGGTCGAGGTCTCCTCCCACGGTCGCGAGGCTCGCGACGTCGACGGTGGTCGCGGCGGTGTTGTCGGTGATGATGACGTCTCCGCCAACGTTCGTGGTCGAGCCGAGGTCGATATCGGTGGCGGCGCTGGCACCGTTGATGATGAGATCGCCGCCGACAGAGGTGACGCCGCTGACGTCGACGACGGGCAGCGAGGTGTTGCCGCTCAGGTCGAGGTCTCCTCCCACGGTGGCGAGGCTGGCGACATCGATGGTAGTGGCCGCGGGGTTGCCGGTGATCGTGACGTCGCCGCCGACGTCAGTGACCGACGAGACATCGACGGTTGTCGCCGAGGTGTTGTCGCTGATGACGAGCGACCCAGTGACCGTCGCGAGCGCTGACACGTCGATGACGGTCGCGGCCGTGCCGACGACCGTCAGGTCACCGCCGATGCTGGTCACGCCCGAGATGAGGATTGCGTTCAGCGCCGGGTTGTTGGCGACGGTCAGCGAACCGCCCACCGTGGTCAGGCCGCTCAGGTCCACGCTCTGCAGGCTGAGGTTGCCAGCGATGGTGATCTCGCCGCCTGCGCTGGCGAGAGCGTTGAGGTCGATGACCAGTAACTGGTCATTGTCCGTGAGGGTGATATCGAGCCCGACGCTCGTTGCGTTCGGCACTACGAGGTATTCGCGGCCGTCGACGTTGATCATCAGCAGGCTGCCGACGACGGAGTTGAGGGCGTCGAGCACCGCCTGGGAGGTCGACAGCCCGATGATCAGATCATCGGGGAGGGGTGCGGATGCTTCGAACGCGCCAATATCACAGAGTGAACTTGCGCTGGCGCGCGGCTGTCCGCGCTGATCCAGCCCGCCCGCGCCATAGTTCGGCGAGCCGACGGCCGCCATGCACGTTGCATAGTTCGCCGCTTCAAGCGCCGCGCTGCCGGCGCCGAGCGCCATCGTTTGAGTGGGTCCGCCATTGTTCGCCAGCGCGCCCAGCACGGGGTCGGCTGTGGGAATGGTCGCGCCGCACGAGTCGGCGATGGTGCCGCCGAATTGCAGGTTGCCGCCGCCGTCGGTGAGCGCGCTATTCGTGTTAATAAGGCAGTTCCTGCTCGATACGCTGTTGGCAATGATGGTGTTCCTGACTGTAACTGATGCCTCGATGGCGCCGCCGCCCTCTGTCGCTGAATTGCCGGAAAGGGTGCTGTTCGTCACCGTTATTGTGCTGACGCCATAGATGCCGCCGCCCGTTGACGCTGAATTGCCGGAGAAGGTGCTGTTCGCGATATGCACCGTGGCGCCGTTCCAGGCGTAAACGCCGCCGCCATAGGCTGCGGTATTGCCAGAGAAGGTATTGTTCGTGAGCGTGGTCGTGGCGCTCCAGGTGAAGACGCCGCCGCCACCGCCGTCCGCGCCATTGCCCGAAAAAACGCTGTTCGTCACCATCGCCGTGCCGGGATACCAATTGGCGATGCCGCCGCCGTTAACGCCGTGATTACCGGAGAAGGCGCTGTTCGTTACCGTCAACTTGCCGTCGTTATAGATGCCGCCGCCGGCGGAGGTTGTGGAATTGCTGGTAAAGACGCTGTTCGTCACCGTCAACTCGTGAGAGTTGACAATGCCGCCGCCGGCGTTGCCCTCGGCGGCATTGTCGGAGAAGGTAACGTTCGTCACGTTCAGAAAGCCCAGGTTTCTAACGCCGCCGCCGCCGTTAGAGTTGGCAAACCCGTTCGCCACGGTCAGGTTTTGCAAATTAAAGGTTGTAATAGCAGAGACGTCGAACACGCGTACGTCGTTGCCGCCGCTGATGGTGACGCTTTGCCCCGCACCATCAAGGGTCAGGTCCTTGCCAATGCCCAGGGTGTCCGCGAGGGTAATCGTGCCGCTGCAAGAAAAGACGACCGTATCACCTGCACCTGCAACACCGATGACATCCCGCAGGCGCCCCGGAGCACCGCTGGATGCAGAGCAATCGCTCACCGTAAACGTTGCCGCGTGGGCAGGGCGGGTGTGAGTGAGGCCAGAAAGCAGGCCCAACATGACCAAAGCCGATGTCATGCGAATGTTGTGTGGAATGGTCAACATGGCTTGTTTCTCCGTTCACCGAGGACGCCGGTGCCGGCGATGGTGGTGATGATGCCGTCGGTGCCAATGCGCCGGACGCGGTAGTTGTCCTTGTCGGCGAAGTAAATGGTCCCGTCGGCTGCTACCGCGATGCCACCGGGGGAAGACAGCCTGGCCGCGATTGCGGGGCCTCCGTCACCGGAGTAGCCCCCGCCGGTACCGCTACCGGCGATCGTCGTCACATCGGCGGCGAAGGCCGGGGCAGCGGCCCCGATCATCATCGTGCCAAGCAGGCCAGGTAACCCGAGGAGGGCGACAATGGGATCCTTCCATCGCAGTCGTGTGCCGGTCCGCATACGCTGCCTCCGAAGCTTCTTTTTGTTCTTGCGCCCTTAAAGATACTCCAGTTGCCCGCGGTCGGAGAACACCCGCGGACATAACGCGCCAAGAAAGGAGACGCTACCCTTCTGACCCTCGAAAGGACCGTCCTTTGCGTCGGGCGGTCCTTTCCCGGATGGGCAAGCGGATTGCGGGGTCCGTGTCACGGAAGCCGAACTTCGCAGCCGGTCAAGGGCGCGTCGCTTTGCCGATGTCCGGGCGCGAATCGCGATGGAATGCCGGGCCTGCGGCTCGGGCGCGCTTTCCGTGCTGGCGCGGCGGTTCGATCGCCATGTGGCCTCACTGTCGAAGGCTGTGTCGCGCCGCGCAGGGTCGAAATAAGCCAAACCCGGCACCTGACGTACCGTTGACATCAGATGCGTCGGTTCATAGCATCACCGCATCATGCGAACTACCATCGATATCGACGATCCGGTGCTGCGTGCGCTGCGCAAGCTGCAGAAGCGCTCCGGCAAATCCCTTGGTCGCCTCGTCTCCGATCTCCTCGCACAGGCTCTGGGCGCTCAGCCGCCGCCGGCTGCGGAGCAGCCGTTCACCTGGGTTGCCAGGCCGATGGCACCACTCGTGGATCTCGCCGACAAGGAGGCGCTTTATCGCGCGCTCGAGGAGCATTCGTGAGTTTCGCGATCGACGCCAACATCCTGGTGTACGCATCGGATGAAAGCAGTGCCGTCCACGCCCGCGCAGTCGCCTTCGTCCGGCAGTGTGCCGAGGGCAGCGAGACGCTCTGCCTCGCGTGGGCGACGCTCGCTGCGTATCTGCGCATTGCCACGCACCCCGCGGTGTTCCGCAAGCCGCTAACAGCCGAGGAAGCCATGGCGAACGTCGACAGCCTGTTGCGGCTCCCTCACGCCCGTCCGTTGGGTGAAGAAGAGGATTTCTGGCGGACCTATCAGACGGTTGCCAGGGAGGGGCGGCCGCGCGGGAACCAGGTTCCCGACACGTTTCTAGCGGCGCTGCTGCGCCAGCATGGAGTCGCAACGCTGTTCACGCGCGACCGGGATTTTCGTCGCTATGACTTTCTGACAGTCATCGATCCGCTCGAGTCAGCGGTACAGGAACGCAGGCGCGGTCGCTATCGCGCGAAGGAAGCCGTGTAGCCAATAGCGTGAACGGTGCCGGGTCGCAGTTCTCGCAGTTGTTGATCCAGGCTTCTTGAAAAACGGCTGTGAGGAGCCTCCCTTGCTGCGTGGCCCGGCAGGATCGGACGTTTTCAGCCTTAACTCAACCGTCCGTGGACATGCGGCAGAACCCCCGGCAAAAGCCAATAAGCCAAACCCGGCACCAGCCGCTACCTGCTCAGCAGACCCGCTGCCGGCGCCGTACCACCGGGCCAAACAGCACGGACACCGCGGCGAGCGCCGCCAGCGCCGGCAGCGCCAGCAGGAACATGCCCCAGTCGAGGCGCATGGCGCCGGTCGCCGGATCGAAGGTGAGGCAGCGGAAGGGAAGCTGCTGCGGTAGCGGATAGGCCGCGATGAATTCGCCGCGCATGGTCGCGACCAGATTGCGCAGCCGCCGGTTGCCGCCCGGGCTGCCGAGCATGGCGCCGACGACGCGGCCACGGTCGATGGCCACCACCAGCGCCGGGTGATCGAACTGCCCGGTCACCGGGTCGGGCCGGTACCAGAAGTCGAGCGCCCCGGCGATGCGCACCACCGCATCGCGCTCGGCCACGGCGAAAGACCAGCCGGTGGTATCCAGCAGTCCCAGCGCGGTGGCCTGCGCACGCAGGTCGGCGACGGTGTCGGCATCGTCGAAGCTCAGCGCCAGGACCCGGTAGTCCGTAGCGAGGCCACCGGCGCTGCCCACGCTCTCGCGCAGCCACTCGAGCAGCGGCACACACACGCCCGTACAACGGCGGTAGAAGAAGGCCACGAGCAGTGGCTTGCCCGCGGCGAGTTCGTTGAGGCGCACGGACCGGCCGTCCGCGAGCTGCAAAGGGATATCCGGCACCAGCCGGCCCGACAACCGGCTCTCTAAACGCGAGACACCCGCAGGCGGTACGGCTGCAGCGTAACCAGGCAGCGCGAGGGCGAGCGCGCCGGCACACAGCAGCAGCCGTGCGACCCGGTGCGCCACCTCAGCCGGCCCGCACCGCCCGGTACCAGCGCGGCCCCGCCTCAGCCAGGTAGAGCACGAAGCCGAGCAGGAAAAGCGTGGCCGAGGCAGCGCCGAACTGCGCCAGGCCCGCGCCGTGGGCCAGCGCCGCGGGATAGATCGCGAAGCGCCGCGGAATCGACCAGGCGCCGGAGAGGTAGAAGGCAAGGAACAGGCCGTAGGCACCGACCAGCATCACGGCAATCAGCAGCCACTGCCAGGCGAGGCGCTCGGCAGCGGCGGCCGCCTGCTGGCACACGTGATAGAAGTAGCCGATGACGAGCAGCGCCAGGCCGCCGAGCATGTAGGTGTGGAAGTGCGCCGGCACCCACAGCGTGTTGTGCAGCCTCAGGTTGGCGCTGATGGTCGAATCGATCACCGCGCCGACACCGCCGATGGCCCAGCCCGCCAGCCCCAGGAACATGAGGATACTCGCCAGGTTCCAGCGCATCTTCGCGCGGTAGACCAGCAGCAGCGCGCCGAAGATCGTCACCACCGCCGACGGAATCGCACTCGCGTAGGACGCCACCTGGCCCACGTACTGCAGTGCGCCTGGCTGCACGAAGTCCATGTAGAGATGGTGGAAGTAGGCGACCAGGATGATCGCCAGCACCGTATTCCAGGCCACCACCACCACCTTGCTGGTCTTCCACGGCCGCCCCGCATACTCCGGCAGCACTTCGTAGACGAGTGCCACGCCGAGGTACATCGAGAGGTTCACCAGCGTGTGGCCGAAGAAGAAGGTCAGGTTCTTCATCAGCAGCGCGTCGTTCGGCGCACCGGTGAGCAGTTCCGCGTAAAACAGCAGGAGTGTGATCACGGCAGCGACGAGCGTCGCGACCGAGGCGACCAGGCTGACGGTGATGATGAGCACCGAGGGCGGCAGCACCGGCTCGGACTTTCCCGAGAAATAGTGCCAGCCCAGGGCCTGGCGCAGGGAGAACCGCGTGGCGATCGCGCGCATCAGGTCGAGCGTCCACACCAGCCAGGTGGCGCCGAGAACCGTGAGCGAAAGCAGGAACACGACCATCGCCCAGCGATTCCACTCTCCCTTGAACGGCAGCGGATAGAGAAAGTACCAGCCAGCTGCGTAGCGGCCGGCGAAAACACAGACCAGCAGCAGGGCCACCCCGATGACGGTACCGATCAGCGCGAGGCGGCCGACGGCGGCCGAGGGCGCGACGTACTTCTGCAGCAGATGCGCCGCGCAGGCCATCGACGCCACGTACCAGACACCGGCCATCCCGACCCCGTGCAGGGTCATCATCGGGTAGAACCAGGGCTCGAGGCCCTGCAGGCTGCCGCCCTGCACCGTGCGCATGTAGATGCCAAGCAGCGCGAGCACCGGGAACAGGACCCAGGTGATCGCCATCCAGTACAGCGTCTGCGTGGACACGGTGCGCATCGGCATCCCTCCAGAACGGTTCACTTCGCGGCAAAGGCCACGTGCATGCGGTGATGTCCCGCTGCGCAGTACTCGAGACAGAAGACGTCGTACTGCGCCGGCCCCTCGAGCTTCACCAGCAGGCGGTTGACGTAGCCGGGCATGGCCTGCGTCTGCGCGAGCAACTGGCGCCCCGGCCCGTAGATGCCGAAGCCATGGTTCACGTCGAGGCTGGTGACGCGGAACTCCACCAGCGCGCCGGCCGGCACCTCGAGGCGCTCGAGCTTCGGTACGCTGCCGAGATCGGCGACGCTCAGGATCGGCTCGTCGGAGAACATGAAGTCGAACTGGCGTGCCGCCACGTAGACGATGCGGTCGGCCCGCGTGTCGATCCCGGCATACGGCGCACGCGGCAGCGTCGCCGCCAGCAGCGCTCCCAGCACCACCGCAGCAGCCACGAAGAATGCCTTGCGCACGCCGTAGGCGCGGTGCACGTCGACGGTGGCCGGCGAGCGCGTGCTGACCATCACCCAGGCGAAAACCGCCGCGATCACGGCGGTGATGCCGAGGAAGACCTCGAGGATCGTCGCCTGCGGCGCGACCAGCGCCGGTCGCGCCAGGTTCGGAGGCACCGCCGGAACCACCACCGGCGTCACCGCCACGCTCGCAATGTACGCCAGCAGGGCGCGGGCTTCGCTCTCCGCGAGCCCGAGGTTCGGCATGATGATCTGGTTGTAGCGCTCGACCAGCCGGGTCGCGATCGGATCGCCCGCTTCGATCATTTTCTCGGGCGCCATCACGAAGCGCAGCAGCCACTCCTCGGAGCGCCGCTCGGTCACGCCGTGCAGGTCGGGCCCGACGCGGTCGCCACCGCCGATGGTGTGGCAGGCGGCGCACTTCTGCTCGAAGGAGACCCGGCCGTCGGCCACCGCATCCGCCTGCGCCGTGCCCGCGAGCGCGAGCGTGGCCAGCAGGGCTGACAGCAACACGTTGTGCATGGGCAGGCTCCGTCGCGACGGGATTACCTGCCTGTGTAAGGTTTCGTTCTTACATGGCACTTACAGGGTCGGGGCTCGCGCCCCTCCCACAGCTCCAGAAATGGCATCTGGAGCTGTGGGAGCGGCGTGAGCCGCGACCCATCTTCCTGTGGGAGCGACGCAAGCCGCGACCCATCTTCCTGTGGGAGCGACGCAAGCCGCGACCCATCTTCCTGTGGGAGCGACGCAAGTCGCGACTCCCCACTGTCGGGGCTTGCGCCCCTCCCACAGCAGACCGCCGTTCCGGCCCCTGTGGGAGCGGCGCGAGCCGCGACTCTTGATTCATCGGGGCTGACGCCCCTCCCACAACAGCTGCGGGCGTGGCCGCGATCCAGCCCTCAGTCGATGAGTCCGAGGAACTCGTTGCGCGTCTGGGGCTGGGTACGGAAGCAGCCGAGCATGCACGAGGTGGTCATCACCGAGTTCTGCTTCTCGACGCCGCGCATCATCATGCACATGTGCTGCGCCTCGATGACCACGCCGACGCCCTTGCCCTGGATGGCGTCCTGGACGCACTCGGCGATCTGCTTGGTGAGCACCTCCTGGATCTGCAGGCGGCGCGCGAACAGGTCGACGATGCGCGCGATCTTGGAGAGCCCGAGCACGCGCCCTTCCGGCAGGTAGGCGACATGGCACTTACCGATGAACGGCAGCATGTGGTGCTCGCACAGCGAATACATCTCGATGTTGCGCACGATCACCATCTCGTCGGTGTCGCTGGTGAACACCGCCTCGTTGACGAGGTCGCCGATGCTCTGGCGGTAGCCGCGGGTGAGGAAATGGAAGGCCTGGGCCGCGCGCTCCGGCGTGCGCACCAGGCCTTCGCGGTTCACATCCTCGCCGAGCAGGCGGACGATCTCGCGGAAGTGGCCTTCCATGGCGGTGAGGACGGGATCCTGTGCAGACATGCTGTGCTCCGCCGGCGTGGGCCGGCCCGTGGGTCCGGTGCTCATGATACCGCGGGCTCAGCCGCGGGCCGCACCGCCCCCGCGGTGCGCGCGCCGCGTCAGCGGCGGCATGAGCGGATCGGCCGGGCGGGCTGCGGTACGTTCGACGGCCGCGGCGAGCCCGGCGATAGTGGGTGATTCGAACAGGGCGAGCAGCGGCACCTCCAGGGCGAAGGCATCGCGCACGCGGGCGATCAGCCGCGTGGCGAGCAGCGAGTGCCCGCCGAGGGCGAAGAAGTCCTCGTGCAGCCCGATCTCGCGGCGCCCGAG
>CAUJIY010000113.1 GCA_963205295.1 Pseudomonadota bacterium
CGGCACCTTCGCGAGCCTGACGGCGACAGGCTTCCACCCGAGCGTGCTGTTCGACGTCCTGTACTTCGACCACTCGGTGGTGCTGACCGTGACCGCGAGCGAAGTCCCGGCCCCCGCCGCCGCCTGGCTCTTCGGCACCGCACTGGCCGGCGGGCTGCTGCGGGCGCGCCGGCGGAGCATCACCGCGCAGGCCTGATCCGACCCACTGTCGTGACGAAGTCGGGGTCCCGCATGGGGCCCCGGTTTTTTTCACCGTGGCGTTCCGCGGATCGACCCCGGGGCTCCGGTGCCTCTGCGGGGCAGGGTCATCCCGGCGGCCGGGGTAGGAAAAACGGGGTCAGGGACTGCTCGCTCCGCTGCACACTCTCGGTGACCAGGCCACTGCCGAGGCTCAGGAGCCGCGCGGAGACCGGGTATATGCACTGGTGGTTGTCCGGCGTAAGCGGCGCCCGCGCGCGGATGAGGTCCAGCGCGCAGTCCCGCGGGAACTGCGGGTCGGGTGGGCAGAACTCCGCCTTCCGGTCGAGGAACATCCGGCCGTGGGACCAGCCCTCGGGCAGCAGCGGGCCGGTCACTGTGCCGACCAGGCCATAGGACACGGTGACCTGGCCCCGATCGCCCGGGCTCGTCTGCCAGATGAGCGTGGCGCTGCCCGGGGCATCGGCGCGCGCCCCGCCGTCGCGGACGAACATCAGCTGGATCTTGTCGTTGGGCAGGGCGCCCGGCAGCAGCGCGGGCGAGGCGTCCCGGTAACCGCGGGCCGTCCACTCGGCCTTCTCCGCATCGAAGTCCATGGCGACCGACACGCCTTCGAGTTTGCGCTGGCAGAGGTCCTGCTCCGTGGCCAGGGCGGCAGGACCGACGCAGGCCAGGGCGGTCGCGAGCAGGACGGACACTGCGGCGGGATTGGAGCTCATGCGGGGCTCCTCTCGCTGCGGGTCTGGCCGCAATCCTGGCGCTGGACCCGCGAAAGCACCACGACGGGATGCGGGTGCATGGCGCGGGCGCGGCACCAGTGCCGGCCGGATCGGTTAAGCTGCGCCCGCCTTCACGGAGCCCCTCATGTCCAGCCTACCTCCCTGCCCGAAATGCGGTTGCGCCTACACCTACGAGGACCGCGACCTGCTGGTGTGCCCCGAGTGCGCCCACGAGTGGTCGCCCGCCGTGGCCGCCGGCGAGGCGGCGGAGGCCGAGCGGGTGGTGCGGGACTCGGTGGGCAACGTGCTGAAGGACGGTGATACCGTCACCGTCATCAAGGACCTCAAGGTGAAGGGCTCTTCCACCGTGGTGAAGGTGGGCACCAAGGTGAAGAACATCCGGCTCGTGGAGGGCGACCACGACATTGACTGCCGCGTGGAGGGCGTCGGGGCGATGGGGCTGAAGTCGCAGTTCGTGAAGAAGGCCTGCGAATAGGGCATTCAAAGGCATGCTCGGGCGAGTGTAGCCAGCTGGCGCGCTGTGCGGGGCAAGCACGCCGTGGAATCTCGTCAGGTGCACACGGGGTTTGGGCACCAGCGCGGCCAGCCGCGCCATGAAGTCCAGCGGCTCCAGGACCACGTGCGTGGTCCCGTCCCGGTACGGTATCTTGAACGTGTAACGCACCAGCCCCTGGGCGGTCAGCGAGAGTCGGCCGGTGGCCACCGCGGGCCGGGCGATGTAGCGGCACAGCCGCTCGACCTTGTCGCGCCGATGGGCGGCGGCCGACACACCGGCATGTAGTGAGAAGCCCGAGTGCTTCGCCAGCCGCTCGTCCCCGGCAGGCGCCTCCAGCGCCGGGGGGACCGTCTGTAGCGTGAACGCCTTGCGCCCCTCGTTCGGCCCTAGGGAACGGCAGGCTGCCAAGCAGGCAGTGCCGAAAGTCCTGGACAGAGACCCTTTGGGTGACTTGCGTTCGGCAGCAATTCTGGTAAAGTAAGGATTCCTTTCTTTCCTCCAGAAGAAGCTCATGCTCGCCAAGATGACCGCCAAGAATCAGCTGACCCTGCCAAAGGCCGTCACGAAGGCCGTAGGTGACCCTCGTTACTACGAGATTCGTGCGGAAGATGGGCAAATCGTCCTGACGCCGGTTCGGATCCAACGCGCCGACGCGGTTCGCGCGAAGCTGGCTGAACTTTCGATTTCGGAACAGGACGTCAAAGACGCCGTCACCTGGGCGCGTAGCGCGGGCGGCCAGCGCTGATGGTCGGAGCCCGTCGGGTTGTTCTCGACACCAACACCGTTCTTTCGGCGCTGTTGTTCGTCAATGGGCGCCTTGTGCCGTTGCGCACGGCCTGGCAGTCGGGCGAACTGACGCCGCTGTTGTGTGCGCAAACCGTGGAGGAGCTTCTGCGCGTGCTGGCCTACCCCAAGTTCAAACTCACGCCGGAAGAGTGTGAGGAATTGTTGGCGGACTATCTGCCATACGGTGAAGTCGTTGCTCCGTGGAAGGGGAAGCCCGAAGTGCCAGCGTGCCGGGACAAAATGGATCAGATCTTTCTCGACCTCGCGGCAGTCGGTCGGGCGGACTGGCTGGTGTCGGGCGACAAGGATTTGCTGGATCTGGGCGGGCAAGTGAGGTTCCAGATCATTGCGCCGGCAACGGCGATTGAATTGCTGACATCCCCCGAACCATGAGCCTCGTGAAATCAAAACAGCGCGTCGCCGACCACGGGGAGGTCTTCACCCCGACGTGGCTGGTAGAGGCAATGCTGGACCTCGTGAAGGAGGAGTCCGAGCGCATCGATTCCCGGTGCCTGGAACCGGCCTGCGGGAGTGGCAACTTCCTGGTCCTGCGGGTGCGCACGAATCGTGACGCCACGCCGGTGAACGATCCGGACTGGCTGCAGATCAACTTCAACTATCAGATGGTCCCGGTTCCGGCCGCTGTCTGGCTGTTCGGTTCCGCGCTCGGCCTGATGGGCATCGCCCGTCGGCGGAGCATCGCCGCGCAGGCCTGATTCGACCCATTGTCGTGACGAAGCCGGGGTCCCCGCATGGGGCCCCGGTTTTTCCCCTGCCGGCGCGCTGGCAGGGGTCGTGCTAGATGAGGCCGAGTGCCAGCATCGCCTTGGCGACGCGGATGAATCCGGTGATGTTGGCGCCGACGACGTAGTTGCCCGGCGCGCCGAACTCCTCGGCGGTTTCCCACGTCGCCTGGTGGATGCCGGTCATGATGCTGTCGAGCTTGCTTTCCGTGAACTCGAAGGTCCACGAGTCGCGGCTCGCGTTCTGCTGCATCTCGAGGGCCGAGGTCGCCACGCCG
>CAUJIY010000114.1 GCA_963205295.1 Pseudomonadota bacterium
GGCGTCAGCGTGAAATACGCGTTCTAGACCGTCGCGCGTACCCCCCCGGGCAGACGCCCCGCCGCGCCCGCGGCGGGGCGTCTTTTTTGGCCAAGCCGCCTGCTCGAAACGGCGAGACGCAGTCCGGCCTTTGCGCTAGCGTGGACCGGTCATGCCGCGCCACAGCCTCAACGCCACGATCGAGGACCATGCCCTCGAGCGCGTCCCCGACGCCGAGCGCGCGGGGTGGCTCGCGATCAGCTGGAACACGGCCGGGCTGGTCACGACGCTGGTCATCCTGTTCTTCGGCGCGCTGGTGTGCTTCGTGGCCGGTACGCGCATCGCGCTCGCCGCCGGTGCGGTCTCGTTCCTCATCGGCAGCACGCTCGGCTGGCTGCTGGCGCGGATCACCCACCGGACGGGGCTCTCCAACACCCTGATGACCCGCGCCCACGGCCTGGGCGAGCGCGGCTCCGCGCTGGCCTCGGTCATCTTCGGCGTACTCATCGTCGGCTTCCTCGCGGTCGAGAACGGCCTGCTCTACCGCGGCTTCCTGTTCTTCTTCGGCTGGGCGGACAGCTGGCCGGTGCGCATCCTCGTCTACGGCGGCATGACGCTCGCCTGGGTGCTGCTCACCACCTTCGGCTTCCGCGCCGTGACGCGTGTGTCCTCGCTGATGCTGCTCGGTTTCCTCGCCGCCCTGGGCTGGATCCTCGCCGGCGTGCTCACGGGGGCCGGTGACGGCGACCTGCTCGCCTTCGGCACCCAGCTCGATCCGGCGGCTCTCGCAGCGCTCGGCATCGACTCCGATCTCGACAAATTCGCCTTCGCGCTCAACGTGCTGGTGGGGCCGGCCTGCGCGCTGGCGCTCAATACGGCGGACTTCGGCCGCTACGGGAGATCCGCAGCCGACATCGGCATCGCGGCGACCATCGCCATTTTCGTGCAGTCGCTGCTCATGATGCTCGCCGGTGGCGTGCTGATGAAGGCTGCGGCGCCGGTCATGATCGAACACTACGCCACGGTCGCGGGGCTGTCGGCCGAGGCCGCCCGCGCCCAGGTGCTGCAGAGCCCGGACAGCATCGCCGCCACCTTCATGGTGTTCGGCGGGATGGCCGGCTTCCTGCTGATGCTGCTCGCCCAGGCCAAGGCCCAGGTGCTCAACACCTACAGCTCCTCGCTGTGCATCGCCAACCTCGCCGATGCCGTGGCCGGCTGGCGCCCGGGGCGTCTCACCTTCGTGGTACTCGCCAACGTGATCGCGCTCGGCATGCTCTACGGGCAGATCCTGCACGTCGTCGAGGCCTGGATCCGCCTGCTCGGCGTGCTGCTTGGCGCGCTCGCCACGGTGATCATCACCGACTACTACCTGGTCGCGCCGCGGCTGCCGGCCGCAGTCGTCACCGGCACCGTGAACTGGGCCGGCGTGGTTGCGATCGTCGCCGCCGTGCTGCTGGCCCATTTCGTCCTGCGCCGCTGGATGCCGGTCGAGGTCCTGTCCTCGATCGCCGGGGTCGCAGTCCTGTATCCGCTGCTGCGCCTCGGGGTGCTGCGGCCTGCCGTGGAAGGGGCACGGGCATGAAGCCGATCGGCTCGGTCTGCATCGTCGGCGCCGGTGCCATCGGCAGCCTGTTCGCCGGCCACCTCGGCACCCTGTGCCGCGCCACCGTGCTGGTGCGCCGGGCCGAGCATGCCGCCGAACTCAATGCGCAGGGCCTGCGCGTCAGCGGCAAGTCCGACCTGCACACGCGCGTGCAGGCGGCCACCGATCCGGCCGCACTCGGCGACATCGACCTCGTGATCATCGCCACCAAGGCGACTGCGGTGGAGGCGAGTGCGCGTTCCATGTCCGGGCACTTTCCCTCGGCCCGGGTGATGACCGTGCAGAACGGCCTCGGCTGCGAGGAGGTGGTGGCGCGCTTCGGCGACTGGCCGCTCATCTCCGCCGTGACCTTCATGAGCGGTGTGCGTCACTCCGATGTCCACGTCGAGTACGAGCTCGATACCGAGACCTGGATGGGCCCCTGGGCCCGCGGCCGCGCCAGCTTCGCCGACGTGAAGCAGGTCGCCGACCTGGTGCAGCGCTCGGGCCTGAAGGCGCGGGCCTTCGAGGACCTGCTGCCGGCGCAGTGGTCGAAGCTGCTGTTCAATTCCTCGGTCAACAGCATCGGTGCGCTGACCGACCTGCCGCATGTGCGCGCCTTCGCCGCATGCGACGGCCTCACCGACCTCGGCCACCTCGTGCGCGCCATGATGGATGAAGGCAAGCGCGTGGCCACCGCCGTCGGCACCACGCTCTACCAGGACCCGTGGGAAATGAACGTCAGGGCCGTCAGCCACGGGCAGACGGGCAACGACGAGTACGCCCACGTGTTCTCCATGCTCGAGGACGTGCGTTCACGCCGGCCGACGGAGATCGACTGGCTGACGGGCGCCGTGGTGCGCGAAGCGCGCCGCGTTGGAGTGCCGGCACCCATCCATGAAACCCTGTACCGGCTGGTCAAGGCGCGCGAGACGAGCTGGCAGCGCTGAGACCGGCCCTTTCCGGACAACGGAGTCGAACCATGAAAGTCTGCATCGTCGGTTGTGGCGCCATCGGCAGCCTGTTTGCCGCACACCTCGCGCGCCTGAAGGACGTGGAGGTCTGGGCCTACGAGGTCAACCGCGCGCACGTCGACGCCATCAACGCGGGTGGCCTGCGCCTGTCGGGGTTCAGCCAGGTGCATTCGCATCCGCGGGCCAGTGCCGATGCGGCCACGATCCCGCCCTGCGACTTCGGCATCGTCGCCACCAAATCCCAGCACACCCGCTCCGCCATGCAGGCCACCGCCGCGGTATTTCGCAACGCAGCAGTCTGTTCGGTGCAAAACGGTGTGGGCAACGAGGAGATCATCGCCGAGTTCGCCCCGCGCGTGATGCGCGGCACCACCTTCCCGGCCGGGCGTATCGTCGAGCCGGGCCATGTGCAGCAGGATACCGGCGGCAAGACCTGGATGGGCCCGTTCGAGCCCAAGCCGGCCAGCATGGCCGAGGTCAACCTGCTCGCGGCACGCCTCACCGAGTCCGGCATGGAAACGCTTGCCATGGCCGACGCCCGCGGCGCACAGTGGACCAAACTTATCTTCAATGCCGCCACTAACCCGATCGGCGCCCTGACCGGCCTGCCGCACGGCGTGGCCTGTGATCAGCCGGCCGTGCGCCGCCTGATCTCCGGCCTTGCGGCCGAAGGGGTGGCGGTGGCCAAGGCACTCGGCATCACACCGGACAGCGATCCGGAGAAGCTCATCGACCACGCCCGCGAAGTCGCTTACCACCACAAGGCGAGCATGCTGCAGGACGTCCTGGCGAAGCGTGCCACCGAAGTCGATGCCCTGAACGGCGGCATCGTGCGCTTCGGCCAGGAAACCGGCGTGCCGACTCCGCTCAACAGCGCGATCCAGGCCCTGATCCACGGCCTGGAACACTCCTGGACCCGCAAGGACTGACCCACCATGACCGCCATCCCTAACTTCCAGCCGAGCGCCACCGAGATCGCGCGCCGCTACCGCAACACCCGCGCCGCCATGGCGAAGCTCGGCCTCGACGCCGCCATCATCAGCGGCAGCGCCTACACCGGCTTCGAGGGCGCCGTGCGTTACATGTGCGGCTTCCACATCCTGCACCGCTACGCCTACGTGGTCGTGCCGATGGAGGGCGACCCGGTCGCGGTATTCCCGCGCGAGGCGACCTGGGTCGGTGACCACAGCCAGACCTTCCTCGAGCAGCGCTCCATTCCGCCCCACTGCGGCGAGTGGATGGCCGGGCACTGCAAGGATCGCGGCTGGAAGCGCATCGGTGTCTACGGCCTGGAGTACGTGATGCCGGTGCGCGACTACCAGGCACTGCTCGCTGCCGGGCTCGATATCGTCGACTTCGACGTCGCCTTCGATCACTCGCGGGCACAGAAAAGCGCCGAGGAGCTCGCCTCGGTGCGCCATTCGATGGAGGTCAACAAGGCCGGCGTGCTCGCCGTCATCCAGGCCTACAAGGCCGGTAAGACCGAGGCCGAGCTGATGGGCGTGGCGGAGAAGACCTTCGCCTCGCTCGGCACCGCACGCTGCACCATGGACATGATCCTGACCGGGCCGAACGGCTCACTCCTGCCGCAGATGGTGTTCGCGAAGCCCGACCGGCGCGTGCAGGACAGCGACGGCCTGCTCTACGGCCTGGAGGTGACTGGCCGCGGCGGGCACTGGGTCGAATTCTCGCGCCTGCTCGCCCCGCAGGGCGTCAGCGCCGAGACGCAGCGCCTGCTCGATGCCTATGCCGAGTTCCACGAGCTGGTGAAGACCCACCTCCGGGCCGGCGCCTCGGCCGAGGAGGTACACCAGAAGTGCTCGAAGCCGTTCGAGGGCAAGGGCTGGCGGCTCGGGCACGTCTCCGGGCACTCGATCGGCATGACCATGATCGAGTATCCGCGCATCGGCGAGGGCTCGGAGTTCGAGCTGCCGGAGAACATGGTCTGTTCGATGCACCCGCACGTGATGACCGAGGACCGCAAGGCCTGCCTCTACTTCCAGGAGACCTTCCGCGTCGGCAAGGACGGCGGCGAGCCGCTGTCGGGCATCCCGGTCAGGTTCTACCGCGGCGGTGAAACCGCCCTCTGATTGCACCAACGATTGCACAACGACGACACAAACCACATTCCCAAGGAGCTGACGATGAGCGGCAACAAAGCAAAGGTAGGCGTGATCTTCAAGTCCTACGAGCCCATGTCCTCGATCCAGAAATATGCACGGCAGACCGAGGAGTCCGGCCTCGATGGCGGCTTCTGGATCGCCGAGGCCTACCACTGGTTCCGCAAGTACGGGCACGAGGCGCGCGGCTGCTTCGCCACGCTGGCGGCAGCCACGATGGCGACGAAGAAGATCCCGATCGGCCTCGGCATCACCTCACCGTACATGCGCCACCCGACGACGCAGGCGGCGGAGTGCGTGGCCATCGACGAGCTGTCCGGCGGGCGCTTCATCATGGGCCTCGGCGCCGGCAAGGTCGGCACCGAGTACCTCGGCCTCGACATGAAGAAGTTCAACCCGGTGCGCACGCACACCGAGTCGGTCGAGATGATCCGCGGCATCGTCAGCGGCAAGAAGTTCCCCTATGACGGCGAGCTCTACAAGTGCGACATGCCGGCGCTCGACCGCGCCGGTCGCGGGCTGCGCACGCAGATCCCGATATACATCGGCGCCACGGGCCCCCTGATGCAGAAACTCGCCGGCAGGATCGGCGACGGCCTGCTGCTGCCGGGACTCACCTCGCCGGGCTTCACGCGCTACGCGCGCGAGCACTGCGCCGAGGGCTTCAAGTCTGCCAACCGCCCCATGCCGGCCGATTTCCCCGTCGGCGGCGTCATCCTCGCCGCCTGCTCGCGCGACAGCGCCAAGGCGAAGAACGCCACCCGCAGCTACACCGGTACCTACGTCATCAACAAGCTGCGCAACATCAAGAACGACGTCATCCTGAGCACCTCCGGGCTGCCCGACTCGACCTGGGAACCGTTCCGCAAGGCCATCGCGGCGGGTACGGAGGACAACGTCACGCACCTAGTCAACGACGACATGATGCGCGCCTTCACCTGCATCTCCGGCAACCCGGACGAGTGCCTGGTGCTGCTGCAGCAGCTGGTCGACGCCGGCATGAACCTGCCACTGATGGAGGTCGTCGGTGCCAACGAAGCCGACAACCTCGAGTCGATCCGCCTGATCGGCGAGCAGGTCGTGCCGCGGCTGAAGCCGGCCCGCGCCTGACGCCGCCCCTGCACCAGCCGAGGACAACAGCCATGAGACTCGCAACATTCAACGTCGGCGCCACTCGCACCATCGGTGCCCTGGTGCGCGACTGCTACGTCGACCTGCCGGCGCTCACCGGCGGCCAGCTCCCGGCCGACATGATCGTCTTCCTGCGCCTCGGCGCCGATGGCATGAAGCGGGCGCGTGAGGCGCTCGCCGGGATCGAGGGGCGCCTGCAGCCCGGCAAGCTGCAGGGGCTCACCGGCCCCACCGGGGCACGCTGCGCCTACGAGGCAGCCGAGATCGTGCTCGACGCCCCGGTGCCGCGGCCCGGCAAGATCATCCACACCTCGTGCAACTTCACCTCGCACCTCGCCGAGCTCACCACCTGGCAGGAGCCGGAGTGGCAGTCGCACAACTGGAAGAACTTCCACTTCGAGCATCCGACCGGCTTTCTCGAGGCACCGTCCTCGGTGGTGGGCTCGGGCGCGAAGGTGCCGATCCCGCACTTCACGCGCCAGCTCGACTACGAAATCGAGATCGCGATCGTCATCGGCCGCACCGCCTTCCGCGTGCCCGCGGCCGACGCCATGCAGTACGTCGCCGGGTATACGATTTTCAACGACCTCTCGGCGCGCGACATCCAGGCCCGCGAGCACTCGAACAAGGTGATCCTGCTCGGCAAGAGCTTCGACGGTTCCTGCCCGTTCGGGCCGCACCTGGTCACGCCCGACGAGCTCGGCAACCCGCACGAACTCGCCATGAAGCTCATGGTAAACGGCAAGGTGCGCCAGGACTCGAGCACCGCACAGATGCATTACAAGACCGCGGAACTCGTCGCCTGGTGGTCGAACATGACGCTCGAGCCGGGCGACATCATCACCAGCGGCAGCCCGCCGGGCGTGGCGGCCGGCATGGCCAAGCCCGAGTGGCTGCAGCCGGGTGACCTGGTCGAGGCGCACATCGACAAGCTCGGGACCCTGACGACTCACATCGTCACGGGCAACTGAACCACCGGACAGGACGGGGTATCGACATGGCGAAGAAAGCAGACTCTGCGCTGGTCAGCCGTGCGGCGGCGAACATCGATCGCAGCCGGCTGGTCGACCTGGTGGTGCAACTGGTCAACGTGCCGAGCCCCACCGGCTCCGAGGGCGACATGGCGCGCGCCCTGCACGACGTGCTGCGCGGCGCCAGTTTCCGCTCCACGCTGCAGCCGATCGGCGACAACCGCTACAACGCGGTCGGCATCCTCGAGGGCAGCGGCCGCGGCAAGAGCCTGATGTTCAACGGCCATATCGACACCTCGTTCGGGCCCGAGCAGGCGCACCGCGGCATCGGCTATCGCTGCGAGGGTACGGTGGTCGACGACGAGTGGATCTACGGCATGGGCTCTTTCAACATGAAGAGCGCACTGGCCACCTACGTGGTGGCGACCGAGGCGATCCGCACCGCCGGCATCCGCCTCGCCGGCGACGTGGTCATCGCCGGCGTCTGTGGCGAGATCGAGAAGGCGCCGGTGAACGACTTCGACGGCCCGAAGTACCAGGGCTACGGCGTGGGCACGAAGTACGCCATCAGCCACGGCGCGGTGGCCGATTACTGCATCCTCGGCGAGCCCACCAACATGATGGTGATCCCGAGCCACTGTGGCACGACCTGGCTGAAGATCACCGTGCCCGGCGTCCTGATCCACACCGCCTGGTCGGATCCGGAAAAGAACGCGATCAGCAACGCGACGCTCGTGCTCGACGCGCTGCACCGCTGGATGCCGGAGTACATCGAGCGCCACGCGGTCGGCTCGTTCCGGCCCAAGGTCAACATCGCGGCCATCGAGGGCGGCTGGCCGTGGCGCGGCGCGCGCACCCCGGACAACTGCTCGATCTATCTCGACGTGCGCACCGCCCCGGACGTGCTGCCGGTCGATGTCTATCGTGAAGTGCGCGAACTGGTGCGCGAGGTCGGTCGTCGCCATCCGGCGGTCGCCGGCACCACGGTCGACGTGTACGTCTCGGCCCCCGGGACCAGCATTCCCGAGAACCACGAACTCATCCAGACCATCGTGCGCGCCCACGAGGCGCAGCTCGGCAAGCGGCCCGAGTTCGGCATGGAGGTCTGGTACAGCGATGCGGCGCACATGAACCGCTACGGCATCCCGACCGTCAACTATGGTTCTGCAGGACGGCTGCGCAGCGGCGGCGGCGGCTTTTCCACGCACCAGGGCGAGCACGTGCACATCGGCGATATGATGGACATGACCCGCATCTACGTGCAGTGCATCCTGGATATTTGCGGCGTTGCCGAATAGCGGGCCCGCGCTGCGCGGGCCCGGAACGAGTCAGGTGAGCAAGATGCGCGACAGGATCTGGATCAGCGAGACCAACGAGCTCGACGAGGTACGCGGCGGTTTCGACCGCTCCCGCCCGGTTCGCTTCTACGACACCACGCTGCGTGACGGCGAGCAGGCCGTGGGGGTGGTGTTCGACCCGGACGAGAAGTTCGCCATTGCCTGCGGCCTGGCCGACCTCGGCGTCGGGCGCATCGAGGCCGGCTTCCCGCGGGTCTCGGCCGCCGACACGCGCGCCGTGCAGCGCATCCTTGCGGCCGGGCTGAAGTCGGAGATCTGGGGCTTCTCGCGCGCCGTCAAGGACGACCTCGACGCCCTGATCGCACTCGGCATCCAGCGCACGCTCATCGAGATCTCCACCAGCGAGGTCAAGATGAAGGCCTACGGCTTCGACCGCGCCAAGGTGATCACGCGGGTGCGCGACTCGGTGCGCCACGCGGTCGCCCACGGCATGAAGGTGCTGTTCTTCCCGGTCGACAGCACGCGCAGCGACTTCGGCTTCCTGCGCGAGGTCTACAGCACGGCGCTCGAGGCCGGAGCCACCGAGGTCGCGGTGGTCGACACCATCGGCGCCTGCGCCCCCGAGGCTGCGGCGCACATCGTGCGCACGGTGCGCAGCTGGGTCGGCCCCGGCGTGCCGCTGCACTTCCACGGGCACAACGACTTCGGTCTCGGCACCGCCGCTGCCATCGCCGCGGTACGCGCCGGCGCCGACTGGATCCAGGGCACCATCAACGGCATCGGTGAGCGCGCCGGCAACTCGGACCTCTGCGAAGTGGCTCTGGCCCTCGCCTGCCTGTACGACGTCCCGGTGGAACTCGACCTGAGCCAGGCCCGGCGGGTCTCGGCCCTGGTGCAGAAGGCCGGCGACTATCGCGTCGACGGCTGGCGCCCGGTGGTGGGCGACAACCTGTTCGTGCGCGAGAGCGGTGCCGTCGCGACCCAGTTCCACATCCCCGAGGCGATCGAGCCGTACGCGGCCGACATGGTCGGTGCGACCCGCGGCATCGTGCTCGGCAAGAAAAGCGGCCTCGCAAACATCAAGCTCAAGGCCGAGGAACTCGGCCTCGCACTGCCGGAGCCGCGCATGGCGGACGTCCTCGCCCGCGTCAAGGACCAGGCGACAGCTGCCGGGCGGCTGCTCACCGACGAGGAGTTCCGCCAGCTGGTGCGCGCTTCGCTGGCGGCTGCATGAGCGGACCAGCAGGTGACGACAACCGCGTGGTCGAACTCGCCGGCGGCGCGCGGGGGGCGGCCGGGGTACGCGACCGCCTCACCCGCCCGCTGCGCGACCTGCGCATTTCGGTCATGGACCGGTGCAACTTCCGTTGCCCGTACTGCATGCCCGAGGACCAGTACCACAAGGACTTCAGCTTCCTGAAGACGAGCGAGCGGCTGTCCTTCGAGGAAATCCTGCGCCTCACCCAGATCTTCGCCGGACTCGGCGTGCGCAAGCTGCGCATCACCGGCGGCGAGCCGCTGCTGCGGCCGAACCTGGCCGACCTGATCGGCGATCTGTCGCGCGTGGCCGGCATCGACGATGTCGCGCTGACCACCAACGGCATGCTGCTCGCGCAGCACGCCGCCGCGCTGAAGGCGGCGGGCCTGTCGCGGGTGACGGTGAGCCTCGATTCGCTCGACGAGAAGGTGTTCGCCGCCATGAGCGGCGGTCGGGGCAGCCCCGAGCGGGTGCTGGAGGGTATCGCCGAGGCGATCAACGCCGGGCTCGACCCCGTGAAGGTCAACACCGTCGTCATCCGGGGCACCAACGATGCCGGCGTGCTCGACCTGATCGAGCGTTTCCGTGGCACCGGGGTCATCGTGCGCTTCATCGAGTACATGGACGTCGGCACCATCAATCACTGGAAGCGTGCCGATACCGTGCCCTCGCGCGACCTCGTGCAACGCATCGGCGAGCGCTGGCCGCTGCGCGCCGTCGACAGCAACTACCACGGTGAGGTGGCGAGCCGCTACGCCTTCGAGGACGGCCAGGGCGAGGTCGGTTTCGTCTCCTCGGTGACAGAGCCGTTCTGCGGTACCTGCACCCGCGCGCGGCTGTCGTCGGACGGCCAGCTCTTCACCTGCCTGTTCGCCGCACGTGGCACCTCCCTCAAGGTACTGCTGCGCTCCGGCGCCTCGGACGCGGAACTGCGCGAAGCCATCACCGGCGTGTGGCGCCAGCGCGAGGACCGCTACAGCGAGCTGCGCGCGAAGCTGCGCGGCGACACGGGCAAGGTCGAGATGTATTACATCGGCGGCTGACGTGACCGCCGTCTCCCGCAGGAACGTCCCCATACGCCGCGCTACCGGCCAGGTCCTGCGCGACGACACCGACCGCGTCGCGGTCGAGGAACCGCTCGAGATCCGGGTCGGCTTCGAAGGCGACGACCGCCCACCCGAGAGCCTGGTGGTGACCATGCGCACGCCCGGCCACGACCCGGAACTCGCGCGCGGATTCCTGTTCACCGAGGGCCTGATCGGATCGGCCGCCGACCTGCTGGCACTGCGCCCGGGGCCGCCGGACGCCGGCGGCGACAACGTGATCGAGGTCGAACTGCGCGCCGGCCTGCAGGAACGCTTCCGTCACCTGCGCCGGGACTTCCTCACCAATTCCTCCTGCGGCATCTGCGGCAAGGCGTCGCTGGAAGCGCTGCGGGCCCGGGCCACCCTCGCCGTGCGCGGCGACGAGTTGCGCGTACCGACCCGGCTGCTGCTCGAGCTGCCGGCGGCCCTGCTCGCCCGCCAGCCGACCTTCGCCGCCACCGGCGGACTGCACGCCGCGGCACTGTTCGACGCCGCCGGCACCATCCTCGACGTTCGCGAGGACGTCGGCCGGCACAACGCGCTCGACAAGCTGATCGGGGCGGCGCTCGCGGCTGACCGGCTGCCGCTCTGGAACACCGGCATCCTGGTGAGCGGCCGCTCGAGCTTCGAGATCATCGAGAAGGCGCGCATGGCTGGCTGCCCGATGGTCGTGGCGGTCGGCGCCCCCTCGAGCCTCGCCATCGAGGCCGCCTGGGAATCCGATATCACGCTGGTCGGGTTCCTGCGCGAAGGGCGCTTCAACGTCTACAGCGTCCCGGCGCGGATCGCCGACGCGGGCGCCTGAGCCGCACGGTCAGGGCTGGCGACGGGGCCGCTCCGGCTTCGGCATCATGGTCCACAGCACCATGTAGATGATGCCGAAGGGAATCACCAGGCTGAACAGCGCAAAGACCACGTACAGGATCCGGGTCCGCGACGGTGTCCAGCCCAGGTATTCGGCAATGCCGCCGAGAACCCCGCCGATCACCCTGTCGTTCGAGCGGCGGAAGACGGGGTGCGTTGCACCCGGAGATGGTTGTTCGTCCATGGGGACAGTGTAGCCGTTGCCCAACCAGTGGACATCCCCACCGATGGAGACCGCGGCAGACTGCCTCATAGGTGTTTCCCACAAGACCGGCTTCATCATTCCCTCTGGTAAATAAGCACCTCGTTCACTTGAAACAGGCGGAGGCGCCTATGTACATCAATTTCTGGTATCCCATGGTTCGCAGTGAGGACCTCTCGCCCGACAAGCCCGAGAAGGTCAAGTGTCTCGGCCTCGATTTCGTCGTTTTCCGCGATGCGGAAGGCGTGGCCCGCACCCTCAGCGACACCTGCACGCACCGCGGTGGCTCGCTCGGCGGCGCCTGGGAGCTGCCCACGCAGCCGCGCATCATCAACGGCTGCGTCGTGTGCCCGTACCACGGCTGGGAATTCGGCGGCGACGGCGAGTGCAAGAACATCCCCTCGATCGGCTACGGCACCAAGCCGCCGGCGCGCGCCAAGGTCGATTCCTACCCGACGGAAGAG
>CAUJIY010000115.1 GCA_963205295.1 Pseudomonadota bacterium
GCCAGCCAGCGCCGCCGCCTGGCGCCGGGGAGCGGATCTACGTGCTGACGCCACAGGCCCGCGTGATCGAATTGCCGGCAGGCTCGACACCGGTGGATTTCGCCTACTACGTGCACACCAGCCTCGGCCACCGCTGCCGCGGAGCACGGGTCGACGGGCACATGGTGCCGCTGAACACGCCGCTGCAGAGCGGGCAGACCGTCGACATCGTCACCGCACGGGAAACCGGCCAGGAAGGTCCGTCGCGGGACTGGCTCAATCCACAGCTGGGTTATGTGCGCAGCCCGCGCACCCGCAGCAAGGTACGGCAGTGGTTCAACGCGCGGGAACTCGAACGCGACGCCGCTGCCGGCCGCGAGCGGGTCGAGCGCGTGCTGCAGCGGGAAGGACGCACCGCGCTCGGTTTCGACGAACTCGCGCGCCGGCTCGGTTTCGAGGCGCCGGCAGCGCTGTTCGTCGCCGTGGCGCGCGAGGAAATCGGTGCGCGCCAGCTCGAGGACGTGGTCCGGGTCCCGGCGGCCGGTGCCCCCGCCGCCGGCGGCTCCACGGCGGCGACCGGCGCCGCAGGCGTGCCGGCGCCGCCAGCGCCTGGCCCGCGCCGGGCTGCCTCGGCTGTGCGCAGCGGCAGCGTGCTGGTCGTCGGCATCAACTCGCTGATGACCCAGCTCGCCCGCTGCTGCCGGCCCGTGCCGCCGGACCCGATCATCGGTTTCGTGACCCGGGGACGCGGTGTGTCGATCCATCGCGACGGTTGTGCCGCCTTCGCCAGGATGGCCGACCAGGCGCCGGAGCGGGTGATCGAAACCGCCTGGGACGCCGGCGCACAGCGTGGCGCTGACGCACCCGCCCGACGCTATCCTGCGGATGTCGAGGTGCGCGCGACCGACCGGCCCGGCCTGCTGCGCGATGTCACCGAGGTGTTCGCCCGCGACCGCCTGAACGTGACCGCTGTGCAAACGCTGTCGCGCCAGGAAATCGCCACCATGCGCTTCACCGTCGAGGTGCCGGACACCGCGCAACTGGCACGCACGCTCGCTGCCATCCGGGAAGTCGCCGGCGTGATCCAGGCACGGCGCCGCTGACCAGCGCGCGGGGAGCACGGCCGGCACTCCTGCCGGGACCGGCGGCGCTGCTGCCGCGGCCGGGCGCCGACGCTATCATCGCCGCACCCCACCGCCCGCCGGAGCCGCCGCGATGCCTGAATCCCCCTACGTTCCACCCAGGGTCTGGACCTGGAACAAGGCCTCCGGCGGCCGCTTCGCGCAGATCAACCGCCCGACTGCCGGCGCCACGCACGAGCAGGTGCTGCCGGTCGGTCGTCACCCGCTCCAGCTGTACTCGCTCGCCACGCCGAACGGCGTGAAGGTGACCGTGATGCTCGAGGAACTCCTCGCCGCCGGCCACAGCGGCGCAGAGTACGACGCCTGGCTCATCGACATCAGCGCAGGCGATCAGTTCAGCTCGGGTTTCGTCGCGGTGAACCCAAACTCCAAGATCCCGGCGCTGCTCGACCGCTCCGGGCCGGAGCCGGTGCGCGTGTTCGAGTCCGGCGCGATCCTGCTGCACCTCGCGGAAAAGTTCGGCGCATTCCTGCCGCAGGGACGCGCGCGAGCCGAGTGCCTGTCGTGGCTCTTCTGGCAGGTGGGCAGCGCGCCGTATCTCGGCGGCGGCTTCGGCCACTTCTACGCCTACGCACCGGTGAAAATCGAGTACGCGATCGACCGCTTTGCGATGGAAGCCAAGCGCCAGCTCGACGTCCTCGACCGCCAGCTCGCCCGGCACGAGTACGTCGCAGGCAGCGAGTACAGCATCGCCGACATGGCGATCTGGCCCTGGTACGGCGGGCTGGTGCTGGACCGGATCTACGACGCTGCGGAATTCCTCGCCGCGCACGAGTACCGCCACATCGCGCGCTGGGCGCGCCAGCTTGATGAGCGCCCCGCCGTGCGCCGCGGCAGGCGCGTGAACCGCCTCTCGGGCGACCCGGCCGAGCGGGTCCGGGAGCGGCACGAGGCGGGCGACATTCCACCCTGAACCGGCCAGTTCGCGCTGGCGGCAAGCCCGGTCGCGAACAGCCCTGCAGCTGGCGGCACCGGTATCGCGCCGGGTTCAGCGTCGGTCGCGAAGTCGATCTGTCGCGGTAACCCGCCACTCTCGCCCGCAGGCGTGTGGGCTCGCGGGCGCGAAACCGCTGGCACACGTTGCGGACGGATGCCGGCGTACCCGGTTCCCGCGGCTGGCCAGGAGACCCGCCATGCCGCTAGACTCGCTCGGACAGGAGCTTCCGGTTTCCAGCTGCCGGCCGGACGACTCTTGCGGGTTTTCCATCCAGCGCTGGCGAGTGCGCCCCCGCCGGAGACGTCGATGCCCAGCCCTCCACAACGACCACTCACGCCAGCAAGCGCCGCCCTCGTGCCTGCAATCCTGCTCCTTCTGGTCGCCTGTGGCGCACCCCCGCTGGCCCCCGAAGAGAAGGCACGGATCGAGGCGCGGGTAGCGGAGGAGAAAGCAACCAGGGCCCGCGAGAAGGAGCAGTTCGAAGCCGAGGTCGTGCGACGGACGGCGGCAGATCCGGCCGCGCCCGAGCGCGTCCCCGACCACGGCTACCCGGCAGGCACCTGCGTCTCGCCGCGGGACGATGCCATCAGCGAGTTCACATTGCCGACGATGGGTGAGATCGGCATCGGCGGCGGTGTGGTCTGCGACAACACGGCCGCAGGCCGGCGCGTACTCACCTGGCGGGAGTGGTTCTGCCTGGGCTTCGAGACGGAGCCGGCCCGCGTCCGCGACTGTGTCCTGGCCTGGTGGCAGGACGGCTACCGCACGCCGCGCGCGCCACCGGGAAACTACGGCTACCTGGTCGACACGCCCTACGAATTGACCATCACGCCGGAAGTCACGTTCATCGCGAAACCCCCGACGTGGCAACCCCAGGGAGACTGAGAGACGGCGACCTGCCCCAGGCGGCAGCAGTGATCATGCGTCGGAAGCGGGTCCGCTCCCGGGACCGCCATCGGGCCACGCGTTCGGCAGGCATCCGGTCATCGGGGTGCCACCGCAGAAGTTGCTGCAAATCGTCGCCGTCGGGGTCCGGTAAGCCATGGCGCGATGCTGCCAATTCCGCCTCGTGCCCTGGTGCCGGGTCCGCGACGGTTGCGGGGCGGACCCGCTGCCTGTCACATTACGTGGCCGCCTTCCCACGGCAATTTCAACCGGAACGGATCGAGCAACGAGCATGACGTACCGCACGACACCCGCACGGCCTTTTCCCCTTCCGCTGCGCATGGTGAGCCTGCTCGCCACCGGCGTCCTCGCCACCGGAGCGCAGGCTGCGCAATGCCCGTCCGGCGATGTCGCGGAAGCCGACGCGTGGGCGCTGCAGTCGCGCATCCTGTCGGTCGATTCGCACATCGACATCGGGGAGCACTATGCCACCTCGAAACTGGATCCGGGTGGCTTCACCACGGCGCAGAACGACCTGCCGAAGATGCGCGCCGGCGGCCTGTCGGCGGCATTCCTGATCGTGTTCACGCCGCAAGGGACGCTGGACGAGGCCGGTTTCGGGCGGGCGAGAGCCTTCGCCGAGGACAAGTACCAGGCCATCATGCGGCTGGTCCGGGCGTATCCCGCCCAGGTCGGCCTCGCCACGACCCCCGGAGAAGTGCGGGCCCTGCACGCCCAGGGCAGGCGCGCGGTGCTGCTCGGCATGGAGAACGCCTATCCGCTCGGCAACCGGATCGAGGATGTCGCGCTCTGGGCGAAACGTGGCGTGCGCTATGTCGGCCTCACCCACCTGGGTCACAACCAGTTCGGTGGCAGTTCCAACCCCGACAGGAAGCTCGGCGATGCACCGGATGACCCGGGACTGACGGATGCCGGCAAGGCGCTGGTGCAAGCCCTCAACGCCAACGGGATCATGGTCGATGTCTCGCACGTGGGGCGGCGCACCATGCTCGAAGCCACACGGCTGTCCCGGGCCCCCGTGATTGCCTCGCATTCAGGCGCCAGGGCAGTCCGCGACAACCTGCGCAACCTCGACGACGAGCAGCTCGACGCCATCCGCGACAGCGGCGGCGTCGCCCAGATGGTGGCGTACCGCGACTACGTGGCCGAGATCGATCCGGCCATCCGCAAGGGCGTCGGGGAACTGGCGGCGACCTACCTGTCGAAGGGCTGGCTCGAAGCCACGCCCGAGCAGCTGGCCGCGTTCAAGGCGGGCGTGCTCGACCTGCGGCAGAAATATCCGGACGTGACCGTGGCGCAATTCGTCGATCACATCGACTACGCCGTCCGGCGGATCGGCATCGGCCACGTCGGCATTTCGTCGGATTTCGACGGCGGTGGCGGCGTGCAGGGTTGGGACGATGCTGCGCAGACTGCCAATGTCACCCGCGAACTGATGCGACGCTGCTACACGGAAAAACAGATCGCGGCACTGTGGGGCGGCAATCTGCTGCGCGTCATGGGCGAAGTCGAGGCCTTGGCCCGATAGGCGTACCGGCACATCGTCGTGGCTGGTGCGCAAACAGCCACAGACCACCGCTCAGCGCCTGAGAATCAGCAGGTTGCCGGCGAGCGCCAGAACGACGCCGGCACCCATTACCGGCGTCAGCCGCAGATCCTCGAGCAGCGCGGAGACGACCAGCGCGACGACGGGAACCATCACCACGGAATACCCTGCCCGTTCTGCGCCGATCCGGCCGAGCAGCGTGAGATACGCCCCGAAGGCGAGCACGGTGCCGAACAGCGTGAGGTACACCAGCGAGACGACGTACGCTGCGGTCGGCTCGAACACGAAGGTCTCGCCGCGCACGAGCGCGATGCCCGCCGTCAGCAGGCCACCGTAGAGCATGCTCCAGGCGTTGCCCTGCACGACCGGCAGCCCGCGCTGCTGAGCCAGCGCAGAGGCCATGTTCCCGAAAGAAGCGCACAGCGCGCCGACGATCGAGAGTGACGCCCCGACGAGCGTGTGGTCCGAGAAGTCGATCGTCCGCACCTCCGGCCAGAAGATCACGATCGTGCCGATCATGCCCGCCAGGGCGCCGAGCAGCGTGCGCCGGCTGATGTGCGCGCCGAGGACGATGCGGGCGTTGAGGATGTTGAACCAGAGGATGGCGGTGAACGCCATCGCGTTCAGCGCTGACGCGATGTAGAGCTGCGCCGCGTAGGCGCAGAGATAGTTCAGCCCGAAGAGGAACGCACCCATGCCGAGGAAATGGCCATGACCGGCCGCATCGAACCGCAGGGGCAGTCGCCGCATCCGGCACCAGGCGAAGAGCAGGGCGGAGGCAGCGAGGAAGCGGTACGCGAGTGACACCTCCGATCCGACGACACCGAGCTGGAACCCGATGGCGAACCACGTCGTGCCCCAGATGAGGACGGCTGCGGCATAGAGGGCCCAGTTGGTCATGTGCCGCCCAGCCTGGCGTCGTCGCCGGTCAGGTGCAGGTGGTTTCCATCGCCACAGGACATCCGTCGTCGGGCTGCCGGCTGCAGAGTCTGGCTCATGGTATTGGCCATCAGGTCCAGGTTTTCGAAGGTATCAACGGTGTCACAGTTCAACAACTTCGAGAACAACGACCCGGTACCTGTCGGACAACTCCCGGGCACGCCTGTAAAGGGGTGGCTCTGCAGCTCGATCAGTTGCCAGGCGAGACGCCTGGCTTTGACACACCAGAGAATGTTCTTCATGCTCGCGTTGCATCGACCGGGTGAGAACGCCCACTCTCCGGATGATACCTGTCGTTTGGAGAGCACGAGGAACCCGCGCTATTGAAGGTGCAGGGATTTGGAGTGCGCGAGATCGCCCGACGGATGGAACGATCGCGGTCCACGAATTTTCGTGAGTTTCGGCGCAACGCGGCCGCACACAGTAGTGTGCTGCACGACTGCACCACGGTCGCAGGCCCCGCGGTCGCATCGGCCCGCGCGGTGACGGCGGCATGAAGATCCTCTACACCCACCGCACCCAGGGGGTAGGCGCCGAGGGCGCGCACATCAAGGGCATGTACGAGGCTTTCCGCAACCTGGGCCATTCCGTATCCATGCTCTGTCTGCCTGGCTGCAATCCTTCAGAAGTCGCGCCCGCCGGAGCGAGCGCAAGCGGGCCCATGGGCGCCACCCGCGACACCAGCAAGGCGACCGCTACCGGCCTGCGCCGCTTTTACCGCGTGATCGCTGATGGCGCACCCCAGGTGCTGTTCGAGATGATCGAGCTGGGCTACAACGGCTTGCTCTTCGCCCAGATGCTCGGCCGGTGCCTTGCCGCCAGGCCCGACCTGATCTACGAGCGCTACTCACTCAATAATTTTGCCCCCACCCTGGTAGCCCGCCTGTTCGGCATCCCGCACGTGCTGGAAGTCAACGACAGCGTGGTCATCCAGCGCAGCCGGCCCCTGGTGTTGCGTTGGCTGTCGCAACGCATCGAGGGCTGGTGCCTGCGCAATGCCGACCTGAACATCACCATCACCGAGGAATTCGGCAAGAAACTGCAGGCCCGCTTCGGCCAGACCTTCAAGCTGGAGGTCATGACCAACGGCGTGGCCAGGGACCGCTTCGACCGCACCTTCAAGCGCGAGGAATTGCGGACGGCCCTCGGTCTCGACAACGCAACGGTGCTGGGCGGTACGGGACAATTCCTCTCCTGGCATGGCCTGCACGACCTGGTCGGGAAGCTCGGCCCGCAGGTGCAAGCGAGAAACCTGCGCTTCCTGTTTATCGGCGACGGGCCAGCGCGCGACGAGGTGATGGCCGTGGCCCAGCGCCTGGGCATCGCCGAACGCGTGCACATCACCGGCATGCAACCCATCGATTCCGTGCCCGATCTGCTGTCGGCCCTGGATATCGCCGTGGTGCCCAACGCCGCCGTGCACGCCTCGCCCATGAAGCTGATTGAATACATGGCCATGGGCCTGCCCATCGTGGCCCCCGATCTGCCCTCCATCCGCGCAGCCGTGGGCGAGGGCATGGGCAGGATCTTCCCGGCCGGGGACATGGAGGCCATGAAAGCCTGCATCGAGGACCTGCTGGCTGATCCCAGCGCGGCCAGGGAGCTGGGTCGCCGCGCCCGCGAGCATGTGTTCGACGAACTCACCTGGGACCATCACGGCCTCAAGGTCCTGGCCATCCTGGGCATGCGCGCCTGAGCAGGTCGTCGGGCGGTTCAGCGCCGACTGAACCGCACCGGCTACGCCCCCGCTACTTCTCGCGCGTCAGCGCAGCTGCCAGGGTGCGCTGACGTAGTAGCGCGCCTTGAGGAAGATCGCCGTGTAGTCGTCGGACAGCTCGATGTCGCCGCCGAGGGCGAAGTTCGCGGTCAGCTCGTACAGGCCGCCGATGACGATGGAAGTGTCGTCCTCGTCGTCGATGTCCACGTACCTGATCGAGCCGTCGAGTTCGAGCTGCGGGTTGATCATCGCGCGGATGCCCGCCTCGAAGGCGTAGCCGTCCTCATCGTTGCTCTGGCTGCCAACCTCGATCTCCTGATTGATCCAGCGCAGGCGACCGACGAAGTCGAGGCCCTGGCGCAGCGGGAAATTGACGCCGACGCCGAGCGCGAGGGCGTTCGCATCCGCGTTGCCGTCGAGGTCGACGTCCTGGTAGTCCGCCAGCAGGTGGACGTTCCGGTGAAGGGCATACGAACCACCGAGGGCGAGGCCGTCACCGTCCACGTCGATGTCGTCGTACTCCACGTTGGTGTAGCCGCCCTCGACGTAGGTGTACCGCGGCTCGGCGGCAGCCTGTGCGAAGGCCGACCAGACGAGCGTAGTGGCAGCAATGAGCGTCCCTGCCGCGTGCTTGAAGCGCGTTGGCATATCCATGTCTCCGTTCTGTTTCGCGACGGCCGGCTGTGCCTTCGCGCCCACGGCTGGCGGTCAGGCACGGCCGGAACCCGCGGCGATTATGCCCGAGACGCCGCGACCCATCATGCTGCGGTGAGGAACTGCAGCCGGCGTAAACCAGCCTGGCAGCTGGCCCGATCAAGGCGGACTCCCCGGCAGGTCGCGATCCACCGCCGGTCGCCAGGCATGCCCTGGACCCGCCCCCAGGTGGGCCGGCCGGTTCAGCGGAAAGGTGCTCCTGCCCCGCGCAGCCGGATCGCGTACGAGCGCAGTCGCAGGGCAATCGCCCGCAGTGTCTCGGCCGGGATCGCCTCCCCCGCGTCGAGCCTGTCGTCGATCTTCTTCGCGAGTGAGTAAAGGCGCGCGGAGATTTCCTCCGGCGTGCGGGCGGCAAGCTGCCCCTGGCTTGTGGTCGAGTCCATGCCCCAT
>CAUJIY010000116.1 GCA_963205295.1 Pseudomonadota bacterium
TCACTCCATACCGAGCTTTTCCATGCGATAACGCAGCGCCCTCAGCGTGAGCCCCAGCTGCCGCGCCGCGGCGGTCTTGTTGTAGCGGTTGGCTTCGAGCGCCTTCTGGATTGCGTCGCGCTGCACGGAATCGAGCCGTTCGCCGAGCGCGTTGCCCTCGTCGACCGCCAGCGGGGCCGTGGTCGCCTGCAGCTGGATGTCGTCGATGCCGATCGTGCCACCGGCGCACAGCGCGACGGCACGTTCGAGGATGTTCTCGAGCTCGCGCACATTGCCCGGAAAGGCGTAGGCGGCCAGCTTGGCTGCCGCCTCGGGGCCGAGCGTGGGCGCGGCCAGGCCGTGCTCGCGCGCCTGGCGCTCGAGCAGGTGCCGGGCGAGCAGCAGGATGTCGCTGCCGCGCTCGCGCAGCGGCGGCACCCGCAGTTCGATGACGTTGATGCGGTAGAACAGGTCCTCGCGGAACTGCCCGGCCGCAACCAGTGCGCGCAGGTCCTTGTGTGTCGCCGAGAGGATGCGCACGTCGACCGGCACCTCCTGCGGCTGGCCGATAGGGCGCACGGTCTTTTCCTGGATCACCCGCAGCAGCTTCACCTGCATCGGCAGCGGCAGTTCGGCGATCTCGTCGAGGAACAGCGTGCCGCCCTCGGCCGACTGGAACAGTCCCGGCTTGTCGCCGACCGCGCCGGTGAACGAGCCCTTGCGATGGCCGAAGAACTCGCTCTCCATCAGTTCGCCCGGGATGGCGCCGCAGTTGACCGGGACGAACGGCCCGGCAACGCGGGCGCCGAGTTCGTGGATCATGCGCGCCACCAGTTCCTTGCCGGTGCCCGACTCGCCGGTGATGTGCACCGGCGCCTGGCTGCGGGCCACGCGCGCGATCATCTCGCGCAGCTTCTGGACCGGCACCGAGTCACCGAGCAGGCGCACGCGGTCACCGGCTGCGCTCATCGGTGCGGCTGACGACAGGCGCAGCGCATTGGCGACGAGCTTGCGCAGGTTGGCGAGGTCGAGCGGCTTGGAGATGAAGTCAAAGGCGCCGGACTTGAGCGCACGCACGGCCGTCTCGACATTGCCGTGGGCGGTGATCACGGCCACGGGGGTGCGCAGGCCCTGCGCCTGCATCCAGGCGACCAGGTCGAGGCCATCGCCGTCGGGCAGGCGCATGTCGGTGAGGCAGAGCTGGAACTCGCGGCTGCGCAGCTGGGCCTTGGCGCTGCTCACGTCGGCCGCGGTGCGGGTCTCCACGTCCATGCGCTGCAGGGTCAGCGCGAGCAGTTCGCGGATGTCCGGCTCGTCGTCGACCACCAGTGCCAGCGGCTTGCCCATGGGCTCAGGTTCCCCAGCGTGCCGGGTCGGCGAAGACGATGCGGAACACGCTGCCACCGCCCTTGCGCGGCTCGTGCAGCAGCGCGGCACGGTTGCACTCGCACAGTTCCCGCGAGATGTAGAGGCCGAGGCCCGTGCCGCCGCTCGGTCCGGTCGCGAAGGGCTCGAACACGCGGTCCTGCATGGCCTCGTGGATGCCCGGTCCGCGGTCGGCGACTTCGAGGTACGGGCGCCGGCTGCCCGCCATGCGTCCCCAGGACAGCTCCACGCTGATGCCGCCGGCCGTCTCGCTGGCGTATTTCACGGCGTTCTCGCACAGGTTCCACAGCACCTGGTGCAGGTGCCCGGGATCCATGCGCACCTCGACGTCCTCGGCCGGCAGCGCGGCCACCTGACCCTCGAAGAGTTCCATGGTCGAGGTGAACTCGGTGACGAAGCCGCGCACCCAGTCGCCGAGCGACAGCAGCTCGGGCTTGCTCGCCTCGCGGCGCGAGAGCTGCAGGATGTTGTCGACGATCTCGCTCACACGGCGCGAGTTGGTGCGGATGATCTGCAGCAGCCGGCGCTCGTCGGCGCCGATCGCGGGGGATTCCTCGAGCAGCTGCCCGGCATGGCTCATCGCGCCCACAGGGTTGCGCACCTCGTGGGCGATGCTGGCCGTGAGGCGCCCGAGCGCAGCCAGCTTCGACTGCTGCACCTTCTCGGCAAGCACGCCGGCATCCTCGAGGAACACGAGTACCGGCCCGTCGCTGCGACCTTCGAGCGGGGCGATGTAGGTGTTGATCTGCGTGCTGCCGTCGGCCGAGGTGAAGGCCGGGGGCTGGGCACCACGCTCTTCGCCACGCCGCCAGGCCTCGAGCACGCGGGCGAGTTCGGCCGACACGCGACGCAGCGGCTGGCTGGCGACGCGCAGCTGGAAGCCGAGCTGTTCGGCCGCCGGCTGGTTCATGAGCCGCACCACGTTCGCCGCGTCCACCACGACGATGCTCTCGCGCAGGTTCTGGATGATGTACTCGTTGAGCTGGGCGAGGTTGGCGAGGTCGATGCCGCGCTGGTGGGCGAGTGCTTCGCTCTCCTCGAGACGGCGGGCCAGCGGAAAGGCGGCGGCGGCAATCGCGAAGATGATCGCGCCGAGGATGCCCGAGGCGATGAAATCGTTGGTGTCGCCGAGTCCCTGCGAGAAGGCGAGCAGCTGTTCGCCGAGCACGGCCAGCGTGGCCAGTGCAGCGGCGAGGAAGGCGTGCCGGCCGGGCAGCGTCAGTGCCGCGGCGCCGACGAATACCACCAGCAGGCCACCGATGCCGCTCGTCACGCCGCCGCCGGTGTGCAGCAGCACCGAGACGGCGACGATGTCCACCGTGAGCAGGAACGGGACGCGATAGGGGCCCGGGATCGGGTAGCGTTTCTGGTAGAGCAGCAGGA
>CAUJIY010000117.1 GCA_963205295.1 Pseudomonadota bacterium
TTGCCGTGCACCTCGTCGAGCCGCGTGCGCAGCGCGCTGGCCCAGCGCCGCAGGATGCGGTCGGCTTCGGCCTTGTTGGTGACGCCGTTGCGCCACTCGATGCGGCCGCTGCCGCGACTGGTCTCGCGATCGACGACCCGCGCGAGAATCTGCCCGGTGACGGAGTCGTAGATCTCGAGGAACAGGGTCATGGCACCCGCGGACTCGCTCAGCGTATAGCTGCGACCAGCCGTCATCGTGTCCGGCGCCGTGACGTACAGATCGACGATGGCCGGACGCAGCACCAGCACGTCGTCGGCAGCCGAGCCGACGATCTGGTAACCACCCTTGTTCTGCAACTCGTCAGTGAAGATCCCGAGAAACTCGGCGGCGAGATCCTTCTTCATCTTCTCCATGTCCTCGACGGACAGACGGTTCCTGGTGCGCGACTGCTCGCGCTCCCAGTCCCCGCTGAAGGCCACCGGACACTCGAGGATGGCCAGGCGCTTGTAGCGGCTGAAATCCGCTCCCGGACGTACGTAGAGCACGCTCGCGACCTTGCTCTTGCGCAGCTCGAGCCCGTCATGGCTGGTCTGCGGCAGATCGCCGGCGGCCGCGACGCCCGTCGCCGCGAGCCAGGTCGCCATCCACATTGCCAGCCTGCGCGTCGTTCCCATGAGCCTGTCTCCCGATCCGGACATCAGGCGCTGACTATCGCACAAGCCAGCGGGCCGCGCAGCAGCCAGCAGCGGCCCCGGCGTTCCCGGGCTGCGGCCGGGCGTGGTGGCGCGCTCGATTGCCGTCTGGCGTCCGGTCTCAGCCGCGCACCGGCAGCCCGGCGATCAGCTCGGCGACACCCGTCCACAGCACCTGGATGCCGATGCAGAACAGCAGGAAAGCCGACAGGCGCGCGACGATCGCCGTGGCCGTAGCGCCGATCGCCAGCGCGATGCGGCTGGAGGAACGGTAGAGCACGTAGATCAGCAGGCAGACCACGCACGCCGTCACCAGCGCCGAGATGCCGAACAGCAGCGGATGGGCCTCCACACGCCCGCCGGTACCGAGTGCGATGGCGACCGAGATGGTGCCCGGTCCGGTCGTCATGGGCATGGTCAGCGGATAGAAGGCCTGGTGTTCCAGATCGCGGACGCCCGCCTCCTCGACCACCGCGCCCCTTTCGGCGGTGTCGTCCCCGGCGTTGAGCAGCGTCCAGGCCGACAGGGCGATGATGACGCCACCGGCGACGCGCAGCACGGGCATGGAAATCCCGAAGATGCGCAGCACGAAACCGCCGACGAACATCGACGCCAGCAGCATCACGAAGCTGTTGAGCGCCACCCGGCGCGCGAGGCGACTGCGGGTCGCAGCCGTTGCCCCGCGCGTCACGGCGAGGAACACGAAGGCACCACCGAGAGGGTTGATGATGGAGAACAGCGCCGGGAACGCCAGCAGGAAAAAGCGCAGTAGTTCGGCAGCGAAATCGGTGATCATCAGGCCTCGGCCCGTCCGCTTCCGGTGCGGCGCGCCACGATCTATTGTAGCGGGACACAACCAGCGGCGCCTGCATTTACGCCGGGAAGGATGCCACCATGAAGAGCTGGGAAGTACCCTTCATCACCCGCCACCTGACGGCCGGTGAACGCCTCGGCGAACTGTTGTTCGGCCTGATCATGACGCTGACTTTCACGCTCACCGCCGGCTTCGTGGTCGGCGAGGAGCGCACAGCCGGGCGCGACCTGCTCATCGCCACCATCGGCTGTAACCTCGCCTGGGGCTTCATCGACGGCGGCCTGCTCATCCTCGGCCGCGTTTTCGACCGTGGGCGCTACGCGCGCATCGGCCGGGTCATCCGCACCACACCGAACGAGGTCCACGCCCTCACCGCCGTGGCGGGTGAATTCGACGAGTACCTCGACCAGGTCACCAGTCCGCAGAGCCGGCAGGCGCTTTACCGCGAGGTCATCGAGACCGTCCGAAGCTCGCCCCCCGGCAACCTCGGCGTACGCGGCGAAGACTGGCTCGCTGCCATCGGCGTATTCTGCCTGGTGGTGTCCGCCAGCGTGCCCGCCGCCCTGCCCTTCGTGTTCATCGATGAGCCGTGGCTGGCGCTGCGTGTCTCGAACGTGGTGCTGCTGACGCTGTTCTTCGTGATCGGGTACCGGTGGGCCACCTACACCAGCATCCCGCCCTGGAAAGCCGCCACGCGCCTGACTCTGTTCGGGGCCGTCATGGTGGCTGCTGCCATCGCCCTCGGCGGCTGAAATGATGCGCTGCCGGAGCCAGGGTCAGTTGCCGGCCCGCGGCAGCAGCAGGCCGTCGCGCCGGAGACGTTCGGCGAGCGCCGTGGTCACGGCATCGATCACCTCGAACGCCGAGGTCTTGTCGTAGACCACGGTATCCAGCGTGTAGACGAGGCCCGCGCCCCGTGTCTCGTAGAGATTACTGGAGAGCACGAGCGTGCGCTCGATGGTCAGCGACGGCTGCTCGGACACGAAGTCGACGTATGTGACCGGCAGTCCGAACGCGCCGTAGTAGGGGTCATAGCCGTAGCCGACCGGCTTGTAGTAAGCCTCGCCGCGGGCCTCGTCCGTGCCACCCTCCTCGAGTTGCACCCTGCCGTCCACCAGCCGTGTGGAGAGCACGGCGTCCACGTCGAGATCGCCGATCGCAGCAACGATGGCCTCGCGCGTGAGCAGGTCCTCCGACGTCATCCTCGAGCAGCTCGTCGTCGCCCGGACACCTGCCGTCACCAGCGAATCCACCAGCATGCGCTCGTAGCGGCAGCGGACGGTGTAGTTCGGGGTGACTCCGACCACCAGGAAATTGCCGAAGCGCTGGCCTGGCACGGCGTCCGGCGCCCAGGCACTCTCGACCTTCGTCGGTCGTGCGCACCCCGAGGCGAGGAGCGCTGTCATTGCGGCCGCAAGCAGCCAGACTTTGCAGGTCATCGCCGGTACTCCGCAGGGCAAGTGGTATTCCGGCCTCATTGTTTCACGCACGACGCCACGCTGGCCATATACTGCCGATCGAAATTGCTGCCGTCCGGAGACCCAGCATGCGCACACCGCCGACACTCCTGGCTACGCTCCTGATCACGATCGCCTCTACGGCCGTGAACGCCGGCGAGGCCGGTGAGTACCGCGTATCCGTCACGCCGGTGATCGGCTACCGCATGGGCGGCAGCTTCGACGGCAAGGACGACGACAGCGGGGAGAGCGGCGCCGATATCGATCTCGACGATGACGCAATGGCCGGTTTCATCGTCAATGCGCCGTTCGACACGCTGGCAGGCGACGCCTATACGGAGTGGGAGTTCTACTTCGCCCGCCAGTCGGTCGGGCTCGGTGGTGTCCCTGCCGGGGTCGACCCCGCTCTGGACCTCGACATCACCCACTATCTCGTCGGCGGCACCTACGTCGGCGGTGGCGAGAACGTGCGCCCCTTCCTCGCGGCAGGCCTCGGCGCTGCGCACCTGAGTCCGGATGCCGCCGGCTACGATTCGGACACGGTGTTCGGTTTCGGCATCGGCCTCGGCGCCCAGCTGTTTCCCGCCAGCCGCATCGGTGGCCGGATCGAGGGCCGCATGCTGGGATCGGTGATCGACAGCGACAGCGCCCTGTTCTGCGGATCCGGTCCTGCAGGGTCCGGCTGTGCGTTTCGCGCCAGCGGCGACCTGCTGCTGCAATGGGAAATCTTCGGTGGTGTGACGGTGCGCTTCTGACACGGACCAATGTCCGGCGAACCGCTGCCTTGCGCGCCGCTCACCGCCATCTGACAGCGCTCGTCGGCATGGCGGCAATCGCCGTAGCGGCCGCGGCCGCTGCTGCCGACACCACGACGACCGGGTCTGCCCGGTTCACCGACGCGGAGGATGGCTGGTTCGATCTGGGCGGCTTCCTGGACACCGCCTATGGTTTCGTGCCGGTGGCCATGCCGATCACGGAACCCGCGGTTGGTTACGGTGCCGCCGCTGCCCTCGTGTTCATCGATCGCCGGGAAGGCGCTGCTGCAAAGGCCGACATGCGCCCGAACATCACCGCGGTCGGCGGCCTGATCACCGAGAACGACAGCCAGGGGCTCGCGGCGGGTCACCTCGGCACCTGGCTCGATGGGCGCCTGCGCACCCAGGCGGGTATTGCCGACATCGACCTCAACCTCGAATTCTTCGGCCTCGGCAGCGGGTCGGACCCCGGCAATGATCCTCTCGATTATGGCATCGAGGCGCGCGGCGGCACGGCCGGTGCCAGCTATCGCTGGGGCGACTCGCGGCTGTGGTTCGGCGCACGCTACGCGCTCGTCAATACCACGGTCGAATTCGGTGCGCCGGACCTGGGCCTGGCGCCCATCGACCCTGCAGACCGCGACCTGCGCCTCGGCGTGTTGACCCCGTCGCTGACGCTGGATCACCGCGACAACTTCTTCACACCCGTCCGCGGCTGGTACGTGGACGTCTCCGTGCCGCTGTTCCGCGCGGCATTAGGCAGCGACCGCGACTTCGAGACGATGGCGCTGACCGGAATCTGGTATCGGCCGGTGGCCCCGGACTGGTTTTTCGCGCTGCGGGGTACGGCCCGCACCAGCACCGACGGTACGCCGTTCTTCCTCAGGCCATACGTTAAACTCCGCGGCGTGCAGGCCATCAGCTACCAGGGCGAGACCACCGTCGATGCCGAGGCCGAGCTGCGCTGGCAGTTCCACCCACGCTTCAGCATGGTCGGTTTCCTCGGCGCCGGGCTCGCTCACGGCAGCACGATATCCGGGACAGACGACGAGCGGTCGGTGGCTGCAGGTGGAACCGGCTTTCGTTATCTGCTCGCACGCCGCTATGGCCTGCACATGGGTATCGATCTCGCGTTCGGGCCGGACGACCCCGTCATCTACGTGATTTTCGGCAGCCCGTGGCTGCGGCCGTGAAGCCAGACCAGCTGGACGACCGGCGCTCTCCGGGGAGAAGGTGACATGAGGATTCCATGCAGCACTTCGGCAGGAACAGCCCTGGCCCTGCTCACGATCGTTTGCACCGCTGCTGCAGCACGAGCGGCAGACGGCCCGCAACAGGAAGCGGCGACCGGCGCCGAGGAGCGCTGGTCCTCGTTTCTGCCGCTCATGGCCGACGAAGCACGCGAGCGCGGCTACGAGCTGCCGCTGCCGTTCGGCGTAACGGCGATCTACAACTACCTGGAACGCGACATCGAGGTCGACGACCTCCGGATCGGTGTCGATGGCGCGCCCGTGTCGAGCGTCAGCGATTACGTCGATCTGGGCTCGACCAGCCATGTCGACGTCGCGCTGGCACGCTTCGATGCCTGGCTGCTGCCGTTCCTGAACCTTTACGCTCTGCTCGGAGCCATCGACAACGAATCGACGACACGGGCGCTGGTCACGGTTCCCCTCCCTGGCCCCCTGCCCGGCTCACGGACTTTCTCGCTGACGGGGGATACCAGCCTCGACGGCGTGGTGGGCGGTCTCGGGCTGACGGTGGCCGCCGGCTATGCTCAGTTCTTCATGATGGTGGACGCCAACTATTCCCAGACCGATATCGGTTTCGACGACACCTTCCGCGCCCTGGTGGTCTCGACCCGCGCCGGCTGGAACGGGCAGTTCGGTCGCGTACCGACCCGCATCTGGGCCGGCCTGATGTACTGGGATACGCGCAATGTCGCGCGTGCCTCTATCGATGTACCGGACGTCGGCCGGGTGAGCTTCGAAGCCGACCAGGGTCCGAAAAATCCGTGGAATCCGTCGCTCGGAATCTCCGCGGCACTGAACCAGCACTGGGAAGGTTTTGCCGAATACGGCTTCAACTTCGACGACGTGAAGGTGCTCGCCACCGGGCTGACCTACCGGTTCTGACGCCCGGCTGGTGCCACCGATGACGCAGCGAGCGTCGTTGCGCCTGCGGTCAGCCGGCGGCGAGCCACTGCTGCGCGCGCCGGCGTTGTCCCGCAGGAAAGAACTCGATCGGAAATGCACGCAAGCCCTGTGCGGTAAACAGCAGCGTCAGGTCGCGCCAGCATTCGTCGCCGACGATGGCCATGCGGGCAATCTGCTCGTCGAAAGCATCCTGGAAGGAGAAGTCGCCCCACTGGCCATCTTTCTCCCAACCGGAGAACGCCTCGAGGAGCACCAGGATCCGCACCGTCGCGCCGGCCACCATCCGGGCTGCGGCCTGTGTCTGTACCGCCGCGAGTTCGGTTTGGGTCAGAACCCCGGTGACCCGCAGCGTGATGAGGCCAGGCTGGCTGTCGATGATGTCGGCAGGCATGGACGTGATCTCCGGAACCGGTAGTGACAGATGCCTGCGCAGGGCTCATGTCACGCAATGCACAAGCCGCGGCGGTGACGCTGCGGTGACCCAATTCTTGCCCAGGCCCTGCCGCCAGTCCAGCAGTCGGGCCGGGCACAAACCGCTTGCCCGGAAGTTTTTTTTGGATCAGTCTTGTCGCGGAGCCGGGCGATTGCCGATGGCCCGTTCGTTGCTGCCATCGCACGCGGCCTGGACCCCGGAAAACCCCAAGGAGCCAGTCATGTCTCACGTCGACGACCGCGACGAGAACCTCCCGCTCGATACCCCGATCGATCCGACCGACATTCCGGCAGGTGTCGACCGCCGTGCCTTCCTCATGCGCAGCGCCCTGATCGGCGCAACCGCCGTCCTCACCGGACGGACGCTCGCAACCGACGCGCAGGCGGCGGCGGCGGCCGCGGCGACGTCACCCAACGTGCCGCTGTCGCCCGATCTCGACGTCGTCAAGCGATCCAAGGGACCGGTGATGACCGTGCTCGAGGAGTTCTACAAGGTTGGACCCGGGCCTTCCAGTTCACACACCATCGGCCCGATGCGCATCACCTATGATTTCTACAACCGCTGCACGAGACTGCCAAAAAGCCAGCTCGACCAGGCGACTGGCCTCAAGGTCCACCTGTACGGCAGCCTGAGCGCAACCGGACAGGGACACGGCACCGAGCGCGCCTGCCTCGCCGGCCTGATCGGCAAGGAGCCGGCGACCGTCGATCCGGCATTCCTCGACAGCCTGCGCGACCAGCCCGGGCAGACCTTCCCGGTGAAGCTCGGCAGCAAGACGCACACCCTGTCGCTCAAGGACATCATCTACGATTCACCGAAGGGTGATTTCCCGCACCCGAACACCATGACCTGCAAGTTGCTCGCCGGTGACAAGGTGCTGCACGAGCTGGAGTACTACTCGGTGGGCGGCGGATTCATCGAGTGGAAGGGCTATACGCCACCGAAGAAGGGCCAGCCGAAGTACCCGTACGCGACCATGAAGGAGCTGCAGGCGCATGCGCGCCGTGACAAGCTCTCCATCGCACAGGTCGGCATGGCCAACGAGATCGCGGTATCGGGCAAGACCGAGGCCGAGGTCAATGCGTTCCTCGACAAGATCGCGACGGCGATGGTCAACATCGTCAAGACCGGCCTGAGCATGCCCGTCAGTACGCTGCCTGGTCCGATCAAGCTCAAGACGAAGGCTGGCGAGGTGTACAAGCGCGCCATGGACGACGAGTACGAGCGCCAGCGTGGCGTCGGGGTCGTGGCCGCTTACGCCCTGGCCGGGTCGGAGGAGAATGCGCGCGGCCACCTCGTGGTCACGGCACCGACCGGTGGCTCGGCCGGCGTCATTCCCGCGATCGTGTATGCCCTCGGCGAGGGCGGGCGCAAGCTGCCGCAGGAGAAGATCCGCGACGGCATGATGGCTGCCGCGGTGATCGGTTACCTGTGCAAGCACAACGCGACCCTGTCCGGCGCCGAAGGTGGCTGCCAGGCCGAGATCGGCGTCGCCTCGGCCATGGGAGCGGCCCTGATCGCCCAGGCCCATGACTTCGACGACCAGGTCGTGGCCAATGCGGCGGAGTCGGCGCTGGAGCATCACCTCGGCATGACCTGCGACCCGGTTGCCGGATACGTCCAGGTGCCCTGCATCGAGCGCTGCGCGTTCGGCGCGGTGAAGGCCTGGACCGGGTTCATGATCGCCAGCAACGAGATTCCCGCCGACCGTCGCCTCGACTTCGACACGACGGTGGATGCCATGGCCCTCACCGCCAGGGAGATGAACACGAAGTACAAGGAGACCTCGGAGGGCGGCCTCGCCGTATCGGTGGTGCTCTGTTAGCAACGTGATGCCCAGGGAGCGGCTGTCGCCGGAGACAGCCGCATGAAAAGTGCAGTCCGGACGGCCGCGATCGCCTGGCTGATCGCGGCCGTCTATTACTTCTACCAGTACATGCTACGCTCGGCGCCTGCGGTGATGATGCCGCAGATGTCGGAGGCGTTCGGTCTCTCGGCAACTGCCGTGGCTGCGCTGGTCGGCTTGTTCTACTACGGCTATTCGCCGTTCAGCCTCGTGGCTGGCGCTGCCATGGACCGCCTGGGACCGCGCAAGGTAGTGCCGCTCGGTGCCGCAGCGGTCGGCATCGGTGCGTTGCTCTTCAGCACCGGGCAGAACGAACTCGCCAGCATCGGGCGCCTGCTGCAGGGCGCCGGTGGAGTGTTTGCCCTCGTTGGCGCGATCTACATCGCCACCAAGAACTTCCCCGCCTCGCTGGCTGCGACGCTGATCGGCGCCACGCAGATGTTCGGCATGGCGGGCGGCTCGGCCGGGCAGTTCATGGTGGGACCGGCGATCAGCGCCGGCCTCGCCTGGAACCAGTTCTGGTTCGGCATGGGCATTGCCGGCCTCCTGATCTGCGTGCTGCTCTTCGTGCTGCTGCCGCCGCAGGCACCGCCGGCGCAGCATGGCGACGGGCGGAAAAGCATGCTGGGCGCGTTCGGCACCGTGTTCCGCAATCCGCAATCGCTTCTGTGCGGCATGATCGCCGGCCTGATGTTCATCCCCACCACGATCTTCGACATGGTGTGGGGCGTACGCTATGTGCAGGAGGCGATCGGTCATGATTACACCGAGGCGGTAATGCGCTCGGCAACGGTTCCGTTCGGCTGGATCATCGGCTGCCCGCTGCTTGGTTTCGTTTCCGACCGGCTGGGACGCCGCAAACCGGTGATCATCGGTGCGGCGCTGGTGCTGCTCGCCTGCCTCGCCTGGATCCTGCATGGCCCGACGGACGTCTTTCCACCCTACGTGCTCGGCCTCGTAACGGGCATCGCCTCGGGCGCCGCGATGCTGCCCTATTCCGTGATCAAGGAAGCCAATCCACCGGAAGTCAGCGGCACGGCCACCGGGGTGATCAACTTCATCAACTTCACCTTCAGCGCGCTGCTGGGTCCCGTGTTCGCGGCGCTGCTGCGCAACGCGGCCGGGGGCGCGGAGACGATGATCCGTGAGCATTACCAGTCGGCCTTCGAACCGTTGCTCTACGGCGTGGGGCTGGCGATCATTCTGACCTTCTTACTCAGGGAGACTGGACCCGCCGTCCGGCCGGCGCCGGCGGCGAACAGCAAGTCATGAGCAGAAAGACCGGAACCGGAAAATACGAGAAACTGCTGGAGCGCTGCAGAGCTCTGGTGCCGATCCCCACGGCGGTGGCCTATCCCTGCGAAGAAACGGCGCTCGCCGGCGCCATCGAGGCGGGCGAGGCCGGGCTCATCACGCCGATCCTGGTCGGGCCTGCCGCCGCGATCAAAGGCGTGGCGAAAAAGGGCCATATCAGGCTCGGCCAATGCGAGATCGTCGAGGCCGGTGACGGACCCAAAGCGGCGGCCAAAGCGGTCGAGCTGGTCCGGCAGGGCAAGGCAGAGCTGCTGATGAAGGGCAGCCTGCACACCGATGAATTGCTCGGTGCCGTAGTGGCGCGCGAGACCGGCCTGCGCACGGGACGGCGACTCAGCCACGTGTTCGTCATGGACGTTCCGACCTACCACAAGACGCTCCTGGTCACCGATGCGGCAATCAACATTGCGCCGACGCTCGAGGACAAGGCAGACATCTGCCAGAACGCCATCGATCTCGCAGTGTCCTTCGGCGTCGAAAAGCCGAAGGTCGCCATCCTGGCCGCGGTCGAGACCGTCACCTCGAAGATGCCTGCGACCATCGATGCCGCTTCGCTCTGCAAGATGGCCGAGCGCGGGCAGATCAAGGGCGCCATCCTCGACGGCCCGATGGCCTTCGACAATGCGATCAGCAAGGAAGCCGCGAAGATCAAGGGCATCCGCTCGGAGGTGGCGGGCGACCCGGACATCCTGCTCGCACCGGATCTCGAGGCGGGCAACATCCTCGCCAAGCAGCTCTCGTTCCTGGCGAATGCCGACAGCGCCGGCCTCGTGCTCGGCGCGCGCGTGCCGATCATCCTCACCAGCCGCGCCGACAGCGTGCGCGCGCGCATGGCAAGCTGTGCCGTGGCGATGATGGCCGCCCACGCCCGGCGCGGGGCGAAGTCCAGGTAGCATCGTGGCACCCGCGAGCGATTACGTACTGGTCCTGAACGCCGGCTCGTCGAGCCTCAAGTTCTCCGTGTACGCGCGACCCGCCGCGCAGGCCTGGCGGCTGGAAGCGCGCGGCCAGATCGAGGGCATCGGCACCGTACCGCGGTTTTCTGCCCGGGGTGCCGATGGCGCCACCCTGGCCAGGGAAGACCTGGGCCGAGCGGTCCGTGACGCGGGCACAGCACTCGACTCGCTGGCGAACTGGCTGCGCGAGCGCTTTGGCGGCGGACGCGTGCTCGGCGTCGGTCACCGTGTCGTCCATGGCGGCGCCAGCCATGCGGGTCCGGCCCTCGTCACCCCGGAGGTCATGGCGGATCTGCGCAAACTGGTGCCCCTGGCGCCCCTGCACCAGCCCCACAACCTCGCGGCAATCGAGGCGGTCGCCGCACGCCTGCCCGACGTGGCGCAGGTCGCCTGCTTCGACACCAGCTTTCATCGGGGCCACAGCGCGGTCGCCGAGCTCATTGCGCTGCCGAAGGAGATCCGCGACACCGGCGTGCAACGTTACGGCTTTCACGGCCTGTCCTACGAGTACGTCGCCTCGGTGCTGCCGGAGGCGGCGCCGGAAATCGCCGCAGGGCGCGTGATCGTGGCGCACCTCGGCAGCGGGGCGAGCCTGTGCGCCATGAGCAATCGGCGCAGCGTGGACAGCACCTTCGGATTCACGGCGCTCGACGGGCTGTGCATGGGCACGAGGCCCGGCGCGGTCGATCCGGGCGTGGTTCTCTACCTGTTCCAGAATCTCGGGCTGTCGGCACAGGAGGTCGAGGCGATCCTCTACCGGAAGTCGGGACTGCTGGCCATCTCCGGCACCAGCAACGACATGCGCGACCTGCTGCAGAGCGCGGAACCCGCGGCGCGCCTTGCCGTCGACTACTTCGTGTACCGCGTGACCAAGGAGATCGGCGCCCTGACCGCGGCGCTCGGCGGTCTCGATGGCCTGGTGTTCACTGCCGGCATCGGCGAGAACTCGGCCGAGGTCCGCCGCCGCATCAGCGAGGCCTCAGCGTGGTGCGGCATCGAGCTCGATGACGCTGCCAACAGTGGCAACGCGGCCAGGATTTCCCGGGCCGGCAGCCGCGTGTCGGCCTGGGTGATCCCGACCAACGAGGAGCTGATGATCGCCAGGCATACCGGGCGCCTGCTTGGCCTGACATGAAGGAGCGAACGATGGCTGCAACCGCACCAGAAAAGGACCGCACCGGGCCGCCTGCCTCGCCCTGGCGCGGCTTCACGGCCGGGGCCTGGCAGAGCAGGATCGACGTCCGCGATTTCATCCAGCAGAACTACACGGTGTACGAAGGCGACGAGTCATTCCTCGCCCCGGCGACACCGCGCACCGGGCGCATCTGGCGCAAGCTGCAGGATCTGTTCGTCGAGGAGCGCCGCAAGGGGATACTCGACGTCTCGCAGGTGCCGAGCTCGATCACGGCGCACGCGCCCGGCTACATCGACCGGGACAACGAGGTCATCGTCGGCCTGCAGACCGACGCACCGCTGAAGCGCGCGATCATGCCGTATGGCGGGTTCCGCATGGTTGCCAGCGCCCTGAAGACCTACGGGTACCAGCCGGATCCCGCCGTGGTCGAGACCTTCACCAAGTACCGCAGGACGCACAACGACGCGGTGTTCGATGCCTACACCGCCGACATCCGCCGCTGCCGCAGCTCGCACATCCTCACCGGCCTGCCCGATGCCTACGGGCGCGGGCGCATCATCGGCGACTACCGCCGCGTGGCCCTCTACGGCGTCAAGCGCCTGATCGAGCACAAGCAGGCAGAAAAGGCCGCCCTCGATGCGGTGATGTCCACTGCGGACATCATCCGCGACCGCGAGGAGCTGGCCGAGCAGACTCGCGCGCTCAACGAGCTGGTGCAGATGGCCGCTGCCTACGGGTTCGACATCTCCGGCCCGGCAGCGACCGCCCGGCAGGCCGTTCAGTGGCTGTACTTCGGCTACCTGGCGGCCGTCAAGGAGCAGAACGGCGCGGCCATGTCGCTCGGCCGCGTGTCCACGTTCCTCGACATCTATTTCGAACGGGATCTGGCCGAAGGCCTGATCGACGAATCGCAGGCACAGGAAATCATCGACGATTTCGTCATCAAGCTGCGCATCGTGCGTTTTCTCCGCACCCCCGAGTACGACGCGCTGTTCGCCGGCGATCCGACCTGGGTCACCGAGTCGATCGGTGGCGCCGGTGACGACGGCCGGCCGCTGGTGACGAAGAACTGTTTCCGGATGCTGCAGACGCTGTACAACCTCGGACCCGCACCGGAACCGAACCTGACGATTCTCTATGCACCACGACTGCCGGACGGGTTCCGGCGCTTCGTCGCCAAGGTGGCGATCGACACCAGTTCCCTGCAGTTCGAGAGCGACGGGATCATCCGCCAGTACTGGGGTGACGACAGCGCCATCGCCTGTTGCGTCTCACCGATGGCACTCGGCAAGCAGATGCAGTTCTTCGGCGCCCGGGCGAACATGGCCAAGTGCCTGCTCTACGCCATCAACGGCGGCCGCGACGAGATGAGCGGCGAGCAGGTGGCGCCTGCCTTCGAGCCGGTCAAGGGCGACACCCTCGACTTCGACGACGTGCGCGACCGGTTCGAGAAGATGATGGACTGGCTGGCTGGCGTGTACGTCAACGCCATGAACGTCATCCACTACATGCATGACAAGTATGCCTACGAGCGCATCGAGATGGCGCTGCACGACTACGCGCCGCTGCGCACCATGGCTTTCGGCATGGCCGGCCTCTCGGTCATCGCCGACAGCCTCTCGGCGATCAGGTACGCGAAGGTGCGGGTAGTGCGCGACAAGACCGGCCTGGTGACGGATTACCAGACCGAGGGCGAGTTTCCGGTCTTCGGCAACAACGACGACCGCGTCGACCATCTGGCCGCCTGGGCTGTCAGCACGTTCATGGGCAAGCTCCGCAAGTATCCGACCTATCGGGATGCGGTACACACGCAGTCGATCCTCACCATCACCTCGAATGTCGTGTACGGCAAGGCCACCGGCAACACGCCGGACGGCCGCCGCCAGGGTGAGCCGTTCGCGCCGGGCGCCAACCCGATGCACGGCCGGGACGCCTACGGCATCCATGCCTCGGCCTACTCGGTGGCGAAGATTCCCTATCGCGACGCACAGGACGGCATCTCGCTGACGACATCGCTCGTGCCGACCGGCCTCGGGCGGGTGCCGGACGACCGCATCACCAACCTGACGGCCATGCTGGATGCGTACTTCGGCGCCACCGGGTTCCACATGAACATCAACGTGATGACGCGCGAGACGCTCATGGATGCCATGGAGCACCCGGAAAAGTACCCGCAACTCACCATCCGGGTATCGGGTTACGCGGTGAACTTCGTGCGCCTGACCCGCGAGCAGCAGATGGACGTCATCACGCGGACCTTCCACGGAGCGTGACGCCATGACCGGCAAAGTCGTGCAAAAGCCCGCCGCCCTCGAGGCAAAGAGCCCATTCGACCTCCGCGTGGACCTGGGAAAGGACGTCCCGGAAACGGATGTGCGTTCGGCGCTTGCCAGCGGCGACATGGGATTCCTGCATTCCTTCACCACGGGCTCGACGGTGGACGGACCCGGTGTGCGGGTCGTCGCCTGGACGACGGGCTGCATGTGGCGGTGCCTGTATTGCCACAACCCCGACACCTGGACCATGCGCAATGGCATTCCCGTCGCCGTCACCCGGGCAACGGAGCAGCTGCGCAAGTACCGCCATGGCCTGAAGGTCATGTCGGGCGGCCTCACCATCAGCGGCGGCGAGCCCCTGATGCAGGACCGCTTCGTCGTGAAGATGTTCCAGGCCGCGAAAGGGATGGGAATCCACACGGCGCTCGACACGAATGGCTATTACGGCGAGCGGCTGAGCGACGCCGAACTGGACCTGGCCGACCTCGTGCTGCTCGACCTGAAGGCCTGGGACGAGGCGAAGCACCGCCACCTGACCGGCCGGGAACCGGGACCGACCCGGCAGTTTGCGGAACGGCTCGCCGCAAGGCGCCGGCCGATCTGGCTGCGCTTCGTGCTGGTGCCTGGCCTTACCGACGATCCGGCGGAGGTCGACCACATCGCCCGCTTCGCGGCCGGCCTCGGCAACGTCGAACGCGTGGATGTGCTGCCCTTCCACCAGATGGGCCGCTACAAATGGCAGCAACTCGGCATCAGCTACAAGCTCGACGACGTCGAGCCACCGTCGGCCGGGCAGGTCGAGCGCGCCTGTGCGACGTTCCGTGCCGCGGGTCTCAGGACCTACTGACCAGGTAGCAACGTTGCGGTGGTTCGCCCCCGGAGGCACGATGGAATCCAGGAACGTCAGCTCCGGTACCTCGCCAGGCCTGCAGCCTGGCGCCGAGGCGCCGGCACCGATGACAGGCACTCCGGTTCCCGCCGGTCGCATCGCCACCATCGACTGGATGCGCGGCATCGCCATGGTGCTGATGGTCATCGACCATGCCTCGATGGCGTTCGACGGCAGCCATCTGTCGCACGACTCGGCGATGTATCCGGACGCCGCCACGACGGCATTGCCCGGCGCGGAGTTCCTGACGCGCTGGCTCACGCATATCTGCGCACCGACGTTCGTGCTCCTCGCCGGCACCTCGCTCGCGTTGAGTGTCGAGCGCCGCGTCGCCCGGGGCGTCGACGCCTGGGAGATCGACAAGTTCATCCTGGTGCGCGGCGCGATCATCGCGCTGCTCGACCTCACCGTCATATCGCTCGGCTCGGGGCGCTGGACCCTGCAGGTGCTGCTCGCGATCGGGCTCGCGATGATGTGCATGGCCGCGCTGCGCCGCCTGCCGAGCTGGGCGCTGTGCAGCCTCGCGCTGGGGTGGATGCTGCTCGGGGAGATTCCGACCGGCTGGGTGTGGCAGCCGCCGGGCCCGTCCTCGCCGCTCGCCGCGCTCCTCGTCGCCACCTACGGCAGCGACACCATGGTCATCAAGTATCCCCTGCTGCCGTGGCTCGCAATCATGGTGCTCGGCTGGGTGCTCGGCCGTCATCTGCTGCGCTACCACTCAGGCCTGAGCAGGGTACCGGGCACGACGGTCCTCGCCGTCGCCGGTGCCGCTGCCATCGTGCTGTTCCTGGCCGTACGCTACGTGGGCGGCTACGGCGACATGTTCCTGCACCGCGCAGATGGTTCCTGGCAACAGTGGCTGCACGTGAGCAAGTACCCGCCCTCGCTGACCTACTTCACCCTGGAACTGGGGCTGCTCGGCCTCGGCCTGGCCGCGCTGCGCCGGCTGGAGCTGCGCATCGGCGTGCGCGAGAACGGGCCGCTGCTGGTGTTCGGCCAGACTGCCATGTTTTTCTACCTGGCCCACCGGCTCGCATTCGAGATACCAGCCACGTACTTCGGCCTGCGCGGTGCGGGCGGCCTGGTCACCACGTACGTCGTGGCCGCGATGATGCTGGTGCTGCTCTATCCGGCCTGCCGTTGGTACCGGACCGTGAAGGCGGAGCACCCGGACTCGTGGCTCAAGTATTTCTGAAGGGCATGGCCGTCAACGCCACGCGCCGACCAGGCGGGCCACCATCACGGCCAGGTAGAGCTGGCCGCCGATGACTTCTATTGCGGCGAGGCCGCGCACGGCGTCGCTCACAGGCAGCACGTCGCCATAGCCCAACGAGGCCAGCGTAATGAAGCTGAAGTAGATGGCGGTCGGCACCGACAGGCCCGTGGGCTCGACGGCGCCGCCGACCGTCAGTGCACCCGGCGTGGTGTTGTCCATCGCCGCGTAGGTGAGGCCGAAGAAGAACCCGGCGAGCAGGTAGACACTCAGCGCCGCACAGATCTTCTCGGTGTCGATGGCCCCGCCCTGCAACGCTGCCTTCAGCGCGCTGGCCATCGCCAGGAACGCCAGCACCGACCAGATGCCGCGGCTGCCGTGGGACAGCACGGCCAGCCCCAGTGAGGCGGCACCGATGCGGGCGAGCAGCGCCACCGCCAGCACGGCGAGCGCCAGCCGGCGCAGCCAGCCCGCGCCGACGGCGAGAACCGCTGCCAGCAGGTTGACCGCCAGGAACACCTCGATCCAGTCGCCGTCGAAGCCGAGCGGCCGCAGCAGTGGCAGCGCACCCAGCGTGGCGAGCAGCGAGCCGAACAGGATGGCGTAGCGATGACTGGCGTAGCTCATGCCAGAAGTCTCCGGCATCCGCCCGCTCAGCGCCGACGCATGCCGCCACCACGCGACGCGCGCGGGATCGATGCGCGCGATGAGGGGCTCGACATGCGCGGTTGTGCCGAGGGCATGCGCGATTGGCTCGATGTTGTGGGTGCTGACCGCATCGATGCCGACGGCGCGGGCAGCGTCTCCGGGCGATTCCCCTGCGGCGGTTTGGCGATGGGCTGCTCGGGACGTGCCGGGCCATCCGGCCCACCGGGCCTGCCTGGCTCGCCAGGCCGGTCTGGCGGCACGACGATGTAGTCGGGATCCCCATACCAGTAGTACGGGTTGTCGTACCAGGAGTGGCCGTAGTAGAAACCGTAGCCCACCGAAACGCTGGAACTGCTGCTGTAGCCGTCCGAGGCACAACCGGCCAGCAGCATGAGCAGCAGGGCGAGGCTGCAGGAGAGCCTGACGCACCTCATGTCATCTATCCTCCGCACCGGATTCGTCCCATGCCATCAGGCCGACGGGCGCACCGCCCGGATCGGCAATGACGGCGATGCGCCCGTCGAGGACCCGCGCCTGCGGCGCCACGATCACGCGCCCACCGAGCGCAGTCGCCCGGGCGACCGTCGCCGCCACATCCCTCACACGCAGGAAGTAGAGCCAGTCCGGCCGCATCCCGGAACGTTCGGCAGCAATCTCCGCCAGGCTGGCACGCGCGTACCCGCCCGCCACCAGCATGAAATGTGGGGTGTCCTCGAAGCGACTATCGCGGAGGACTTCGTAGCCGCCGATATCCTGGTAGAAGGCGGCGGCGCCACTGGCATCAGGGCTCTGGTAGAGCGCCCAGATCCAGTCACCGATGCCAGGCAGGAAATCTTCGGGATCCCCGCTGGAGGACCGGATGACACCAAATGGGGCGCCGTCGGGATCGGCGAGGATCGCCATGTCACCGCGCCCCTCGACGCGACGCGCCGGAATGAGGGTGGTACCACCCTGCTCCGTCACGCGACGCACCGTCGCCGCGACATCGGGTACCGACATGAACGCGACCCAGCGCGACTGGCGTGCCTGCTCGGGATCCGGTGCACGCTGCACCATGCCAGCGACCGGGTAACCGGCCACATAGGCCAGGGTATAGGTGCGGCTTCCGCTGCCGAGCCCGGCGAACGACCAGCCGAACAGCCCGCCGTAGAAGCGTTGCGCCCCGACGACGTCCGGAGTGACCAGGTCGGCCCAGACGAACTTGCCGGGCCGCTGCTCGCCGGTCGGCGGAGCGCTGATCGGTGGCAGCCCGGCCGCGGTGGCGGCCGTGGTGGCGAGCAGCAAGCCGAGCACGCCCGCCCGCAGGTAACGATGACCGACGATACTTTCCATGCTGCCAGGGTTCCCCTGCCCCACCATCAGGTTCCGGGAGCGAGATACATGAGCAGAGCGATCACCAGGTACACGGCGACGAGCTGGACGCCCTTGTACCAGTTGGAACGGCCATCGCTGCATACGGCGGCACCGATCAGCACGCTGAAGAACAGCGCTCCGACCGCGGTCCTGCCGAACTCCAGCCGCAGCGGCTCTGGCGCCACCAGGTAACTCAGCAGCACCAGGGCCGGGGCGACGAACAGCGCTATCTGCATGCAGCTGCCGAGCGCGATGCCGATGCTCAGGTCCAGCCGGTCGCGCACGCCCATCGTCACCGCCGCACCAAGCTCGGCGGCCCCCCCGATGAGTGCGAGCAGCACCACGCCGATGAACGCCTGGGACATGCCGAGCTGCTCGCCCGTGGCCTCGGCGGCACCGACGAGGACTTCGCTCATGAAGGCGGCACCCACGGAAGCCGCGACCAGCGTAGCCACGGCGCGGCCGACACTCCACTGCGCCTCGTGCGCCTCGGCGCCGCCGCCTTTGCTGACGAACAGTTCCGGATGGGTGCGCAGCATGAACACCAGGTAGAGTACATAGAGCGCGAGCAGCATGACCGCCAGGCCGATGCTGATCGCATCGGAGCGCAGCGCGGCTGCCTCGGTACCGAACAGGGTTTCGAACGTTCCCGGCGCTGCAAGGCAGACCACCGTGATCAGCATGATGCTGCTGTAGACGCGCGCCGCGCCGGCGTTGTACTCCTGGTCGTGCTTCTTCAGGCCGCCCAGCAAAAAGGCCAGGCCGAGCGCCAGCAGCAGGTTGGCCAGGATGGCGCCGATGATCGAGGCCAGCACCATCTGCATCAGGCCTGCCTTCAGCGCCACCGTGGCGATGATGAGCTCCGGTGCGTTGCCGAACGTGGCGTTGAGCAGCCCGCCGATCGCATCGCCGGTGCGTACCGCCAGCTGCTCGGTGGCATGCACCAGCAGTGCGGCGATGGGCACGATGCTCAGCGCCGCGGCGAAGAACACCAGCGGTGCGGCGGCGTGGCGTGCCTCCAGCACCAGCGTGACCGGCACGAAGGCCAGCAACCAGTTCAGCGAGGGCTTGAGAGCCATGTGTCATCTCCCTGGCGCTGTTATCCGGCCCGTCGTGGTTGCCGGTCGCTCATGGCACGCCGCGTTTCGCAGGCTCACGGCTCTTCACCCAGGTATCCAGCAGTGTGAACGTTACCGCCAATGTCACCGGCCCGACGAACAGGCCGACGAGACCGAAGCCGAGCAGCCCGCCGATCACACCGGCAAAGATCAGCAACAGCGGCAGGTTCGCTCCTCGCCTGATCAGCAACGGTCGCAGGAAGTTGTCCATCACGCCGACCGCGAGCGACCAGACGAGCAGGAACGTGGCCCAGCCGGTGACGCCGGTACCGAACAACCACGCGGTCGCAGACAGCAGCACCAGCAGCGGCCCGAGCTGCGCCAGGCAGAGCACGAACATGAGCGCCGTCAGTGCACCGGCAAACGGGATGCCCGCGATGGCCAGACCGAGCCCCGCCAGCGCTGCCTGCACGATCGCCGTACCGACCACCCCGAGGGCAACACCGCGGATCGCCTTGCCGGCGAGCACGATGGCCTCCTCGCCCCGCTCGTCCGCGAGCCG
>CAUJIY010000118.1 GCA_963205295.1 Pseudomonadota bacterium
TCCGCCGGCGACCCGGTAGGATCGTGTTCGCATGCACAGCGCTACTTCAGGGCCTTGACGCAACGCCCGTAGCCATTGCAGCCGAAGCCGCTCGCACTCGGCCGGGCTACGCTCGCTGGGGCCGGTCATCTTGCCCCGCCCGGCCGGGGTCACCTGCGAGCGCAGACTGCTGTGCGGGGCGAGCACGCCGTGATACCGGGTCAGGTGCACCCGGGGCTTGGGCACCAGCGCGGCCAGCCTGGCGATAAAATCCAGCGGTTCGAAGATCACGTGCGTGGTGCCGTCGCGGTACGGTGTATTCAAGGTGTAGCGCACCAGTCCCTGAGAGGTCAGCGTGAGCCTGCCGGTGGCCACCGCGGGCCGCGCGATGTAGCGGCATAGCCGCTCGACCTTGTCGCGTTGATGAGCGGAAGCTGGCGAATGTCTCAAAAAGAAAGAGCCCCGCCGAAGCGGGGCTCTTCTATCTGGCTGTAGGAGCGACGCGAGTCGCGATTCAACGCGTCGGGGCTTGCGCCCCTCCTACATTACATGTCGCCCTTGTCGGGCATGCCGCCGGGCATGCCGCCGCCGGGGAGCTTGTCGTCCTTCTTCGGCGCCTCGGTGACCATCGCCTCGGTGGTGAGCAGCAGGCCCGCCACTGAGGAGGCATTCTGCAGCGCAGAACGCGAGACCTTGGTCGGGTCGATGATGCCCATCGAGACCATGTCGCCGAACTCGCCGGTCTGGGCGTTGTAGCCGTAGTTGGCCTTGCCCTCGGCGACCTTGTTCAGCACCACGGCGCCGTCTTCGCCGGCGTTGATGACGATCTGGCGCAGCGGCTCCTCGAGCGCACGCTTGAGGATGTTGATGCCGACGTTCTGATCGTCGTTCTCACCCTTGAGGTTGTCGAGTGCGCGCTTGGCGCGGATGAAGGCGACACCGCCGCCCGGCACCACGCCCTCTTCCACCGCCGCACGCGTGGCGTGCAGGGCGTCTTCGACGCGGGCCTTCTTCTCCTTCATCTCGACCTCGGTAGCCGCCCCGACCTTGATCACGGCGACGCCGCCGGCGAGCTTCGCAACCCGCTCCTGCAGCTTCTCGCGGTCGTAGTCGGAGGTGGTGTCCTCGATCTCGCGGTTGATCTGCTCGATGCGCGACTTGATGTCCTTGGCCTTGCCACCGCCGTCGATGACGGTGGTGTTCTCCTTGGCAACCTGCACCTTCTTGGCCTTGCCGAGATCGTCGAGCTTGGCCTTCTCGAGCGACAGACCAACCTCGTCGGAGATCACCTGGCCGCCGGTGAGGATCGCGAGATCCTGCAGCATGGCCTTGCGGCGGTCGCCGAAGCCCGGCGCCTTGACGCCGCAGACCTTGAGGATGCCGCGGATGTTGTTGACCACCAGGGTAGCGAGCGCCTCGCCCTCGATATCCTCGGCGATGATCAGCAGCGGCTTGCCGGCCTTGGCCACGCCTTCCAGCAACGGCAGGAGCTCACGGATGTTCGAGATCTTCTTGTCGTGCAGGAGGATGTAGGGATTCTCGAGTTCGCAGCTCTGGGTGGCGGCGCTGTTGATGAAGTACGGCGACAGATAGCCGCGGTCGAACTGCATGCCCTCGACCACTTCGAGCTCGTTCTCGAGACCCGAGCCTTCCTCGACCGTGATCACGCCTTCCTTACCGACCTTGGCCATGGCGTCGGCGATATTGCCGCCGATCACCGCATCACCGTTGGCCGAGATGGTGCCGACCTGGGCGATGGCCTTGTTGTCCGAGCAGGGCTTGGAGAGCTTCTTCAGGTCCTCGACGACGGCGATGGTCGCCTTGTCGATGCCGCGCTTGAGGTCCATCGGGTTCATGCCCGCGGCCACGGCCTTGAGGCCTTCCTTGAGGATCGACTGCGCCAGCACGGTGGCGGTCGTGGTGCCGTCGCCGGCGGTGTCGGAGGTGTGCGAAGCAACCTCCTTCACCATCTGCGCGCCCATGTTCTCGAACTTGTCGTCGAGCTCGATCTCCTTGGCGACGGAGACGCCGTCCTTGGTCACCGTCGGGGCGCCGAAGGACTTGTCGAGCACTACGTTGCGGCCCTTGGGGCCGAGCGTGACCTTCACCGCATTGGCGAGGACATTCACGCCGCTGAGCATGCGGCGGCGGGCGTCGTCGCCGAAGCGGACTTCTTTAGCTGCCATGGTTGATATTCCTCTCTTGAACCAGGTTTCTCGGGATTCGGGGTGGCGGCTTTCTCAGCCTTCGATGACGGCCATGATGTCGTCTTCACGCATCACGACCAGCTCGTCGCCGTCCACCTTGACCTCGGTGCCGCTGTACTTGCCGAACAGCACGGTGTCGCCCTTCTTGATGTCGAGCGGACGCACTTCGCCCTTTTCCGTGATGCGGCCACTGCCCACGGCGATGACCTTGCCGCGCACGGGCTTTTCGGTGGCGGTGTCCGGAATGACGATGCCACCGGGCGAGGTGCGCTCTTCCTCGAGCCGCTTGATGATCACGCGATCATGAAGGGGACGGATCTTCATGTAGAAATCTCCTTGAAAATCAATGACTACGCTAAGCACCGGGGAGCCCCGGTATTGTTAGCACTCTCGAAAAGTGAGTGCTAATAGTATTCAGGAGCCCGACGAATGCAAGTCCCGCGTAGGCGCATAAGGTGAAACGGTCGATATGACAGGCGCCTGCAGGCGCGGGTATGCTGCCGGCGGCGCGAGGTGCGAGGTTGCGATGGCTGACGAATACCTGCTGGTGCTGTGCACCTGCCCAAACGCCACCGTGGCAGCCGAGGTGGCGACGGCGCTCATCGAGCAGAACCTTGCTGCCTGCACCAACCGGGTGCCAGGCATCAGGTCGTACTACCGCTGGCAGGGCCACCTGGAACAGGAGGACGAGGTGCTGTTGCTCGCCAAGACCACGCGGGCGCGCTTCCCGGCCCTCGAGCAGGCCATCAGGGCGCTGCATCCTCACGAAGTCCCCGAGATCATTGCCGTGCCGGTCGTCGCCGGTGCCGAGGCCTACCTGAAATGGATCAGCGAGTGCACCGCCTGATGCGCCACGCCGCCGCCCTCCTCGTGCTGCTCGCGGCCCTCACCGCGGGCCCGCCGGCGCAGGCCGAGCCCGAGCCGCTGCGGCCCGAAAAGGCGTTCCGGTATGCCGTCGCCGTCGAGGACGGCGAAATCGTGGTGCGCTGGGCCATCGAGCCGGGGTACTACCTCTACCGCGAGCGCATGAGTTTCGCGACCCCGACCGCCGGGATCGAACTCGGCCCGGCGGTCATGCCGGAGGGGGAGCCCTACCACGACGAGTTCTTCGGCGACATGCATGTCTACCGCGGCAACGCCGAGGTGCGCATACCGGTCCTGCGCGGCTCCGGGCGCATGGACCTCACCATCCGGTCGCAGGGCTGCGCCGACATCGGCCTGTGCTACCCGCCGCAGACCTGGACCGCGGCCGTGGACCTGCCGGCGCCTGCAGCTGCGCGAGCGGGTGGCCTCGCGGCGCTGCTCAAGGGCGGCCCGCAGCCGGGTGACCCGCTACCGCCGGAGGATGCGTTTCGCGTCCGCGCCGAGGCGCTGGACTCGGGGTCGCTGCGCATCACCTGGCAGATCGCCGCGGGCTACTACCTGTATCGCCACAGCCTGAAAGCGCGCGCCATGAGTCCCGGCGTGACGCTCGGTGACCTGCAACTCCCCGAGGGTACGCCGAAGGAAGACGAGTATTTCGGCAAGACCCGCGTCTTCTACGGCGAAGCGGTCGGTGTTGCCGCGCTGACGGGCCGTGCCGATCCACTCGAGATCGAGGTGTCCTACCAGGGCTGCAAGGAAGCGAGCCTCTGCTATCCGCCGCAGACCGCGCGGCTGGCCGTTGCCGCGGCGACGCTCGCGCCGGGCCCGACTGTCGCACCGGCCCCGGCCGGTGGCGGCGTACCCGCGGCGGTGTCCGAGCAGGACCGCCTCGCCGGCATGATCGGCACGGGCAACCTCGCGCTCGTGCTGCTGAGCTTCGCCGGTTTCGGCCTGCTGCTCGGCTTCACGCCCTGCTGCCTGCCGATGGTGCCGATCCTCTCCGGGATCATCGTCGGCCAGGGCCATGACGTCACCACCCGGCGCGCCTTCGCGCTCTCGCTTACCTATGTGCTCGGCATGGCGGTCACCTACACCGCGGCGGGTGCGTTGTTCGCCGCCGCCGGCCAGCAGGTGCAGGCCGCCTTCCAGCAGCCGTGGATCGTGGTCGGCGTCGCAGTGCTGTTCGTGGCGCTGGCGCTGGCCATGTTCGGCGTCTACGAGTTGCAGATCCCCGCTGGCCTGATGAACCGCATCAATGCGGCGAGCGGCCGGCAGCGCGCCGGCACCTATATCGGCACTGCGGTCATGGGCGCGCTCTCGGCGCTGGTGGTCACCACCTGCGTGGCGCCGCCGCTGGTCGCCGCGCTCACCGTGATCGCCCAGACCGGCGATGTCCTGCGCGGGGCGCTGTCGCTGTTCGCCCTCTCAATCGGCATGGGCCTGCCGCTGCTCGTGATCGGCACCTCGGCCGGGCGCCTGCTGCCGAAGGCCGGTCCCTGGATGGTCAGGGTCAAGGGTGCCTTCGGGTTCATGATGCTCGGCCTGGCGGTGTGGATGCTCGATCGCCTGCTGCCCGACGCGATCACCATGGTCGCCTGGGCGGTGCTGGTGTTCATGGCGGGTGTGTTCCTCGGCGCGTTCCAGCCGCTCGCGCCCGAGGCCGGTCCGCGGCAGCAACTCGCCAAGGGCGCGGGTCTCCTCGCCGCGCTGTACGGCGCTGCCCTGCTGACCGGTGCGCTCGCCGGCAGCCGTGATCCGCTGCAACCGCTGCAGGGGTTGCGCGCCAGTGCGGCCAGCGCCGAGGCGACGCTCGAATTCCAGCGCATCAAGACGGTCGCCGACCTGGACCGCGCCCTCGCCGCGGCTGCAGCGGCCGGCCGGCCGGCGATGCTCGACTTTTACGCCGACTGGTGCACCTCCTGCATCGAGATGGAGCGCTACACCTTCCCGGATGCGGCGGTGCGCGCAGCCCTCGCCAGCGCCGTGCTGCTGCAGGCCGACGTCACGGCCAACGACGCCGAAGATCAGGCCCTGCTGCAGCGCTTCGGCATTTTCGGCCCGCCGACCATCGTCTTTTTCGGTCCGGACGGGACCGAACGTCCGGGCTATCGCGTGGTCGGGTTCAAGAACGCGGCCGAGTTCGCCGCACACGCCCGTGCCGCCATCGCGGCAGGCACCTCATGAACCTGCGCCCGCGCCTGCTGGTGCTGTTGCCGGTCTGCGTAGCCGCCGGGTTCCTGGTCGGGCGCGTATTCTGGCAGCCGCCACAGGGACCTGCGGGGCAGCCAACCTCGCCAGCGCCGGAGCAGCCGCTGGCAGCGGCGCTGACGACGGTTCCCGACGTACGCCTGCCCGACCTTGCCACGGCGACACCGCGCTCGCTGCGCGAGTGGTCGGACAAGGCGCTGATCATCAACTTCTGGGCCACCTGGTGCGCACCCTGTCGCAAGGAGATGCCGCTGCTCGAGCAGGTGCACCAGCAGTGGCGCGACCGGGGTGTCGCCGTGGTCGGCGTGGCTATCGATCGGCTCGAACCGGTGCAGGCCTTCGTGGGCGAGGCCGGGATCAGCTACCCGATCCTGGTCGGCGACCAGGAGGCGATGGGGCTCGCCGAGGCCTTTGCCCCCGACCTGCCGGGCCTGCCCCTGACCGTGCTCGCCGCCCCCGGCGGCGAGGTGCTGCGACAGCACGTCGGCGAAATCCACGCCGAGGATCTCGACCAGATCGTGGCCGTGCTCGGTGAACTCGCCGCCGGCCGGATCCAGGCGGCCGAGGCCCGCACCCGGCTGGCCGCGGACTGAACCATACCGGCCAGTCGACAAAAAAGGCGACAATCTGGGTCGAAAGTCGCTAAACTTGCCGCCATCTGCGGGAATTGCTGGGGTTGGCAGCGATGGCGCGCCTGCTGCTGCTGAACGGTCCGAACCTGAACCTGCTCGGGACACGCGAGCCCGGGGTTTATGGCCGGACCACGCTCGCCGACATCGAACGCGGCAGCGCGGCGCTCGCCGCCAGCCTGGGTCACCAGCTCGACAGCTACCAGAGTAACGCCGAAGCCGAACTGGTCAACCGGGTCCAGGCCGCTGCAGGCCAGGCCGATTTCATCCTGATCAATCCCGGGGCCCTGACCCACACGAGCGTGGCGCTGCGCGATGCGCTGCTGGCCGTGGCGATCCCGTTCATCGAAATCCACATCAGCAACGTCCACGCCCGCGAGCAGTTCCGCCACCACTCCTATTTCGCCGACGTCGCCGTCGGGACCATTACCGGGCTCGGGCCCATCGGTTACGAACTCGCCGTGCGCGCCGCTGCCGCACGGCTTGCCGCCGGTCCGTAACGCCAACGCAGGAGCGCTACACCGCCATGGACATCCGCAAGGTCAAGAAACTCATCGAGCTGCTGGAGGAATCCGGCATCGCCGAGCTGGAAATTTCCGAGGGCGAGGAGTCGGTGCGCATCAGCCGTTACCCGCCCGGCGGAGCCATGCAGCACTACACGGTCGCAGCGCCGGCGCCGGTGGCAGCACCCGCCGCACCCGCGCCCGCTGCAGCGCCCAGGGTGGCGGGCGCCGCAGCCACCGCAAGCGAGCCGGAGATCCCGGGCCACAAGGTGGTGTCGCCGATGGTCGGTACGTTCTTCTCCGCGGCGGCCCCCGGAGCCGACCCCTTCGTGCAGGTCGGCAGCGAGGTCAAGGCCGGCGACACGCTCTGCATCATCGAAGCCATGAAGATGATGAACCAGATCGAATCGGACAAGGCCGGCCGCGTCGCCGCGATCCTCGCCACCAATGGCGAGCCGGTGGAATACGGCCAGACCCTGTTCGTCATCCAGTAGCCGGCCGGCGATGCTCGACAAGATCCTGATAGCCAACCGTGGCGAAGTGGCGCTGCGCATCCAGCGCGCCTGCCGCGAGCTCGGCATCAAGACCGTGGCGGTGCACTCGACGGCCGACGCAAGCCTCAAGCACGTCCTGCTCGCCGACGAGACCGTATGCATTGGTCCGCCGGCCTCGGCGGCGAGTTACCTCAACATGCCGGCCATCATCAGCGCCGCCGAGGTGACCGACGCCGAAGGGATCCACCCGGGCTTCGGGTTCCTGTCGGAGAACGCCGACTTCGCCGAGCGGGTGGAGAATTCCGGCTTCGCGTTCATCGGCCCGCCGCCGGAAGTCATCCGGCTGATGGGCGACAAGATCTCGGCCAAGGAAACGATGCGCAAGGCCGGGGTACCGACGGTGCCCGGCTCCGACGGCCCGCTCGGCGACGACATTGCCGAGAACCAGCGCCTGGCCCGCGACATCGGCTATCCGGTGATCATCAAGGCCGCGGCGGGCGGCGGCGGCCGCGGCATGCGCGTGGTGCACACCGAGGCCTCGCTCGCCAACGCGGTGTCGGTGACGAAGGTCGAGGCCCGGGCCGCGTTCGGCAACGACACGGTCTACATGGAGAAATTCCTCGGCCGGCCGCGCCACATCGAGTTCCAGCTGCTCGCCGACGGCAAGGGCAACGCGGTCTACCTGTTCGAGCGCGATTGCTCGATGCAGCGTCGCCACCAGAAGGTCCTCGAGGAAGCGCCGGCCCCGGGCATCACCGAGGAGATGCGCCGGACCATGGGCGAGCGCTGCGTGCAGGCCTGCCTGGAGATCGGCTACCGCAGCGCGGGAACCTTCGAGTTCCTGTTCCAGGACGGGCAGTTCTATTTCATCGAAATGAACACGCGCCTGCAGGTCGAGCACCCGGTCACCGAGATGATCACCGGCGTGGACATCGTGCGCGAGCAGCTGCGCATCGCCGCCGGCGAGCGCCTGTCGCTGCGCCAGGAGGACCTCGCCATCCGCGGCCACGCCATCGAGTGCCGCATCAACGCCGAGGACCCGAAGACCTTCATGCCCTCGCCGGGGCGGGTCGAGCTGTGGCATCCGCCCGGCGGCCCGGGCGTGCGGGTCGACAGCCACCTGTACAGCGGCTACGTCGTGCCCCCGTATTACGACTCGATGATCGCCAAACTGATCGTGCACAGCGACAACCGGGCCTCGGCGATCGCGCGCATGTACGTCGCGCTCACCGAGATGGTGGTCGACGGCATCCGGACCAACATCCCCCTGCACGTCGAGATCATGCAGCACTCGGCCTTCAAGACCGGCGGGACCGACATCCACTACCTCGAAAAGCGGCTCGGGCTCTGAACCGCTGGCTGCAGCTCGGGCTGACCGTCCCGGCGACGGCAGTCGCTGCGCTCGAGGCGGTGCTCGAGGCGGCCGGAGCGCTCGCCATCAGCCTCGCCGATCCCGGCGGGGAACCGGTGCTCGAGCCCACCCCGGGCGCGGCACCGCTCTGGTCCGAGGTCGTCGTCACCGCGTTGTTCCCTGCGGGGACCGAACCTGCGGCACTCGACGCCGCGCTGCGCGCTGCCCTCACCGTCGATCTGCCGGAGCTCTCTTTCGAGGTCGTCGAAGAGCGCGACTGGGTGCGTGAATTCCGCGAAAACCTCGCGCCGCTCCGCTTCGGCTCGCGCCTCTGGCTCTGCCCGCCCGGCATGGCCTGCCCGGACCCGAGCGGCGTGGCGCTGACGCTCGAACCAGGACTCGCCTTCGGTTCGGGCTCGCACCCGACCACCGCCCTGTGCCTTGCCTGGCTCGAAAGCCTGCCGCTCGCGGGCGGCGTCGTACTCGACTGGGGCTGCGGCTCGGGCGTGCTCGTGCTCGCGGCCCTCGCGCTCGGGGCAGGCAGCGGCACGGGGCTCGACATCGATCCACAGGCGCTCGAGGCCACCGCCGCCAACGCCGCACGCAACCAGCTCACGGCACGGCTGCGCGTCGCGCGCCCGGAGGAACTCGCCGCGGGTGAGCGCTTCGACATCGTCGTCGCCAACATCCTCGCTGGCAGCCTGATCGGGCTGGCACCGACGCTCGCGGCACACTGCGCGGCTGGCGCCCGCGTGGCCCTGAGCGGTATTCTCGCCACGCAGGCCGCCACGGTCCGCGACGCCTGTGCACCGTGGCTCGCCCTGTCGCTCGCCGGCGAGACCGATGGCTGGGTCCTGCTCGCCGGCACCCCCGCCTGAGGCGCCGGATCGGCGACAGGCCACCGGTCGGAAACGCCATGTTCACCCGCTGTCCTCACTGCAGTGCCACGTTCCGCGTCACGGCTGCGATCCTGCAGATGGCCGAGGGCGAAGTGCGCTGCGGCGCCTGCAGCAAGGTCTTCAACGCGCTGCACACGCTGCTCGACGACTGGACCGGTGCCGACCTGATCCCGGCCGACGCACCGCGCCTCGCCCATCCGGACGTACTGCCGCCGGCAGCCATGGCGCCGCCGGCGAGCGCACCGGTGAGCGCGGAGCCGGCGAGCGAGACGCTCGAGTTCGATGTCCCCGAAACCGAATGGCAGCGCTACTTCATTTCGGCGCCCGAGCCGGTGCCCGAAGCCCGCATCGAACCGGCGCTCGGCGCGGACTTCGCGGCCCTGGAGCCGGAGACCTCGCCCGGTCCGCCGGTCGCGACGGCAGGCGAGCCGTTGCCCCCCGTCCCGCCAGCGCCGGCTCGCAGCCTCGACGAGGAAACCGCCGACACGGACACCTGGCAGGCCTTTCTGCGCGAGGTCGAAAGACGGCCCGGCACCGACACTCGCCCGGACATGGACGCCGCAGCCGGTACCGGTACGGATCCCGGCGAGGCCGTCGACGCCTGGGAGGCCGACGCCGAGGATGGCGACGACGCCCCGGCATTCGTGCTGGGCAATGAGGAGTCAGCCCCCGCGCATCATCCCTTCCTGGTCCGCACACGCACACCAGCACCGAACGACGCTGGAAACGTGCTGGCATCGGGCGCCGCGGCAGGCGGGATACCGGCCGATGCCCCGGCTCCCGAGGAGCCCGCCGCGCGACCGGAAGACGCAGACGACGCCGCAGCAGAATCCGGACTGGAGCCGGAGCCCGATCTGGAACCCTGGCCGTCCGCCGGCCCCACTGCAGCAGCAACCCCGGCCGGGGACGAGAACGCCACGGTCCTCGACTGGGGTCCGACATTTCCAGCACCGCGTACGCCGGGCCCTGCCCATGGCGGGCGCTGGCTGGTCGCGAGCCTGGTTGCCACCTTGTTGCTGGGCGGCCAGCTGCTGCATCACTGGCGCGACCGGCTCGCCGCGGACCCCGCCTGGGGTGGCGCCGTGCGCGCGGTCTATACCCGGCTCGGCCTGCCGCTCTATCCGGCCTGGCCGCTGGCGGCCTACGAGATCCGCAGCGTCAAGGCCATTGCCGACAGCTCGGCACCCGGGGCGCTCGACATCGTCGCCGAGGTGGCGGTCGGCGGCTCGCACCCGGTCGGCCTGCCGATGGTGCGGGTGGTGCTGCGCGACCGCTGGTCGAACACGGTGGCGAGCGGCGTGTTCGACGCGAGCCGTTACCTCGCCGAGGCGATGCCCGCCGATGAAAATTACGCCCCCGGCACGCTGATCCCCCTGCACATCACGCTCACCGATCCGGGCACCGCAGCACAGGGCTACGAACTCGACGTGTGCCTGCCTGACCGGCTGGCAGGCCTGCAGTGCAAGGCTGCGGGCGATCCATTCCGCTGACGAGCGCAACAGGAAAGTCAAGCGCCACCGCATTCGCAGATCGCAGCGGACACATCAGCGGGAATTTTTTCGCGCCATCACCGGCGGTTCATGCACTTGTGCGCGAGTCGATCAGGCGAGTCTAGTTTGTGTCAGTGCGCGCTCTTGGCGCGCACCCATCGCGTGCTATGATTCCGCCCCCCGCAAACAGGGGTGGGCAGCCGACGGCGATGTCGCTGACCCGGGCGAACGAACAGCATTCGGGGAGTAGCCACACCGTGACGACCACGAAGAGGACCGGCAGCACACGCCGTCCGCGCGATCCTGTGGTGCAGCTGCGCAGCAAGCCGCTGCGCGATCTCACCGGTGAAGCCCTGCGCAGCTACTTCCGCGACCTCAACGGCCACAAGCCAAACGCGCTCTACGACCTGGTCCTCGGCGAGGTGGAACCGCCGCTGTTCGAAGCCGTGCTCGACTACACCGGCGGCAACCAGAGCCGCGCCGCCGAGATCCTCGGGCTGAACCGCGCCACGCTGCGCAAGAAGCTCAAGCAGTACGAACTGCTCGCCTGAGCAGCGGCGCGAGTAGCGAGCCCGCGCGCAGCGACTGCCGTCATGACCCGCATCGCGCGCGCCCTGCTCAGCGTCTCCGACAAGACCGGCATCGTCGACTTCGCCCGTGCGCTCGCTGGGCTCGGCATCGGGCTGGTCTCGACCGGCGGTACCGCCGCCGCGCTGCGCGCCGCCGGCCTGGAGGTGACCGACGTCAGCAGCGTCACGGGCTTCCCGGAGATCATGGACGGGCGGGTCAAGACGCTGCACCCGCTGGTCCACGGCGCGCTGCTCGGCCGGCGCGACATCGACGCCGCGGTCATGGCGCAGCACGGCATCCGGCCGATCGACCTCGTCGTGGTCAATCTCTACCCCTTCGAGGCCACGGTGGCCCGTAGCGGCTGCACCCGCGAGGACGCCATCGAGAACATCGACATCGGCGGGCCGGCGATGATCCGCGCGGCGGCCAAGAACCACGCTTTCGTCGCCGTGGTCGTCGACCCGGCGGATTACGGCCCGCTGCTCGACGAACTGCGCACCGGCAACGTGCTGGCCGAGGCCACCCGCCGGCGCCTGGCACGCAAGGCGTACGCCCACACGGCGAGCTACGACGCGGCGATCTGGCGCTACCTCGAGGACCGCGAAGGCGACGGCGAACTGCCCGGCGAACTGCCGGTCGCGCTGCGCCGGCAGCTCGGGCTGCGTTACGGTGAGAACCCGCATCAGCGCGCGGCGCTCTACCGCCTGCCGGGACCGGCACCGGGCACCCTGCTCGATGCGCATCAGCACCAGGGCAAGCCGCTCTCGTTCAACAACATCGCCGATGCCGACGCTGCGCTCGAGTGCGCCAAAGCCCTGCCGGCACCGGCCTGCGTCATCGTCAAGCACGCCAACCCCTGCGGCGTGGGCCTCGCCGACACGGTCGGCGCCGCCTACGAGAAGGCCTATGCCACCGACCCCGAGAGCGCCTTCGGCGGCGTCATCGCCTGCAACGCCACGGTGGATGCCGCCTTCGCCACCACGGTCGTGGAACGGCAGTTTCTCGAGGTGATCGTCGCGCCCGCATTCAGCCCCGAGGCGCTGGCCGCATTCGCCCGCAAGCCGAACGTGCGCGTGCTTGCGACCGGCACGCTGCCCGATGCGGCGCGACCCGCACTGCGGCTGCAGGCGGTCGAGGGCGGCATGCTGGTGCAGGACAAGGACGTCGCCATGGTGCCCCGCGAGGCCCTGCGGGTCGTGACGCAGCGCCAGCCCACGCCGGCAGAAATCGACGACGCGCTGTTCGCCTGGCGCGTGATCCGCTTCGTCAAGTCGAACGCCATCATCTATTGCCGCGACGGTGCCACGCTCGGCATCGGCGCCGGACAGATGAGCCGTGTGATGAGCGCGCGCATCGCCGCCTGGAAGGCCGGCGAAGCCAGGCTCGACATCCGCGGCGCCGCCATGGCCTCGGACGCCTTCTTCCCGTTCCGCGACGGCATCGACGCCGCCGCAGCGCACGGTATCACCGTGGTGATCCAGCCGGGCGGCTCGATGCGCGACGAGGAAGTCATCCGCGCCGCCGACGAACACGGCATGGCGATGCTCTTCACCGGCGTGCGCCACTTCCGGCACTGAAACCATGAAGGTCCTGGTCATCGGTGGTGGCGGGCGCGAGCACGCGCTGGCGTGGAAGATCGCCCAGTCGCGGCGCGTGGCCGAGGTCATCGTCGCGCCGGGCAATGCCGGCACGGCGCTCGAGCCGAAGGTGCGCAATGTGCCGGTGGCTGCCGACGACGTCGCCGGCCTGCTGCAGCTGGCGCGCGAGGAACACGTCGGGCTCACCGTAGTCGGACCGGAGGCGCCGCTCGCCGCTGGTCTCGTCGACCGCTTCGTCGGCAGCGGCCTGCGTTGCTTCGGGCCGCGCCAGGCCGCCGCACAGCTCGAGAGCTCCAAGAAATTCGCCAAGGAGTTCATGGTCCGGCACGGCATCCCGACTGCACGCCATGAAACGTTCACGGACTACGAGGAATTCGCGGCCTACATCACGCAGCAGGGTGCGCCGATCGTGATCAAGGCGGACGGACTCGCTGCCGGCAAGGGTGTGGTCGTCGCCCACACGGCCGGGGAGGCGCTCGATGCCGGCCGCGCCATGCTCGAGGGCGGGGAGTTCGGCAATGCCGGCAGCACCGTCGTCGCCGAGGAGTTCCTCGCCGGCGAGGAGGCGAGTTTCATCGCCATGGTCGGCGTCGACGGCGCGATCCTGCCGCTCGCGACCTCGCAGGACCACAAGACCCGCGACGACGGCGACCAGGGACCGAACACCGGCGGCATGGGCGCGTACTCGCCGGCACCCGTAGTCACGCCGGCACTGGCCCGCCGCGTGATGGACGAGGTCATGCGGCCGGTCGTCGAAGGCATGCGCCAGGACGGCATCCGCTACTACGGCTTCCTCTATGCGGGACTCATGATCGGCGCCGACGGCAAGCCGCGGGTGCTCGAGTTCAACTGCCGCTGCGGCGATCCGGAAACGCAGCCGATCCTGTTCCGCCTGAAGTCCGACCTGGTCGACCTGCTCGACGCCGCGCTCGACGGTCGCCTCGGCCGCGCGCAGGCCGACTGGGATCCGCGCCCGGCCGTGGGTGTGGTGATGGCGGCTGGCGGCTACCCGGGCAAATACCGCAGCGGTGACGAGATCACCGGCCTGCCTGCAACGGACTCACCCACAGCCAAGGTCTTCCACGCCGGCACCGGGCACGATGCCGCTGGGCGACTGGTCACGCGCGGCGGTCGCGTGCTGTGCGTGGTCGGTACCGGCGACACCGTTCGCACCGCCCAGGCCGAGGCCTACCGCGTCGTCGATGCCATCCACTGGGACGGCGCGCAGTTCCGTCGCGACATCGGCTACCGCGCCATCGCCCGCGAGGACCGCTGAGGTTCGACCGCAACACCCCTTTCTTGCGAGGACCTCGTGGGAGGGGCGCAAGCCCCGACGGTGAAGAGTCGCGACTGGCGTCGCTCCCACAGAACAGGTGGTGCAGCTGTGGGAGGGGCGCAAGCCCCGACTGCCTGTGGGAGCCCTGTGAGAGGGGCGCAAGCCCCGACTGCCGAAGAGTCGCGACTGGCGTCGCTCCCACAGGGAGCGGGAAGGCCGTCTGCTGTGGGAGGGGCGCCAGCCCCGACACGGTGAAGAGTCGCGGCTCGCGCCGGCTCAGCGCTTCATCGACTCGAAGAATTCCTGGTTGGTCTTCGTGTCCTGCATCTTGCCGATGAGGAACTCGATCGCGGCGAGTTCGTCCATCGGGTGCAGCACCTTGCGCAGCACCCACATCTTCTGCAGCTCGTCCGGCTGCGTCAGCAGCTCTTCCTTGCGGGTGCCCGAGCGGTTGATGTTGATGGCCGGGAACACCCGCTTCTCGGCGATGCGCCGGTCGAGGTGGATCTCGGAGTTGCCGGTGCCCTTGAATTCCTCGTAGATGACGTCGTCCATCTTCGAGCCGGTGTCGATCAGCGCGGTGGCGAGGATGGTGAGGCTGCCTCCCTCCTCGATGTTGCGCGCCGCGCCGAAGAAGCGCTTCGGCCGCTGCAGAGCATTCGCGTCGACGCCACCGGTGAGCACCTTGCCCGACGATGGGGCCACGGTGTTGTAGGCACGGGCGAGGCGCGTGATCGAGTCGAGGAGGATCACCACGTCGCGCTTGTGCTCGACCAGGCGCTTGGCCTTCTCGATCACCATCTCGGCCACCTGCACGTGGCGGCTCGCCGGCTCGTCGAAGGTGCTGGAAACGACCTCGCCGCGCACGGTGCGCTGCATTTCGGTGACTTCCTCAGGGCGCTCGTCGATCAGCAGCACGATGAGGTAGGCCTGCGGGTTGTTGGCGATGATCGACAGGGCGATGTTCTGCAGCAGCATGGTCTTGCCGGCCTTGGGCGGCGAGACGATGAGCCCGCGCTGGCCGAGGCCGATCGGGGCGACGAGGTCGATGATGCGCGCCGTCATGTCCTCGGTGCTGCCGTTGCCCTGCTCGAGCTTCAGGCGCTTCTTCGGGAACAGCGGCGTCAGGTTCTCGAACAGCACCTTGCTGCGCGAGCTGTCCGGCGCGTCGTAGTTGATCTCGCTGACCTTGAGCAGCGCGAAGTAGCGCTCGTTGTCCTTGGGCGGACGGATCAGGCCGGAAACCGTGTCGCCGGTACGCAGGTTGAAGCGCCGGATCTGGCTCGGCGAGACGTAGATGTCGTCCGGCCCGGCGAGGTAGGAGCCGTCGGCAGAGCGCAGGAAGCCGAAGCCGTCCTGCAGGATCTCGAGCACGCCGTCGCCGTAGATGTCCTGGCCGCTCTGCGCGTGGCCCTTGAGGACCGCGAAGATCACGTCCTGCTTGCGCGAGCGGGCCATGTTCTCCAGGCCCATCGACTCGGCGAGGTTCACCAGTTCCCCCACCGGCTTGTTCTTCAGCTCGGTGAGGTTCATGACGTTGCGGCCGCTCAGGTCGAGCTCGCTCTTGGAGATGACGTCGTCCTCGCTGAAGGTCGGTGCGTCCTCCTCGTGGCCCATGCGCCGCATCTTCTGGTGGCGCATCATGGGATCCTGGATGTTGCCGTTGCCGCCACCGCCACCGCCCTTGTTGCGGTTGCCCTGCTGCTTGCCGCGACCGCGGGCCGAATTGCCGAGATAGCCTCTCACAGTTTTGCGTCCAGTAATTTCTTGAGGTTGTCCTTGGAGAGCAGCCCGACCTGCTGGGCTTCGACGACGCCGTTACGGAACAGCATCAGCGTCGGGATGCTGCGCACGCCGTAGCGCATGGCGGTCGCCTGGCTGGAGTCGACGTTGACCTTGGCGACCCGCAGGCGGCCCTGGTACTCGGTGGCGATCTGGTCGAGCATCGGCGCGATCGCCTTGCAGGGCCCGCACCACTCGGCCCAGAAATCCACCAGCACCGGGGTGGTCGATTTCAGGACATCGGCTTCGAAGCTGTCTTCTGAGATGTGCACTATGCTCATGACACGGATGTTGGAATCAGCTGTTGGGAAGGGAATCTGGGATCTGGATTGGAGCGACTGCCCGCCAGGTGGCAGCGGTGTCAGGGTCCCGAAAGACGACCGCTTCGGCCGGAAGCGGCCACCCCGATCAGGCACGATGCTGGAACCGAACGCGAAGTTTCCTTCGGCAGAATCAGGCAGCGCGGTGACGGTAACCTGGGCGGGTGCGGTATTGGTCCGCAGCGAATCGAGGGCAATTTGAACCTGTCCCCGGGGAATTTGCAAGTACCCGGTCGCGTTTTCCGTTATCGTTAGCGCCCCATGAGCGGACCCACCAACGTATCGTTTAGCGAACTCGGCCTGCCCGGAGAGATCCTCGAGGGGGTGCGGCGCGCCGGATTCCAGGCCTGCACCCCGATCCAGGCGCAGACATTGCCGCTGGCCCTCACCGGCCGCGACATTGCCGGGCAGGCCCAGACCGGCACCGGCAAGACCGCCGCGTTCCTCATCGCCACCTTCGCGCGCCTGCTGCGCCAGCCACCGCGCAATCCCGGCGAGATCGATGGCCCACGCGCGCTGATCCTCGCGCCGACGCGCGAGCTGGCGGTGCAGATCCACGCCGACGCCATGGTGCTCGGCGCCGCCACCGGACTGCGCATGGTGGTGGTCTACGGCGGTGCCGACTACGACAAGCAGCGCGAGCAGCTGCTCGCCGGGGTCGACGTGCTGATCGGCACGCCGGGACGGCTGATCGACTACTTCAAGCAGCACATCTTCAGCCTGCGCCACGTGCAGGTCATGGTGCTCGACGAGGCGGACCGCATGTTCGACCTCGGCTTCATCAAGGACATCCGCTTCGTGCTGCGCCGCCTGCCGCCGTTCGACCGGCGGCTCAACCTGCTGTTTTCCGCAACCCTGAGCTACCGCGTGCTCGAACTCGCCTACGAGCACATGAACGACCCGCACCTGGTGCAGATCGAGCCGGACAAGAAGACCGTCGACAAGGTCACCCAGGTGGTCTATTTCCCGGCCAACCACGAGAAGCCGGCGCTGATGATCAGCCTGATGCAGCGCATGCAGGCCTCGCGCACCATGGTGTTCGTGAACACCAAGCGCGAGGCCGAGCACGTTGGTGCCGTACTTACGGCGAATGGTATCGGTGCGGCGGTGATTTCCGGCGACGTGCCGCAGCCGAAGCGCCTGCGGATGCTCAAGGACTTCCAGGCCGGCACCCTGCCGGTGCTGGTCGCGACCGACGTCGCCTCACGCGGCCTGCACGTCCCGGACGTGAGCCACGTCATCAACTACGACCTGCCGCAGGATCCCGAGGATTACGTACACCGCATCGGGCGCACGGCCCGCGCCGGCGCGAGTGGTGACGCCATCAGCTTCGCCTGCGAGACCTACGCCATTACGCTGCCCGAGATCGAAACCTATATCGGCCACCGCATTCCCGTCGGTCAGGTGGATCCGGGGATGCTGGTCGAGGTCGCCGTGCCACCACGCGAAAGTCGGCCGCACTTCCGCAGCGGCGGGCCCGGACGCGGGCGCGGCGACGGCGGCGGACGCCGGCGCGGCGGGCCGCCACCACGTGGCCCAGGGGGCGGACGCCGTCACGCCCGTTCCCGCTGACGTCGCCGGTAACCCGCTGTCCTCAGGCGAGCAGGGCAGAAACGCCCGACACCGCCGGGTAGCCGGCGACCGACCGGGGCGGTGCGCGGCTGTCGGGTTGCGTGATCGCGATGACCCCGGCAAGCCCGCTACCCGCCGCCGTGTCGAGCACCGCCCGGCTGTCGTCCACGAAGAGCGTGCGCCGCGGGTCGAAGCCGAGCCGCGCGCGCAGCTGCGGCCAGAACGCCGCCGACTCCTTCGGCAGCCCGATTTCGTGCGAACTCACGCAGCACTCGAAGTACTCGCCGAACCCGGCCACGCCCTTCTTCACCGCCAGGGTATCGCTGTGCGCGTTGGTCACCAGCACCAGCCGGCGACCCGTCGCCCGCGCCTGGTGCAGGAAGGTGCGCGCCCCGGGCAGGTAGCGGATGCGGTGGCTGCTCGCCACCTTCAGGCTGCGCAGGTCGAGGCCCACCGCCTCGGACCAGTAGTCGAGGCAATACCAGTCGAGGGTCCCCTGCTTGCTCGCGAAGTGTGCGAACAACCGCTCCCGCACCGCGGCCTGCGGTTCGCCACGGGCCCGGGCCACGCAGCGCGGTACGGCCTCGAGCCAGAACCAGTTGTCGAATGCGAGGTCGAGCAGCGTGCCGTCCATGTCGAGCAGCACGGTGTCGCAGCGTTCCCAGAGCGCAGCAGGATGGGTCGTGTCGTCGTCCATGGCCATGGCTGGCGTGTATCGCCGGGGATCCTTACGATGAATTCTAACGCTGTCGCCCGCCCGCCACGGAGGGCCCGTCCCGCATGACACCCGAACCCGGCGCCCTGCTCGAGCCCGTGCGTGCGCTCGCCCGCGCGGCCGGCCGGGCGATCCTCGCCGTCTACCGCGCCGACTTCACCGTCGAGACCAAGGCCGACGCCTCGCCGGTGACCGCTGCCGATCGCGCCGCACATGCCGTGATTGCACGCGGGCTGGCGAACCTCACCCCTGCGCTGCCCGTGTGGTCCGAGGAGTCCGCGGCGGCGGAATTCGCCGAGCGCACCCGCTGGCCCTGGTTCTGGCTGGTGGATCCGCTCGACGGCACGCGCGAGTTCGTGAAGCGCAACGGCGAGTTCACCGTCAACATCGCGCTGGTCCGCGCGCACGCCCCCGTGCTCGGCGTCGTCCACGTGCCGGTCCTCGACCGCGACTACGCCGGGTGCGCGGCTACCGGTGCGCTGCGCTGGGACGGCACCGGACCAGTGCGGCGGATCGCCGTCAGGCGCCCGGCGCACGACCCGGTGCGGGTGGTCGGCAGCCGCTCGCACGCCGGCGGCTCACTGACGGCATACCTGCGCCGCCTCGGCCCCCACGAACTGCTGCCGCTCGGCAGCTCGCTGAAGTTCTGCGCCATCGCCGAGGGCGACGCCGATGTCTACCCGCGCCTCGGGCCGACATCGGCGTGGGACACCGCGGCCGCGCAGGCCGTGGTCGAGGCTGCCGGCGGCCATGTGGTCGATCCCGGCGGCCTGCCGCTGCGGTACAACCTTGGTCCGGACGTGCTCAACCCGCATTTTGTCGCCTACGGCGACGACAGCCGCGACTGGGCCGCCTGGCTGCGTGACCCGCCGGCGGCCTGAGACGGGGCCATTTGGTCTAGAATGGCTGCCACGGTCGAGGGGCGGCCATGACCACAAGCAACATCGACACGGATACCTTTGGCAACCGCGTGCGGTTGAAGGAATTGCGCGTTGAGCATCGCCGCCTCGACGTGGCCATCGCCGAACTCGTCAAGGATCCGGACGCCGATCAGTTGCGCGTCAGCCGCATGAAGAAGGAAAAACTGCGGCTCAAGGACATGATCGCGCGACTCGAAAGCCAGCTGATTCCCGACCTGAACGCCTGAGCCGTCCCGTCCGTCTTGTCGGCCGGCTTGACAGTGCCGGCAAGTATCCAACTCATTGTTTTTCCTGATGCCTGCGCCCATTCCGTGATACAGGTCGGCAACCGCGTCCGCCCGCGCTGTCGGCCGCTTTGACAAACGGCGGTGCCGACGCAGCTGGTGCCCGGGTGTACGCCTGCCAGCCTGCCGCCCGGGAGCCGGCAATACGTGACCGGCATCACATAAAACGGCGGCTTCGGGGTCTTCTGTCAAACCGGTTCGCGGTCATGCCGGCGATGGCACGAGAGCTGCATTAGATACACCCGAGACGCAACACAGCCATTGCGCTTCACAACCCAACGCAACGCAACGCAACAACCCAACGCACAGCCTGCATAAGAACAACAACAACGCAGGCACATAAAAAGAAGAAAAGATCGACAATTTCCGCGCCCATCCCTACCGCCCCTCACGGGGCGGTTTTTTTTTGGCGAAATGAGTCGCGGCTGGCGCCGCTCCCACAGCATCAGGCACCGTAGCTGGTGCTGTGGGAGCGCCAGCCGCAACTCATGCCCGCCGATCGGAACCACCTCCCGGAATTGCGTACACTCGTCGCCATGCCGGTCCTCATTGCCGACATCGGCGGCACCAACAGCCGTTGCGCCCTGGCCGATGTCACCGGCCCGCCGCACGCCACGCGCAGCTTCGCCAACGCCGGCTTTGCCGGCCTGGCCGAGGTCCTCGCCGCCTACCTGCGCGACCTGCCCCCGGCCGGGTGTCCGCGACGAGCGCTGCTCGCGATCGCCGCACCGATCCGGGGCGAAGAGATCACCATGCCCAACCGCGGCTGGCACACCACGGTCACGGCCCTGCGTGCGGCGCTCGGTCTCGACGAACTCCAGGTGATGAACGACTTTGCCGCCCTCGCCCATGCGCTGCCGGAACTGTCGGCCGCCGACGTCGTCGCAGCCGGTGGCGGCACGGCGCTGGCCAATGCCCCGAAGGTCGTGCTCGGCCCGGGGACCGGCCTCGGGGTGGCGGGACTCGCGCCCCTGCCCGGCGGCGGCTGGCAGGCGCTGCCCGGCGAAGGCGGTCACGTCACGCTCGGCGCACACGACGAGCAGGAGGAACGCATCATCGCGCTCGCGCGTCGCCACTTCGGCCACTGCTCGGCCGAGCGGCTGCTGTCCGGGGCAGGGCTGTCGTTCCTCCACGATGCGCTGCACGGCACCGGTGAACTCGCGCCGGCGCTCATCGGCGCGCGCGCACTCGGCGGCGATGCGCCAGCCCGCGCGACGCTGGAAACGTTTTTCCGGCTGCTCGGTACCGTCGCCGGCGATGCTGCCCTGACGCTCGGCGCACTTGGCGGCGTCTACATCGGCGGTGGCATCGTGCCGCGTTACCGGGATGCCTTCCTCGCCTCCGGATTCCGCGCCCGATTCGAGGCCAAGGGTCGCTACCGCGACTACCTGCGCGCCATCCCCACCTGGCTCATCGTCGCCGGGGAACCGACGCTCACCGGACTGAACGCCTGCGTGCGTCGCGGTTACTGATCGCCGGCCTGTTCGAGTGCCGCATCGAGTTCGGCGCGTCGCGCGGCGTTGAGGTCCTCCACCGCGCGGGCACGCTCGAGCGGCGCCTGGACGGCTTCGAGCAGCTCCTGGTTGCGGGCGTCGTCGGCTGCCGGCGCCGCCTGCTCGCCTCCGCAGGCGCCGAGCAGGCCAGCCAGCGCCAGTACCGTGATCACTCTGGTCTTCATGCAGGCACCTCCCCGATCTCGCCGAGAAACAACGCGAACAGGCGCGCCAGCTGCGGCAGGTTGGCCGTCAGCCGATGATCGCCGTCGAGCAGCGTCAGCTGCGCGCGACAGGCGGCCGCGTAGCGCACGCTGCCCTCCCAGGGCACCACGTCGTCGCGCCAGCCATGCACGATCGTGACCGGACAGCGCGGCGGCAGCGGCACGTACTGCTCGTAACCCGGCACGTAGAAAGCGGGTGCCATCAGGAACAGCCCGCGGACCGGCAGCGCGGCAGCGACCGCGGCGGCGACGAAACCACCCATGCTGCTGCCGGCGAGGAGCGGTGGCGCCGCCAGTTCGCGCACGTAGGCGGCGAGCTTCGCGACGCGTGCCTGCGGGTCGTCCATGCCCTGGAAATCCAGCGACGCCACGGCCCAGCCGCGCTCGCGCGCGACCTCGGCGAGCGCCTGGATCTTGGTGCCCCACGGGCCGCTCTCCTTGCCGTGGGCGAAGCACAGCTGACCGGATGCAGCCATGTCAGGAGCCGCCGCAGCGCCGGCGCCCTGTACCGGCGGGCTCCGGGCCCCAGAGCAGTTCGTCGAGCGAGGCGGGTTGCCAGCGGTGGCCCCGGAGTGCGACGCGGCCGTCGTGCAGTTCGACGCCCTCGGCGGCGAGGCGGCGCAGCTGCTCGGCGTATGCATCCGAACCGGGCGGCAGCGCGCTGCGACCGGCTGCATTGACCACGCGGTGCCAGGGCAGCTGCGGCGGACACACCGCCAGCGCGCGCCCAACCAACCGTGCGCACCGGGGCAGACCGGCCTCGCCTGCGACCTGCCCGTAGGTCGCCACCCGACCGTGCGGGATGCCGGCGACGATTGCATAGATCCGCCGGTAACGCGCCGCGCTGTCGTCCGGCGTGTCGCTGCTGACTGCCATGACCATCGTCGTAGTATGCAACCGCCCGGCGCTAGGCGCGAGGCGACGGCTGCAGTAGATTCGCGCCATTGCCCGCGCCTGCCGTCACGGGTCGGCAGGCGCGGCCACCACCGCATGCCGCCGCCAGGCCGCCATGACCCAAGACATTGCCCTCTGCCTCCTGATCCTTGTCACCTCGGTGATGCTGTTCGCCACCGAGATCCTGCGCATGGACCTGGTGGCGCTGCTGGTGATGTGTGCGCTCGCCGTGACCGGCGTGGTCACGCCCGCGCAGGCACTCGCCGGCTTCAGCAACGAAGCGGTGATCACCGTGTGGGCCATGTTCATCCTGAGCGAGGGACTCACCCGCAGCGGCAGCGGCCAGATCGTCAGCCGGCGCGTGCTGCAGTTCGCCGGGCGCAGCGAGGCAACGCTCGTCGCGGCCGTGATGCTCGCGAGCGGCGCCCTCTCCGCCTTCATGCCGAGCGTGGGCGTGGCGGCCCTGATGCTGCCGGTGGCGGTGGAAATCGCGCGGCGCACCGAGATCCCGGCCTCGCGGCTGCTCATGCCGATCGCTTTCGCGGCGCTCCTCGGCGGCATGACGACACTGATCGGCACGCCGCCGAACCTGCTCATCAGCGGGGCGCTGGCGGCAGCCGGCGAGCGCTCGTTCACGCTGTTCGACTTTGCCCCCGTCGGGCTCGGCGCGCTTGCTGCCGGCACGCTGTTCATGGCGTTCGCCGGGCCGCGCCTGCTGCCGAGCCAGGATCCGGGGCTCGAGGCCCACCAGCGCAGCCAGCGCAACCTGCGCACGCAGTACGGCCTGCAGGACCGTACCTTCATGATGCGGGTCCCCGCAGGCTCGGTGCTGGTCGGCCGCACGCTCGCCGACAGCCGGCTGGTGACGGCAGCCGGCATGATCGTCATCGCCCTCGAGCGGCGTAACAAGGTCGAGGCGCTGCCCTCGCGCACCACCGTCATCCAGGGCGGCGACCGGTTGCTCGTGCAGGGACGCCTGGAGCGCTTCGAGGAGCTGCGTCACTGGAGCGGGCTGGTGATCGAGCGGGAAGCGCCGGTACTGCAGGGGCTCGTTTCCGAGCAGGTGCAACTCGTCGAGGCCACCGTCGCCGAGACCTCGGCGCTGGCGAAAGACCTGCTGCACCACACGGATTTCCGCGGGCGCTTCAACGTCAACGTGCTCGCCATCCGCCGCCGCGACCTGGTGCGGCGCGTGAACCTCGCCTACGTGCCGCTGCGTGCCGGCGACCGGCTGCTGCTGCAGGGCGAGGCAGCCGCGCTCGCGGCGCTCGCGGCCACGCGCGAGTTCGACGACATCCGCGCCGTCAGCGAGGCCGACCTGCGCGACCACTATCGGCTGCAGGAGCGGCTGTTCGTGGTGCGGGTGCCGCGCGACTCGCAGCTCGGCGGCCAGACACTGGCCCGCAGCCGGCTCGGCGATGCCTTCGACTTCCGCCTGCTCGCCACCTTCCGCGACGGGGAGCTGCGCATCATGCCGCCGCCGGACGAGACCATCCTCGGCGGTGACCTGCTGCTGATCCAGGGCCGGCCTGAGGATCTCGACGTGCTGCGTGGGCTGCAGGACCTGCGGGTCGAGGAACGCGTCTCGCCCAACCTCAACATCTTCGAGTCCGACCGCCTCGCCACGCTCGAGGCCACGCTGCCGCCACAGTCCCCGCTCGCCGGCAAGACGGTGGCGGAGATCAACTTCCACGACCGGTACGGCCTGGAGCTGGTCGCCGTCTGGCGCTCCGGCAAGGCGCTGCGCAGCGACCTCGAGCGCCTGGTCCTGCAGTTCGGCGATGCCCTGCTGCTGGTCGGGCCGCGCCAGAAACTCGCCCTGCTCAACGACGACCCGAACCTGCTGGTGCTCACCCCGGTGACGCTGCCGGTCACCGACAGCTCGCGGGCGCCGCTCGCCGGCCTGATCATGGCCGGCGTCGTCGGCAGCGTCCTGCTCGGCTGGCTCAGCATCGGCATCGCCGCCGTACTCGGCGCCACGCTCATGGTGCTTGGCCGCTGCCTGACGATGGAGCAGGCCTACCGCGCCATCGACTGGCGCGCCGTGTTCCTCATCGCCGGCACGCTCCCGCTCGGCATCGCCATGGGCGACACCGGCACGGCGCAATACCTGGCGGCACAGATGCTGGGCGCACTCGGCGGGCTCGGGCCCTGGGCCATCATTGCCGGACTCTACGTCGTCACCACTCTCGCCACGCTGGTGATCCCGACACCGGCCCTGGTCGTGCTCATGGCGCCGATCTGCATCACCGCCTCACGCAAGCTCGGCATCGAGCCGCAGACGTCGCTCATGGCGATCGCGATGGCCGCTTCCTCGGCCTTCGCCACACCCATTGCCCATCCGGCAAACCTGATGGTCATGGGCCCGGGCGGCTACCGCTTCGGCGACTACGTGCGCCTCGGCGTGCCGCTGACACTGCTCGTGTTCGCCGTGGTGATGGTGCTGCTGCAGGTGTTCTGGCCGATCGATTGACGCGCCGTCGTGGCGCTGCGTCCACAGGCTGCCTGGAACTGCAGCAGGGGGTCGCGGCTGGCGCCGTTCCCACAGCACCAGAGACCATTTCTGGTGCTGTGGGA
>CAUJIY010000119.1 GCA_963205295.1 Pseudomonadota bacterium
CGGCACGACGCTCTTCGTGCGCCACGATGGCCAGGACTGGGTGCTGAAGCACTACCACCGCGGCGGTGCCGTCGCACGCTTCACCAGCGATGGCTTCGTCTGGGCGGGTGAGGAACGCACGCGCGCCTTCGCCGAGTGGCGTCTGCTCGGGCACATGATCGCCACGCAACTGCCGGTGCCGCGCCCCGTCGCCGCGCGCTATCGGCGCCGCGGCCTCGTGTACCGCTGCGACCTGCTCACGGTGCGCATACCCGGCGTCGTGTCCCTGTCCACGCGCCTCGCTGCCGGTGCGCTCGCGGCCACCACATGGCAGGACATCGGTGCCTGCATCGCGCGCTTTCATCGCGCCGGGATCTTCCACGCCGACCTCAATGCCCACAACGTGCAGATCGACGAACGCGGCCGGATCTTCCTGCTCGACTTCGACCGCGGCCGGGTCATGCCGCAGCCCGGCTCCTGGTGCCGGCGCAATCTCGAGCGGCTGCACCGCTCACTCGCCAAGATCAGCCGCGAGGGTGGTGCGAGCTTCGCGTCCGGAGACTGGACCGCATTGCTCGAGGGCTACGCCGGACCACTGTTGCCCCCGTAGAAGCCGCTTCAGCCGCGATCTGCTGTTGTTCCGGCTGATCCAACACCGTCATCGTCGCCGGGCCTGTTGCCCCTCGGAACGGCGGCTGTCGGGGCGGTGGCGGCGGGCGTAGAGGGCCAGCGCAGCAGGACGCGAAGCGCCAGCCCGAGACGAGTGAGCACCGGCCATGGATGGCCGGTGCGAACGTCCCGCCGCCACCGCCCCGACAGCCGCCGTGGCACACCGGCTGGCGCGGGCAGCGGTGGATCAGCCTGCCACCCGTGCACGCCGGAGAATGAACTCGCGATCGAGGTGGCGGCCGACCGGAAAATCGTACTCGCCGACCTTGTCGAAACCGAGGCGCGCGTAGAGGCGCTGGGCGCCAACGTTTTTCGACCAGACACCGATGTACAGTGGCGTGTGGCCCTGCCCGCCGAGCCAGTCGAACGCGATTCCGAGCAGGCGCGTGCCGAGGCCGCCGCTCTGCACGGCGCGCCACAGGTACAGCCGGCGGATCTCGCCGGCCCGCGCTTCGAGCGCAGGCACCGGTAGCTTGCACGGGCCGGCGACGAGATAACCGGCCGGTGTGGAGTCTGCCGCGAAGGCGAGCCAGATCGCGACACCGGGCTCGCCGAGCAGTCGCGCATAGGCGGCCGTGGAATGGGCCTGGTCGAGGAAGGCGGCGAGGTCCTCCGGCGTGTAAAGGTGCCCGAAGGTCTCGATGAAGGTGCCGGTGCCGAGTTCGGCGAGCAAGGCGGCATCGGTCGCCGCCGCGCGACGGATCGTGAAGTCATCGGCTTGGCTCACGGCGCCGTCTCCCCGCCGAAATGAAGCCAGCCGGCCACGAGCCAGTCGTGCAACAGCGGCGCCAGTGCCGCGGGGGCGCGGGCGATGCTGTCGCCATCGAGGCTGCGCCGGTCGGCGAGCGTGTGCAGTACGGGCCGCAGTCCCGCTGCAACCTCGAACAGCTCACCGTTCAGCGCCACGCCCAGGCGGCCATACAGCATGCGGCTGCGCGCGTCGAGGATCACGCCCCGGCGGCGCGCCGCGCGCACGAACATGGCCGACGCTGGTGGGTGCTGCGGGCGCTGGAACACCACGCTGGCTTTCGGCTCGGAGAGATGCTCCAGCAGGAAGCGTTCAGTGTGCGCGCGCGTCGGCCGCACGCGGCTCAGCGCAGCGTGCGTCTGACGGACCATGGCGTCGGGGATCTCACCGGGGTGTGCGGTCACGCGCTGGCCCGGGTCGGCGTAACGCCCGTCGAGCCGGCTGCGCTCGGCGAAGCGGGCGAGCCAGGGATCGTGCAGCTCCTGCCAGGTCGGGGTGCGAAAGCCGATGGAATAGCCGATGCACTCACCGACTGCCACGCCCTCGTGGGCCACGCCCGGCGGCAGGTAGAGCATGTCGCCGGGCTCGAGGACCCACTCGCGCGTCGGGCGGAAATCGGCGAGCAGCTTCAGCGGCATCCCGGGCTGCAGGCGCTGGTCGCGCTGGCGACTGATGCGCCAGCGCCGCCGGCCGTACGCCTGCAGCAGGAACACGTCGTAGTTGTCCACATGAGCCGGGACGCCGCCGCCATCGGTGGCGAAGCTCGCCATCAGGTCGTCGAGGCGGGCGTCAGGCACGAAACGAAAGCGCGCCAGCAGCTCGTGCGCGCCGGCGTCGGCCTGGTCGAGGCCCTGCACCAGCAGCGTCCAGCGCGCCTGCGCGAGCGGCGGCAGGGAGCGGCGGGGGATCGGTCCGTGGCGCAGCGACCAGCGTGCGCCGTGCCGGACGATCAGGCGCGATTCCACATCCGCGCTGGCCGCCAGTTCGAACATCCTCCTGCGGCCGACCGGCGGGGCGAAGTCCGGGAACGCGGCGCGGATGAGCACCGGCCGGCGCTGCCAGTATTCGCGCATGAAGCGCCTGACGCCGATTTCGCCGAGCCTGGCCAGGATGACCGACATGCGTTTCCGGGTTCCGAGGTGTCCGGGGAGTGGCGGGTCGCAGTCCGCAAAGCTGTCTGGCCGGCGCGATGCGGTGTCCGCGCCATCGTTCGACGGGAGTGCTGCGGTGCCCGCATTATGGCACCCGGTTTTCGTACTTGGCCACGGGCGGCAATCGGCCGGCCGCGATGGTCGCCTTGTACCCGATCGGCGTCGGTGTCATCGTGCCCACGACCGGCTGGAAAAGCCTCGTGGGGAGGATCGTGTCATGGGCTGTCGCATCCCGTGGTTCATCGTGCTGCTCGGGCTGGCCGTGTCCGGCGCCGCCGGGGCCGACGCGCTCAGCGCCGCCGACATCGTCGCGCGTGCCCACCAGGCTGCCGGCGGCGAAGCCTGGCTGCACGCCGGTACCAACATCATGCGCGGCAACGCTGTGCTCTGCCGCGATGGCAAGCCGCAGGCCTGTGTCACGGCCGACCGCTACGTGATGTATCGGGAGTATCCGAAAGAGCTGAACGCGGCCCACGCCGGCAGCGGCCGGTTCAGGCTCGATGCCTACGTGGGGTCCAGGGTCCTTTTCCAGATCGCCTTCGATGGCCAGCAGGGTTACGACCAGAATGGCGTCGTTCCCGGCGGGCGTGACCGGACCGGGGAGGGCAGCGGCTTCGGCTTCAGCGCCATCCGCTTCGCGCTCGAACCCGGCTTCAAGGTGGAGCGCCTGACGGACGACCAGGTCGAGGGCCACCCCTGTCATTTCGTGCGCGTGACTGACCCGTCCGGCCAGACGACGCTCTTCGG
>CAUJIY010000120.1 GCA_963205295.1 Pseudomonadota bacterium
TGCCGCGCAATTCGATGGGCAAGGTGCGCAAGCCGGAGGTGGTCCGGATCATCGCCGGGCCACGGCAGGACGGATAACGTCAGGATTGTTGACAATCCGGATTTGTTCAATTAGGTTGACAGATAACGGGAGAGGGGCGCCCGGCGCGCATGGCCCAGGCCGGCGACCCATGACCTCCAGGGTGAGATGCTTCGTCGGCATCGGTGCGGACCGGCTACCTCCGCCTGGTGAACGCGCACAGGGTGCCGGCGAAGCGTCCGCTTCGCGCTGCGGGATCCGGTCGATGATTTGCCGCCTGGCGTGCAGGCCAGGACCGGCAGGACTCAGAGGTTGCTCTTGCGCCAGCGGGAGCCCTTGCCGGATTCCCCGGCCGCCCGCGGTGGCCGCTTGCGCACCTTCGTCTGCACGGTGATCGGGCCCCAGTCGGCATAGAGGATCTGGCGCAGGTCGTTCATCGCCTTCTTGCCGAAGCGGCGTTCGAGTTCCTGCTCCATCAGGGCGATCGTGCGCAGCGCTGCCTGGTAGATGCCGCGTCCATCGGTGCTCGGCTGGACGATCTTCGCGCGTCCGTCCTTCGGATCCGGCACCATGTGGATCAGCCCTTCCTGCTCCATTTCCACCAGCGTGCGCTGGATCGCCTGCCGGCTGACGCCGATCGCGCGTGCCAGGTCGGACGGCCGCGTGATGCGGTCGGAGAGGGTGACCATGATGATCGACTGCGTGCGCGACAGCGACGGCCAGCCGGCAGCGGCGAGACTGCGCTGCAGGGACTCGTCGCACCAGTAGAAGGCACGCAGAAGCCCCCTCATCACGGACTTGTCAGGTACCGGCATGCTGAATTTCCCGCTGGATATGGATTCTGATCAACCGCGCCCCGGATCCTCCGGCCAGGGGCCAGCGATGACGGCCGCCTGACCAGGTGCACGGGGTTGCCCCATCATCATTCTGGCTGATGCCAGCATCCCATCGCACGGGACGATTATCAAGGCCATTGACGAACGAGAACCGCCCTCAGCCCGCAGGCGGCGCACCGAAGTCCACGCCGGGACCGCCGGAGCGGTAGCGCTTCAGGTAACGCCGTGCCACGGACTGGATGTGGACCTCGTCGGGGCCGTCGTAGATGCGGGCCTCGCGGGCGTGGCGGTACATGCGTCCGAGCGGGGTGTCGTCGGTGAGCCCGAGGGCGCCGTGGACCTGGATGGCACGGTCGACGACGTCGTGCAACATGCGGGCGCCGACCACCTTGATGAGGCCGATCATCTCGCGCGCCTCCTGCCCGGCGTCGAGCTGGCGGGCAGCCTCCAGCGTCAGCAGGCGGCAGGCCTGAATGGCGGCCGCGCTCTCGAAGACGTGGCTCTGCATCAGCTGCTTGTTCGCCAGCGGCTCGCCGAAGGCAACCCGTTCGTTGAGGCGGCGGCACATGAGGTCGAAGGCGCGCTGCGCCTGGCCGAGCCAGCGCATGCAGTGGAAGATCCGTCCCGGCCCCAGCCGCTGCTGGGCGATGGCGAAGCCGCGTCCGCGCGGGCCGAGCAGGTTGTTCTCGGGCACCCGCACGTTGTCGTACTCGACCTCCCAGTGGCCGCCGTCGATGCCGAGCACGGGGGTGTCGCGCACGATGCGGTAGCCGCGCGTGTTGGTCGGCACGACGATCATGCTGAAGCATTCGTGCGGCGGGGCCCCGGTCTCGGTCCGGCACATCACCGTGGTGTAGTCGGCATCCCCGGCGCCGGTGGTGAACCACTTGCGGCCGTTGATGATCCAGTGCCCATCCTCGAGCCGTGCCGTGGTGCGCAGCTGCGTGGGATCCGAGCTGGCCACGTCGGGCTCGGTCATGGCGAAGCTCGGGATGGTCTCGCCGGCTACCATCGGGCCGAGATAGCGTTCGCGCCACTCCGGCGCGGCGTAGCGGTGCAGCATCAGCGAGTCCTGCAGCGACAGGGTGCCGAGCGCCTGCATGGCATAGAACGAGCGGCCGATGACTTCGTTCACGTGCACGTAATCCATGAACGGCATGCCCTGGCCGCCGAGCTCGCGCGGGTGGCCGAGTGCCCAGAGGCCGGCAGCCTTCGCTTCTTCGATGAGCCGCCCCATGACGAGATTGCGCGCGGTGCGCGAGCCATGGTCCAGCTCGTGTTCGACGGGATAGATGCGGTCCTCGACGAACCGGATCACGGCGCGGCGCTTGTCCTTCCAGTCGGGGGCGGTCATCGGGGTGGTCCTCTGCTGGTGATCGCGGTGGGGTCCGGCGTGGCTGGCGCTGTGCCGGGACCGGTCAGCCGCCGGCGATGCCGGCCTTCCTGAGCGCTGCGATTTCCGCGGCGCTGAACTGCGCCTCGCCGAGCACTGCGTACGTATCGGCCCCCGGGCGCGGTGGTGGCGTGGGATCGTCGGCCCGGGTGCGGCTGAAGCGCGGCGCCGGGGCGTTCTGGAGCACGCCGCCGACCTCCACGAACGAGCGCCGTGCCTGATGGTGCGGATGGCGGCTGGCCTCGGCACCGGTGAGGACCGGTGCGAAGCAGGCATCGCTGCCCTCGAGCAGCTCGCACCATTCGGCGCGGGTGCGGCTGCGGAACACCGCGGCGAGTTCCGCCTTGAGCGCGGGCCATTGCTCCGGCTGCATCGCGCCCGGTTCCAGGCTGAAGCCGCAGGCGGCGAAACGTGCGCGGTCGAGGCCGGCTTTCTCGATCAGCAGTTCGTAGAACTTCGGTTCGAGCGAGCCGATCGAGACGTACTTGCCGTCACGGGTCTCGTAGGTGTCGTAGAAATGCGCTGCGCCGCCGAGGAAGTGCGTGCCCGGCCGGTCGTCGTACAGCCCGAGCGCCCGGAAGCCGTGGAAGGTCGCCATCAGCGCGTTGGTGCCGTCGATCATCGCCGCGTCGATGACCTGGCCCTTGCCGGAGCGCTGTGCTTCGAGCAGTGCGCACACCATGCCGAAGGCGAGCAACATGCCGCCGCCGCCGAAGTCGCCGACCAGGTTCAGCGGTATGGCCGGCTTGTCGCCGGGGCGGCCGATGCCGACCAGGGCGCCGGCGAGCGCGATGTAGTTGATGTCGTGTCCGGCGACGTTGGCGAGCGGGCCGTCCTGTCCCCAGCCGGTCACCCGGCCGTAGACCAGCCGGGCGTTGCGCCCGAGACAGGCCTCCGGCCCGAAGCCGAGCCGCTCGGCCACGCCCGGGCGAAAGCCCTCGTACAGCGCGTCCGCGCGCTCGACCAGCCGCAGCAGCACCGCCACGCCCTGCGGGGACTTCAGGTCGAGGACGACCGAGCGGCGGTTGCGGCAGAGCGGGTCGACCTGCTGCTGCGCCTCGCTCGTGCCGGGCCGGTCGATGCGGATGATCTCCGCACCCATGTCGCCGAGCATCATGCCGCAGAACGGGCCGGGCCCCATGCCCGCCACTTCGATCACACGCAGGCCTGCAAGCGGTCCCATCGTCAGCCTCCCTTGCGGCCGGCGCCGCCCTTGCGCGGGTCGAGGCCGATGGAACGCGCGATGATCTCGCGCATGATCTCCGAGGTGCCGGCATAGATGCGCGAGATGCGCGCATTGCGGTACATGCGCGAGATCGGGTATTCATCCATGTAGCCGGCCCCGCCGTGCAGCTGCACGCACTCGTCCATGACGCGGCCTTCCATCTCGCTGGTGAACAGCTTGGCGCGCGCCGCCATGTCCGCGGTCAGCTTGCCCTGGTTGTGCTGGCGCACGCAGCTGTCGACGAACACCTGGGAGATGTCGATCTCGGTGCGCATGTCCGCCATCTTGAAGCGGTTGACCTGGAAGTCGGCGACCGTCTGGCCGAACATGCGCCGCTCGCGGATGAAGTCCAGCGTGATGTCGAAGGCCGCCTGGGCGTTGGCGACGTAGCTGCAGGCGCCGAGCAGGCGCTCTTCGGCGAGGAAGCGCATGAGGTAGTAGAAGCCCTGCGTCGGGTCGCCGAGCACGTTCGCCTTCGGCACCCGCACGTTCTCGAAGTACAGCTCCGCCGTATCCTGCGATTCGAGACCCATCTTCTTCAGGCGCCGCCCCCGCTCGAAGCCCGGCATGCCGCGTTCGACCAGGAACAGGCCGATGGCGCGCGGCGACTGCGGGTCGGTGCGAGCCGCGACCACGAACAGGTCGCCGATGATGCCGTTGGAGATGTAGGTCTTCTGGCCGTTGAGCAGGAAGTGGTCGCCACGGTCCTCGGCCCGGCACTTCATGCCGGCGAGGTCGCTGCCGGCGCCGGCCTCCGTCATGGCGATGCCGAGGATGGTCTCGCCGCGCACGCAGCCCGGCATGAAACGCTGCTTCTGTTCCTCCGTGCCGAGGGTGGTGATGTAGGGCGCCACCAGCCGGCTGTGCAGGTGGATGAAGAAGCCCGGATCACCGTGACGCTGGTTCTCCTCGATCAGGATCTGCTCGTAGCGGAAGTCATCGACCCCGGCGCCGCCGTAGGCCGGGTCGACGTACATGCAGAGCAGGCCCTGCGCCCCGGCCTTGAGGTAGATCTCCCGGTCCACCTGGCACTGGGCGTGCCAGGCCTCGCGGTGCGGGGCAACCTCGTTCACGAAGAACCGGTGCACGGACTCGCGAAACATCTCGTGTTCTTCTTCGAAGTGTTCTGGTCTCATTTCGCTGCTCCATCCTCGGGGTTGCGAGCGCTGCCCCGGTTACCTGCGCGCTTGCGCTGGAACTCCCGGAGCCGCTCCTGGAAATGTCCGCTGCTGGTGCAGCGCTCCTGCCAGGCGGCTTCGCTGCGAAAGACCGCGGCGAAGTCCGCCTCCATGGCGAGGCGCACCAGTTGCTTGGTGCCGCCCACCGCGACCGGCGACAGGGTCGCGAGGCGTCGCGCCTGCTCGCGTGCGGCATCGAGCAGGCTCGCGCCAGGCACCACCTGGTTGGCGAGGCCGAGCTGCAGGGCGCGGGCGGCATCGATGCGTTGCGCCTCCGCCATGACCTGGAAAGCCAGCCGTGCGCCGAGCTGGCGTACCAGCAGATGGCTGGCGCCGCCGTCGGGCACCAGGCCGATAGCCCCGAAGGCCGGCCACAGGCAGGCATCTTCGGCCATCACCAGCAGGTCGCAGTGCAGGGCGAGCGACATCCCGACCCCGGCGGCGGTGCCACCGACGGCGGCGATCACCGGCTTGTCCATCGCCGCGATGGCGTCGAAGCAGGGCCAGTACTCCTCGATCAGCTGCGCAGCGACGCCGCCGCTGCCACCGCCGGCTTCCCAGAGATCGGCGCCGGCGCAGAAGGTCGGCCCATTGCCGCCGATGATGACAGCGCGGACGCGGTCGTCCGCGCCGACCTGCTCGAGGGCGGCGCGCAGCTCGCGGCGCAGCTCGCTGTTCAGGGCGTTCAGCGCCGCCGGGCGGTCGAGCAGCAGCACGGCGACGGCATCGTCGACCGTGAGCGTGAGCGGGCGGCTGGAACTCATCGTGGCGGTGCCTCCAGGGCCTTGCGCAGGGTGTCTTCCACCGCGTCAGGATAGTCGACGCCGGTGGTGAAATCCGCCAGTTCCGGCCAGCGGCGGGCGACATCCTCCGCACTGAAGCCCGCAGCGGCATCGAAGCGCAGGCCGGCGCCACGCTGCCAGCGCAGACGCGCCATCCAGCCGGCCCCGACCTCGAACAGGCCGCCGTTCTCCGTCGCATGCTCGTGGCAGAGGGCCACGACCAGCGGCACGACGTGTCGTGGCTCGAGCCGCTCGACCAGCGCGGGCGGCATCACGCTGCGGCTGAAGCGCGTGGCGGCGAGCGGCGCGAGCGCATTGCTGAGGACGTTCTTCGCGGCTCCCTCGCGGGCCAGCGTGCGCATCAGGCCGACCAGGCCCATCTTGGCCGTGGCGTAGTTGGCCTGGCCGAAATTGCCGTACAGCCCTGCCGCGGAGGTGATGAACAGGATGCGCCCGAAACGCCGCTCCAGCATGTGCGGCCAGGCTGCGCGGGTGGTGCGCCAGGCGCCGAGCAGGTGCACGTCCTGGACCGCACGCCAGTCGGCGTCGGTCATCTTCGCGAAGCTGCGGTCGCGGATGATGCCGGCGTTGTTGACGAGGACATCGACGCTGCCGAAGGCGGCGACGGCCTCCTCGACGATGTCCGCGCCGTCGACCACCGAGGCCGTGCTGGCGATCGCGCGCCCGCCCGCGGCGCTGATCTCTTCCACGACCCGGATCGCGGCGGGTGTATCCGTGCGGTTGCCGTCGAGCGTCACGCCGGGGTCGTTGACGACGACGCTGGCGCCGCGGCGGGCAAACTCCAGCGCATACTCGCGCCCGAGACCCGAGCCGGCCCCCGTGACGATCACGGTGCGACCTTCGAAGCGCAGCGGACCGCCGGGTTGGGTCGCGAGGTCGGGCATCGGGTTCCTGGCGCGGGCCGCCCGCAGGATTGCGCCGGCCAATAGTCAATGACATTGACATGCTAGCCCGGCTCCCTTCTACTAGTCCAGCGTGACGCAGGCGACAGATGCGAGGCAGCAACGTGACAGCAGCAGGTAACCCGGATCTCCAGCGTTTCAGCCTGACCGGCCGCGTGGCCATGGTCACCGGCGGGGGCACCGGCCTGGGGCGCCAGTTCGCGCTGGCGCTCGCCCGGGCCGGCGCCGACGTGGCGCTGTGCGCGCGCCGCCAGGAAAAGCTGGTCGAGACCGCCCGGCTGGTCGAGGACACCGGCAGGCGCGCTGCCTGCGTGGCGATGGACGTCACCCATGGCGGCAGCATCACCGCCGGCCTCGAGGCGGTGACCGCGCTGCTGGGGTCGCCCGACATCCTGGTCAACAATGCCGGCGTCAACCGTCCCATGTTCGCCACCCAGCTCACGGAAGAGGACTGGGATGCGATCGTCGATACCAACCTGAAGGGCGCCTTCCTGCTGTCGCAGGCGTTCGCCATGCAGCCCGACCGGGCACGCCAGGGGGGCAGCATCATCAATGTCGCCTCGATCCTCGGCCTGCGGGGGCAGAAGGCGGTCACTGCCTACATGGCGTCCAAGGCGGGCCTGATCCACCTCACCCGCGGGCTGGCGCTCGAGTGGGCGCGGATGAACATCCGCGTCAATGCCCTGCTGCCGGGGTACTTCCGCACCGACATCACCGACGACTTTCTCGATGCCGGGGCGGGGCAGAAGATCGTCGCCAACATCCCGCTGGGCCGCGTCGGCGACCCAACCGAGCTCATCGGGCCGCTGCTGCTGCTCGCGAGCGATGCGGGCAGCTTCATGACCGGCGCGGTGCTGGTGGCCGACGGTGGCCACGTCCTGAGCAGCCTCTGAGCCGTGGACCGCGCCGAGCTTGCGACGCGCCTCGCCGCCGGCTACCGGCGGCGCGGGCTTGGGGACGTGACCGTCGCCAGCCTGCAGCGGCTGTCGGCGGGTGCCTCCGCCGAGACCTGGCGCTTCGACCGCGTGGTCGACGGGGCCAGCCGGACGATGATCGTGCAGGTCTTCACCGGCGAGAAGCAGTTCGCCGTGGCGCTCGACAAGCGCACGCAGGGGCTGGTACAGCAGGCGGCGCACGCCGCCGGCATCGCAACGCCGCGCATCGACCTGGTGTTCGACAGCGAGGATGGCCTCGGCGAGGGTTTCGTCTCGGAGTTCGTTGCCGGCGAGACACTCGGCCAGCGTATCGCGCGCAGTCCGGAGCTCGCTGCGGCGCGCGCCGTCCTGACCGCACAGTGTGCCGAGGCACTCGCGGACATCCATCGGGTCGACCTCGCCGGGCTGCCGCAGCTGCCGGACCAGTCACCTGCGGAGATGGTCGCGCGGCTGCGCGATACGCACGACAGTTTCGGCGTGCACCTGCCGGTGTTCGAGCTCGCCTTCGCCTGGCTCGACGATCAGCAGCCCGCGGCCCGCCCGCCACGGCTGGTCCATGGCGACTTTCGCAACGGCAACTTCATCGTCGACAGCCGCGGCCTGGTGGCCGTGCTCGACTGGGAAGCGGCGCACCTCGGCGATCCGCTCGAGGACCTCGGCTGGCTCTGCCTCAACGCCTGGCGCTTCGGCGGCATCGACCAGCCCGTCGGCGGGTTCGGCCAGCGTGACGAACTGTTCGCCGCCTACGCCGCGGCGAGCGGCGTGGCGGTCGACGCGCGGCGGGTGCGCTTCTGGGAGGTCTACGGCACCCTCAAGTGGGGTGTCATCTGCCAGTGGTTCGGCAACCAGTTCATCACCGGCGAGGTTCCCGAGATCGAGCGCGCCGCGATCGGCCGGCGTGTGGCGGAGGTCGAGCTTGACCTGCTCGACCTCATCGAAGGAGTGGAGTGATGCCGGTCAATCCGCCCGACAGGCTGCGCCTGCTCGACGCCATCATCGAGGTGCTCGGCCAGGACCGGTCGGCCGCGGCCGAGCCGATGGACAGCTACAAGGCACGGATCGCGCTCAGCCTGCTCGCCATCCTGCGTCGCGAACTTGCCCTGGCTGGAGGCCTTGCCGACGAGGAGCGCACCCGGCTCACGGCGCTGCTCGGCTGCGAGGGCGATGCGGCGGCGCTGAGCGTGGCGCTGTGCGCCCGGATCCGCAGCCGCACCCTCGACATCGGCGCGCCCGCGCTGCTCGCGCACCTGCGCCAGACCACCCTCGGCAAGCTCGCTATCGACAACCCGCGTTACTCCGCCTACCTGCGCGCCACCGGCGCGAGCCCATCGCGCGAGCGCTGAAAGCACGCGGCCGCCCCCCCCCGCGGTGGGAGCGACGCCAGTCGCGACTCTTCCTGTCGGGGCTCGCGCCCCTCCCACAGCACCAAGTGGCGAACCTGGTGCTGTGGGAGCGACGCCAGTCGCGACACTCCTCAATGGCAGCGCCGGCAGCTCCCAAGCTGCGCCAGGCGTTGCGTGCGCGTCTGCGCCGGTGCGGCGGGCCACGTGGCGTCGTGGCATTCGGTGCAGGCCGTGGCGCGCTCCTGCACCAGGCGGTGCACCTGTGCGAAGTGCCAGAACCCCGGCAGCGGCTGCGCGACGCGCTCCGCGAGCGGCCGCGGATCGGCCGTGGCGGCCACGGCCGGTGACAGGGGCGACGGGCCTCCCGGTGTGGCCACCGCGGCCGCGGCCGTGCGGCCGGCGATGCGCCCGATCAGCAGCGACGGTCCGAGGAAGGTTCCGGAACCGCCGTGGCTGCCGTTGATGCCGGCCACGCCCGTGACTTCGCCGGCGGCGTACAGGCCGGGGACCGGTCGTCCGGCCGCGTCGAGCGCCCGCGCCTCGTGGTCGATGGCGATGCCGCCCATGCTCTTGCGCGTCATCGGGAAGAGTTCGATGGCGTAGAACGGCGGCGTGGCGAGCGGCGCCGGCCGGTGGAGCGTGGTCGCGCCGAAGCGGCCGAAGTCCGCATCGGCGCCGGCAGCGACGAAGCCGTTCCAGCGCGCGATGGTCGCAGCGAGCGCCGCCTCCGGCAGCCCGGTCACCTGCGCCAGCCCGGCGATGCCCGGGGCGCTTTTCACCAGCGCCGGGTTGTTCAGGATCTCGCCGGCCACCGTGCGGGCGTCGACCCAGGGACCGCCGCGGATCATGAGCTGCGCGCGGCCGGGGGTGTCGAACACCAGCCAGTAGCTCGGCGGCGAGCGCGACAGCACCAGCGACTCGATCGCTTTCGAGGCCGCCGACTCGTCGACGAAGCGGTTCCCGTCTTCGCCGACCATGATCGCCGCGGCGTTCTGCACCAGCAGGCCGCGCCGCCCCGAGGGATCGCGCGGGTTCGGCATGCCGGTGACGTAGACGAGCTGGCGGTCCATGCGCGTCAATGCAGCGCCGGCAGCCGTCGCCAGGTCGATGCCGGTCCCCGTGGCGAACTCGCCGGAGCCGACGAGGAGCGGCGCGGGCACGGCGTGCCCGGCGGGCCAGTTGGCCCGCACCATCTCATCGTTGCTCTCGAAGCCTCCGGTAGCGATCACCACCGCCGGTGCGCGCAGCACGAGCCGGCGGGAGCTGCGCAAGTCGCGTGCCTCGACGCCGGCGATGGCACCATCGCGCCCGCGCCGCAGGCGGGTGACCTGCTGGTTCCAGGCGAAGCCTATCCGCTCGTGTGCGAGGGCTTCGCGCAGCATCGGCAGCACCGCACTGGCAGCGGCACCGCGCGGGAAGTGGAAGCGCGGCACCGAGTCCTCGACGCTCGGCAGGATCATCGCGAACTGCACGCCTTTCGCGACCAGCCAGTCGTGGACCTCGCTGCGTGAACCCTCGACGTAGCGGCGCACCCACCAGGGATCGGCGTCTTCGCCCCAGGCGAGGATGTCGCGGATCGCCAGCTCCGGGTCGTCGCGGTAACCGCGTGCCGCCTGCAGCGGCGTGCCGACCAGCGAGAACCCGCCGGCCAGCACCGCATGGCCGCCGCCGACGGAGTTGCTGTCGAGCACGATCACGCTGGCGCCGCCTTCGGCGGCCTCCAGCGCTGCCGCGAGGCCTGCGATGCCGGCGCCGACCACGACGAGGTCGGCATCGCGCTGCGTACCCGGCCAGGAGGTGCAGGCCGTGGCGAGTGCGGCCAGCAGGCAGGCGAGAGCCGTTCGCAGGAGCGATTGGGCCCGGACGCGGAATGGAGGAGTCGGGGGGGGGGGGGGGGGGGGCGCCACCACCCACCCCCGCGGGAGGCCGGGGGGGGGGGGGGGCGGCCGGCCCCGACAAAAC
>CAUJIY010000121.1 GCA_963205295.1 Pseudomonadota bacterium
ACCGCCGGCACGAGGATGGTGTCGCGTGCCTCCGCATCCGGCAGTGTGTGCGGGAAATCGCGGTTGAAATGCAGACCGCGGCTTTCCTGCCGTGCCTGGGCGCAACGGATGGTCAGTTCGGCGACCAGCGCCAGGTTGCGCAGCTCGATAAGGTCGTTGGTGATGCGGAAGTTGCCGTAGAACTCGGCGATCTCCTCCTGCAGCAGTTCGACGCGGTGGCGGGCGCGCTCCAGGCGCTTGCTGGTACGCACGATGCCGACGTAGTCCCACATGAAGCGGCGCAACTCGTCCCAGTTGTGGGCGACGACGATGTGCTCGTCGGGATCGGTCACGCGGCTTTCGTCCCAGGCCGGCAGCGTGGCGGGTCCGCCACCGAGGCCTGGCAGGTCACGGCCGAGGCGCGCGGCAACGGCGCCGCCGAACACCACGCACTCGAGGAGCGAGTTGCTCGCCAGCCGGTTGGCGCCGTGCAGGCCGGTGAAGCTGCACTCGCCGACGGCGTAGAGGCCGGTGAGGTCGGTGGCGCCGTCGAGATCCGTGATCACCCCGCCGCAGGTATAGTGCGCCGCCGGCACTACCGGGATCGGCCGGGTGGTGATGTCCACGCCGTACTCGCGGCAGCGGGCGGCGATGTTCGGGAAGTGGGCGAGCACCTCCTCGGCCGGCCGGTGGCTGATGTCGAGGTACACGCACTCGTAGCCGCCGCGCTTCATCTCGTAGTCGATGGCACGGGCGACGATGTCGCGCGGCGCGAGTTCGGCGCGCGGATCGTGGTCGGGCATGAAGCGGCGCCCGTTCGGGAGCAGCAGGCGCCCGCCTTCGCCGCGCACGGCTTCCGAAATCAGGAACGACTTCGCCTGCGGGTGGAACAGGCAGGTCGGGTGAAACTGCACGAACTCGAGGTTGGCGACCCGGCAGCCGGCACGCCAGGCCATGGCGATGCCGTCGCCGGTCGAGGTGTCCGGATTGGTGGTGTAAAGGTAGGTCTTGGAGGCCCCGCCGGTGGCGAGCACCACGGCAGCGGCGCGGTGCGCAACGACGGCGCCGCTCCGGCGGTCGAGCGCGTACACCCCGAGGCAGCGCTGCGGCCCTGGTTCGCCGAGTCTGGCCGTGGTGACGAGGTCGACCGCCAGCTGCTCGCCGAGCACGGTAATCTGCGGCGCGGCGGCCACACGCGCTGCCAGCGCGGTGACGATGGCCTGGCCCGAGACGTCGGCGGCATGCACGACGCGGCGGCGGCCGTGCCCGCCCTCGCGCGTCAGATGCAGCGCGCTGTCGTCCGTGGTGCGGGTGAACCGGGTGCCCTGCTCCTCGAGCCAGCGGATGCACTCCGGTGCGCGCCCGGCGACCAGTTCCACGGCATCGCGGTGGCAGAGACCGGCGCCTGCAACCAGCGTGTCGGCGACATGCAGGGCAGGGGAGTCGTCCACATCGATGGCTGCGGCGATGCCGCCCTGGGCGCGGTAGCTCGAGCTCTCCTCGATGCCCCGCTTGGCGAGCAGGCCGACGCGCTGGCCCTGCGCGGCGAGGCGCAGCGCCACCGTCATGCCGCCGAGGCCAGCGCCGATGACGAGCGCGTCGAACGGGGGCCTGGCGTTCAGGTGGTGACCGATGCCCGGCCGACGGCGAGCATGCGTTCCAGGGAACGGCGGGCGCGTGCAGCCACATCGGCGGGGACCTCGATCGCCGGGTGCAGCGTCTGCAGGGACTCGAGGATCTTCGGCAGGGTGATGCGCTTCATGTGCGGGCACAGGTTGCACGGGCGCACGAACTCGACCTCCGGGAATTCCACGGCGACGTTGTCGCTCATCGAGCATTCGGTGATCAGCACCACCTGGCGCGGCCGCTCGTTGGCGATGTGCCGGATCATGCCCGAGGTGGAGCCGACGTAGTCCGCCTCGCGCAGCACCTCGGGCGGGCACTCGGGGTGCGCCATGACGTGTACGCCGGGCTGCAGGCGCCGGTATTCGCGAAGCTCCTGCGGGGTGAACCGCTCGTGTACCTCGCAGGCGCCTTCCCAGAGGATCACCTCGACTGACGTCTTGCTGGCGACGTAGCGGCCGAGGTAGCCGTCGGGGATGAAAATCACGCGGTCGCTGCCGAGCGACTCGACCACCTTGACGGCGTTGGCCGAGGTGCAGCAGATGTCGGCCTCGGCGCGCACGTCGGCGTAGGCGTTGACGTAGCAGACCACCGGCACGCCGGGGTGCTGCGCCTTCAGCCGGCGCACGTCTGCGCCCGTGATCGAGGCCGCGAGCGAGCAGCCAGCCTCCAGGTCGGGCAGCAGCACGGTCTTCTCCGGGCTCATGATCTTGGCGGTCTCGGCCATGAAGCGCACACCGCAGAGCACGATGACCCCGGCCTCCGTCGCCGCGCCCTGCTGGGCGAGCGCCAGCGAATCGCCGCGGAAGTCAGCGACGCCCCAGGCGATCTCCGGGGTCTGGTAGTTGTGCGCCAGGATCACCGCACCGCGTGTGCGCTTCAGTTCGTTGATGGCGGCGATCAGCGGTGCGTGCACCGGCCATTCGACCTCGGGGATGACGTGACGGACACGCTCCCAGATCGGGCGCGTGCTGCGCTCCACCTCGGGCGTGAATGCGGCTGCGGCGCTGGCAGATGACACGGGTCGCTAGACCTCTCTATATGCTCAAAATGAGCATAAAAAACCTGAAAAATTCACCGACTGGTCCGGTGAGGTGGACCATGCTACGCGTGCCGCCGCGGACCGGTCAACGCACCGCGCGGCGTCCGGCCGCGGGCACGCGCACGCCGGGTCCCTGGCGTTCGCGCAGCACGTCGCGACGGAAGCGGAAGAGCTCCGCCGGGCGGCCCGGAGCGCTGGCCTGGTACCTGCCGGTACCTTCCACCAGGCGTGCGCCCTCGACGAGGCGGCGGAAGTTCTGCTTGTGCAGGGGGATGCCGGAGAGGGCCTCGACGATCCGCTGCAGTTGCAGGAGCGTGAAGGTCGGCGGCAACAGTTCGAACACTACCGGACGGTACTTGAGTTTGCCGCGCACCCGGGCGAGCGCCGTGGCGAGAATGCGGCGGTGATCGAGGGCCATACCCACGCCGGCGACGCGACCGGTGCCGGATGGCGGCTCCCGTTCACGGTCGCGCCAGGACTCCTGCACGGCGCCGGCCTCGTACAGCAGTTCGTAGCGTTCCAGTGCCATGAACCCGTCCCAGCCGGCTGCGGTCCGGCCGAAGCACAGTGCCGCGCGTTCCTCGCGCGTGCGCCGTTCGGCGCTGCCCGGTGCCGACAGTGCCCAGCGCGTGAGCGTCGGGTTTACTGCGCCGGTGTCGCCGGCGCCCTGGCGGCGGTCCTCCCAGGGTACGAAGTCGTACGCGTTCTGCCACTGCGCGCCCGGGGCTGCGTCGACGGGTTGTTCACGCACCAGCGCCAGGTAGGCGACCGACACCAGGCGTGGCCCACCGGCGCCTTCCCCGGGGTCGCGGCCGCGGTCGGCGAAGGTGTACAGCTGCTCGACGTAGCCGACCTCGATTCCCGCCTGCCCGCGGATCCAGCGCCGCAGGGCGAGTTCGAGGGTGCGGTCGGCCTGCGGGTCGAGTGGCCCGGACGGCAGGGCCCAGGGAGCGCTGGCGTGATCCGTGTCACGGCGCACGGTCAGCACCCGCGGCTGCCCGGCCGTGACGGCGAGGATCACGGCGTTGAGGTTGAGGACGATGGGACGTGCCATGGCGCGATTCTGCGGTTGCGCGGCGCGATCTGCGAGTGGAGTCACATCCCGCCCCGGTGGCCCGGGCCATTATGTCCGGACCTCCGCGACGGCAGGACACGGGATGGCGGCGACATCCGACAGGGACCAGGTGCTCGGCGACTATGCCGCGTTCATCCGCGCGCTCCTGCCGCAGGCGCAGGGTTTCGTCTGCCATGACCGCCATGGCCGGGTCTTCTGGCGCGATGCGCCGGCTGCCGGCATTCCGCCCGTCACCGACGAGTACCGCGAGCGGCTGACGGCGCTGTTAGCCGGCAAGCCCCTGCCCGACGAGGGTGCCAGGGTCGTGCTCGGTCCGTACTTCGTCTACCTCGTGCGCCTCGCCGACGAGGAGCAGCACTGCCTCGGCGTACTTGCCGTGCTGGTCGATCGCGCGGCGGCGGCGCTGCCCTATGCCTTTGCCGTCGATCTCCTGGCACCGGCCTGGCGCAGCCTGCAGCGCGAACTGGCGCTGCGCTTCCGGGTGGTCACGGGCCAGCGCAAGCTCGAGGTCCAGGCCGCCGAGGAGCGGTTCCTGCACCATGTCGAGAAGATCGTGCACCAGCCGCAGGACTGCGCTGAGGTGCTGGCGACCATCCTTGGCCTGTGCTGCGAGCACCTCGGCGTCGGCGGCACATTCCTGATCCTGCCCGGCAAGGGCCTGACGCTCGCGCACGGACAGGTTCCGGAGCGCCACGCGCTCGCGCTGCTCGGGCAGGACCTGCTCGCTGCGGCGCGCAGCCCGGGCTTCGAGCCCAACAGGATGCAGCGACGATCGGACGCACTCTGGATCGCAATCAGGCCGCGCGGGCAGGATACCGAGGGCGTCCTGGCCCTGTGCGACTGGCGTCAGTCGGCGTTCAGCCAGCGGCGCCTGGCCCGCGTGCTGCACTACGTCGCCTCGCACGTCGATGCCGTGCTCGACCGCAACTACGATGCGCTCACCGGGCTGATGGCCTGGCCATTGCTGCAGGCGCAGATCGTCGCGGCCGGCGCCGACAGCGAGGCACACACCATCCTCGCGCTCGACATCGATGGTCTGCACGTCGTCAATGACACCTTCGGTCACGATGCCGGTGACGACGTGCTGCGCAAGCTGGCGACGCTCCTGCGTGAGGTCGTGCCGGGACAGACGGCGAGCCGCGTGACCGGTGACAGCTTTGCGGTACTGCTGCGCAATACCAGCACCGCCAGGGCCCGGTTGCTGGCCGAGGATGTCTGCGCACGTTTTCGCGAGCACGTCTACCAGCGTGCGGACAGTACCTATCGTCCGTCGGTGAGCGTCGGCGTCGCACCGCTCGCCGGGGCAGGTGTGGGGGACGATGGGTTCGCCGCCGCGCAGGTCGCCTGCAAGACCGCCAAGGACCGCGGCCGCGGGCGCGTCGAGGTCTTCGAGTCGGCGGATGCGAGCATCGTGCGCCGTGTCGACGACATCCAGATCGTCGGCTACGTGCGCAGCGCCATCGAGCACGACCGGCTGGCGCTGGTCGCGCAGCCGCTCATGCCGCTGCGGCCGGGCCGGGTGGCCCACTACCACGAGGTGCTGGTGCGCATCGTCGACGAACGCGGCGCACACGTGGCACCAGGCGAATTCATGTCGGCTGCCGAGCGCTACCAGCTCATGGAGGAACTCGACCGCTGGGTGGTGGCGACCACGCTGCGCATGCTGGCGCGGTGCGGCACGCACCTGCGCGGTGGGGATGCGCGCTTCGCCATCAACCTGTCGGGCCAGAGCCTCGGCAGCGACGCCTTCCTCGCCTTTGTCGAGCATGCCATCCGCGGCAGTGGTGTGGCCCCCGAGGTGATCGCCTTCGAGATCACGGAGTCCGTGGCCGTGGCACGCATGCAGCAGGCGCAGACCTTCATGCAGACACTGAAGCGCCTCGGCTGCCGCTTCTCGCTCGACGACTTCGGTACGGGACTCAGCTCGTTCGGCTACCTGAAGGTATTCCCGGTCGATACGCTGAAGATCGACGGCAGTTTCGTACGCGACATCACCACCAACGTGGTGTCGCAGTCCGTAGTGGCGGCCATCGCCGAGGTGGCGCGGGTGATGCAGCTCGACACCGTCGCTGAGTACGTGCAGGACCAGGCCGCGATCGACCTGCTGCGCAGCCTCAACATCAGCTACGCCCAGGGCTTCTTCGTTGGTCGCACCGACCCGCTCGAGGACGCCATCGCCACCATCGATACCGCGGTGGTCTCCGGACTGAAGATCCCGCTGCCGTCGACCAGCTGAGGGGCGCCGGTCGCCGGCGCTCCGGGGTCAGCGCCAGCAGGTGTCGGTGTTGGCCGCGCCGCCGGAATCCTCGGCGAGGCGCAGGCCCTGCTGGTCGACCGAGAAGCCGACGCACTGGGTATCGTCGTCCTGCGGTCCGCCGTCCACGACCGTGGCCGTCACCACGTAGCCGAGGGCGAGATCGTCGGAGTCGATCGTGAGCGCGTAGTAGCCGCGCTCGGTGCCGGCGATGCCGAGTCCCGCGGGCGGGGCATCGGCCATCTCGTCGGCATCGGCATAGCGGTTGTTCTGCAGGTAGAACCGCTCCTGTGCGCTCGCCAGGCGCAGCAGCGCACCGGTGGCATCGACGCGGTTCGCCCGCATCACATACTGCCGGTAGGAGGGGATGGCCACCGCCGCCAGAATGGCGGCGACGGCCATCACGATCATCAGCTCGATCAGCGAGAAGCCTGTTGCTGGCCTGTTCATGGCTGATATGTCCCTGTCCGGTTACTCGGTGCCCGTCTGGTTCCAGTGGGTGCGCCGCGGCGGGTTGGGGAACCCGGGGTTGAAGCACTCCACGCCGATGCAGAGGGTCTCCTGCGTGCCGTCGTCGTCATCGCCGCCGTCGCCGTCGTCGTCGCAGTCGGGGCCGAGGCACTCCACGTCCGGATCCGGATTGTCATCGGGCGGGGAGAAGAACAGCGCCGGGTCAGGCGCGATGCCACCCTGGTTGAGCGTCCGCGTGCGGTCATCGGCGGTGAGCGGCTGGCCCTCTTCCGAGCCATCGAGGTTGGTGATCGGACTACCGTCGCGCACGCTGACCAGATAGAGCCGGTTCAGGCCGCCGGCGGCGACGCAGGCATCGCCGTTACCACCCGGGCTGAAGGAACTGAAGATCACGGTGTTGGCGAAGGTGCGCGACTCGGTGAGCACCTTCTCGCCCGGGCTCAGATCCATCCCCAGGCGCCAGCCCTTCGAGCCCGCCGGGATCACCGGATCGACATCGCTGGTGATGTCCTCGAGATCGCTGCGCGTGATCGGCGCCGGATAGCTGTCCGTGGCGATCGTGTCGAACACGTTGTAGTCGCGCAGGGCGTAGAACTCGTCGTCCGTGGCCGTGTCGAGCGGGTGCTCGCGGTGACCAGAACCGATGTGGACGCTGAGATACATCGTCTTGCCGGAGACGATGCGCGCCACGTCCGGGGTCGCGTAGAAGCGGCGCACGTCGGCCAGCGTCGGCGAGGGGAGGTCGGCGGCGCCGAGCGAGGCCAACACGCCGCCATTCACCAGTTCCGCCACGGGCTTGCCGTTGCTGATGTCGAAGCGCCAGACACGCCCGCCCATGTCGCCGACGTACATGCGGTCGGCATAGCGGTCCCCGTCGATGTCGAGCACGCGGATGCCGGCCGGGATCGAGTGCGTCATGTCGGTGAGCACCAGGTCGTGGGCATTGCTGTCACCCGCGCTCCACAGCCGCTTGCCCGTGAGCACGTCGACCATGTACACCGCGTTGCCGCGGGCGTCGGTATTGTAGCCCTCGTCGTCCTGACCGTCGTCGTAGCCACCGCCGAAGATGGCGGCATGGAAGACCTCGCCGTCGATGTCGATGTCGGCGACCACCGGCGGCGACCAGGTCTGGCCGAGGTCGGTGAAGTCGGCATCGTCGCTGTCGAGCTTCCACATCAGCTGCGGGTTGTTGCGGTCGGTGACGTCGAGCGCGAAGAGCGTGTCACCGCCGCGGCGCATGCCGAACAGCAGGATCACGCGTTCCTCGCCGGCGATGCCCGGGGTGGCATCTTCGTTCTCGATGTAGACGCTGATCTCGCCATCGAGGCCGTAGGAGCGGGTGTCGGTCGTCTGGTTCAGGTACAGGCCGTAGAGCCGCCCCAGCATCTCGGCGGGCAGATAGGCCCACAATTCGGAGCCGTCGTCCGGATCTACCGCGTGGAGGTAGCCGTCGTTGGTGGACACGAACACGGTGGCGTCCGGCGCCGAGGCGGTGCCGCCGTAGATCACCATCATCGGCCGCACGTGCAGCGGGTCACCCATGACATGGCGCTCGTCGCTGGTGCTGCCGTCGTCGTCCTCGTCGAGCAGGTCGAGGCCGCGTGCCCAGTCGATGACACTGACTTTGGTGGCGTCGTCGGGCGCGCCGACCACGCTGGCCGTGATGGCTGAATTGCCCGTCGCCACGGCATTGCCGGTCGCGTTGAGGTCGGTTCCGGCGATGTCGGTGTAGACGTTGCGGCTGGCCGCTGCCGGCTGCTCGTTGGCAGCGCCGCCGAGCTGCGCGGTATTGCCGTCGACGCCGTCGGACCAGAAGCTCTGCGAGGTGTCGGTGAAAAAGCCCGTGTCGATGTCGACCGCACTGTTGTTGTTGGCGTCGACCAGCCTGCCGCCATCGAGGCGGTATTTCTTCAGATTGCCGGGCCAGTGTTCGCGCACGGCCGGGGCGAATACCGACACGTACACGTCGCTCAGGTTCTGCATGCGGTTGAACGCGTTGACCGGTGCCGTCGGCGTGGAGAACGTGGTCGCATCGTCGAGGATGTCGTAGATGATCTGCGTCAGGGCCGCCTGCAGGGTTGCCGTGTCGCCAGCCGAGAAGTACTGGCCACCGCCGGCGCTGGCGGTTTCCTGCAGGAATGTGGTGTCATCGAGGGCCAGGTCGACGCCGAAGCCGATGGTGTAGGTGGTGATGTTCTGCAGCCCGGTGAGGCTACCGTTGAGGTCATGCCGGTGCAGGTACTCGGCGAGATCGGCCATGCACTCGCCGTGGCCGCCAGGGGTACCGCGGCAGGTTGCGTCCGTGACGTTGGTGGCCCAGTTCGGCAGGCCCTTGATCTTGGCGGTGGCACCGACGTCCTGCGTCGGCAGTCCGTCGGTCAGCAGCACGATGTAGTTCTTCTGGCAGGCGTAGCTCACCGGCTGGGCATACTGGGTGCCGGTGATGACATTGCCGACACGTGCGCCGGCGACGCTTTGCACCGGCCCGACGTTGCCGTAGTCGACATTGCGGCCCATGTAGTAGTTGGCCGCCTCGTACAACGTCTCCGAGAGCGGAGTCCAGGTGCTGGCCGTGAGGGCACCGACCGCACTCTGCATGGCAGCGCGCGAGGTGGCGATATTCTCGATGGCCTTGGAGACCGTACCGCCCTGGTCGTAGTTGAAGTGCATCAGCCCGACGTTGACACCGTTGAGGCCCTCGAGCAGGTCGATGGCGACCTCACGCACGATTTCCATGCGGGTCTTGGTGACGGTGCCGCCGCCGGAGTACCAGTTGAGCCAGTTGCCGTCCCACACCGTGTAGTCGGTGTTCCAGGAAGGTTCGTTGTTGGCCGCATCGTCCCAGGGCCCGTTGGCGCCGGCCGCGGCCCAGGGCTGGCCGTCACCCGTGCTCGAGCCATGCAGGCCGCGGTCGTCCTGGCATTCCACGGGACGATCCCGGGTCGAGCTGCTCGAGCCGCTCAGCGCCACCCACGCCTGCGTGAATGAACGCCAGGCGAGCATGCGATCGGAGAAGCTGCCGACCGACTTCAGCGGGGTGAAGGAGGCGTAGCAGCGGTTGGCCGTCTTGTTGACGTAGTTGCCGCTGCCACAGGCCGGCATGGTGCCGGTGGTGCTGAAATACAGCCGGTTGCTGCCGTAGCAGCCGGTGAAAGTCGTATCCGGATCCCAGTCCTCCTGCGTCAGCACGGTGCTGCTCATGCTCCCGGAGTTGTCGACGATGAACAGGATATTCGGCTGCGCCCCGGTGATCTCGGGATCCGTCGAGGCGACGAACAGCTCCGTGTCGTCGGCGACGGCCGGCCAGGCGGCGAGGCCGAATGCGGTGCCGAGGAGGAGCGAAGCGAGGCGATTGCGGCGGATATTCATGGCGGGTGACCTCAGGAGGTGGGGTGGTGCTCAGCCGTCACTCAGGACGACGCGGGTGACGACCCCGGTGTCGAGGTTGTAGAAGACCATGAGCATGCGCGGGGCATCGCGCGGCTCGGCCGCGGCGGCGCGCAGCGCCGCCAGCGTGACCGGTGTGCCGGCGCTGCCGACGAAGAAGGCCGTCCTGCGATCGGAGCGCAGCCTCACCGGCTTGCACTGGTCGCATTCGCGCACCACGACGCTGCCACCCGGTGCCGACGGCAGCGTGACGTGGGCGGTATCGCTCTCGTAGGCGTTCTCGATGTTCTTCAGTGACGCCGTTGCCGCGGCGCTCCACAGCGCCAGCGCGGCCGCTGCCAGGGTGATGGTGATACGCGTGTGCATGGTGGTGGGCTCCTTGGGTCCGGTCACAGGCAGCCGTTCGGGCCGATGAGGAAGAAATCCTGCTGGTGTACCGAGCGGGCGGCGCGGGCCGAACTGCCGGTCGAGGTGATCTGGAAGTGATAGGCCTTGAACGAGTCGGCGCTGCCGTAGTCCTCGCTGAAGCCCACCACGGGCGTGCATTCGATGTAGTCGGTGCTGGCTTCGAATTCGCCGAGGTCGTTGTCGTCGGCATCGGTCACTGCGGTCGCGGGCGTGGCCTTCGGACCGCAGCCGGCGCAGAAGGGGCCGTCGTTGATCGCGACTTCAACGCCGGTTTCGGCCAGCTGGAAGGCCTGCTCGGTGTACTGCGCGTTGCCGGCCATGGTCAGCCCGAAGGTGGCGCTGCTCATGGTCGAGACGGCGAGCACGGACAGCACCAGCAGCAGCACCAGGCCGATGATCAGCGAGGCGCCGCGCTGACGCGACGGCAGGGTCAGGTGGGTGTTCATGGCAGTCCCGAGTAACCGAGGTAGTTGCGCAGCACGATGGTCTTGTTGACCAGCGTGCGGCGGATGTTGTCGCCGGGTGCATAGTCAGCGACGTTGGCGTAGTCGTAGCTGGCGCCATCGACGTAGCCGACTTCCGGCCTTTCGGCGCGCAGCATCAGCCAGAAGCGCACGGCGATGATCTTGGCGTTGGCGTCGAAGGCGGGATCGGCGGGCGTGACCAGCCCGTCGTTCGGATTGACGTAGCGCTCGACGTCGTTGTCCGGAACCGGGCCGCGGTCGACGCCGAGCTGGACCTGCAGGTCCTCGACGCCGGCGATGACCTCCTGGTCCTGCAGCACGCCGTCGATCAGCGTCATGCGGCGCAGGGAGGGCACGTTGGCGCCGAGCGAGGAGGAGTTGGCGATGTAGTAGGCGTGGGTCTGCCAGTCGAAGGTGCAGCAGGCCGGGGTGGCGGGCGGCGCGCCGTCGTTGAACAGGCGGCTGCGGGTGCGGTCGCTCTGCACCTGCACGACGTTGGCGGTCGGCACGGTCTGCTGCCCGCTCGCGTGGCGCACCACCAGCACGTCGGTGCCAGCGCGGTAGTTGTCCTCGAAGGCGGGGCAGGGCAGCGTGTAGGCGGCGTCGGCGGCTTCGACACCCAGGGCAGTGTCGAGCGCCCAGGCCGTGATGTCGGTGCCGTCAGGGCAGGTCACCACGATGCCGGCGGGTACCTCGACGTAGGCGTCCATGCTGTGCATGCCCCAGTTGCGGGCCAGGCGGATGTCCGGCTGGATCGAGTCGAGGGCGAAGCGCAGGTTTTCCTGCAGTCGTTCCACCGCGTCGCTGGTGCGATAGGTGGTGCGCGTCTGGGAGAAGATGGCGATCACGCCGATCATGAGGAAGGCGCCGATGACCAGCGTCACCATCATCTCGACGAGGCTCACGCCGCGCTCGAACCGGTTGCCGGTGTTCGCGTTCATCACAGTTGCACCGCCAGTGCGTACTGGAGCGGTACGTCGACGCCCGGTTCCGCCCAGTTGATGGTGATGGTGTAGCTGCTGATCTCCGCCCCGGGTACCGTAACGACGCTGGCTGCACCCTGCGGCAGGAGCGCCGTCACCGACTGCTTCCACCAGAAGATGTCGTCGGCAGCGAGCGTGGCCGGCGCGCAGTCGGCCGCACCGTTGACGCAGTCGCCTTCCACGCCGGCGCCGGCCGCGTCGACGTCGTAGCCGGCGCGGGCCGTGGGGTTGGCGCGGATGCGGTCGGCCATGTCGGAGGCGAGGTCGATCGCCACCGTGCGGTAGACCGAGGTGCGCCCGGCGCGCAGTCCCTCGACGTAGAGGGCGGCGATGCCGAGCATGCCGACCGAGATCACCACCATGGCGACCAGCGACTCGACCAGGGTGAAGCCGCGGTCGCGGCGGACGGAGCGAGGCGTGTGGAGTATGGGGTTCATGCGGGATTCTCAGCAGCCGCCGACGGGATTGCCCTGCACGTCAGCCTGCAGGCGGTAGATCTGGGGCCGGCCGGTCGCGCCGATGGCGATCCAGCGGCCGGCGGCGACATCGTTGCCGTCGGCATCCTTGCCGGTGCTGGTGTCGCCACGGGCATCGCAGAGCTGGATGTTCCTGATACCGGGACCGCCGGCTGCCGTCTGCGGAAAGCCGCTGCCGGCGAACTGCAGGTAGGGCAGGGCAGCGGCGTCGATGGCGAAGGTGATGCCCTCGGCCACCGGCGGATGGGCGGCGATGACGTCCTCGCCGCCGTCGACAGAGAGATCGCCATTGGCGTCGATGAATACCAGCCAGCCGGTACCGCCGGCGTCGCAGTCCGGATCCGCATCGGCCCAGGTGCTGCTGGCGCACAGCGTCACGGTGCTGCGGCGCTTGACGGCTTCGGTGCGTGCCAGGTGGATGCTGGTGACGAGGTCGTTGGCCGCCGCCGCCATGCGGTTGTTGGCGATGAACTGCGTGAACGACGGGATGCCAAAACCGAGCACCATGCCGGCGATCAGCAGCGTGATCATCAGCTCGAGGATGTTGAACCCGGCCTGGCGGGCCGACCCCGTGTGGTTCATGACGGCTCGCACCCTGTCGCCGTGGCTTCGGCCGGGTGATCGCCAAGGGCAGGCTGGCCGCTGGCGCGTACGAACACCACCCGGCTCGGCGTGGTCGTGCCCGGGATGCAGAAGTCGAACTCACCGTGGCCGGTACCGGCGATGCGGCCGTTCGGCCCGAAGCTCAGGCCGTCGGCGAAAGCCGTCGAGCGCAGGACCAGACCCGGAAGAGCCGCAGCGTGTTCGAGCAGCTGGTCGCCGGTGGCGCGCGCGCCGTCGGCGTCCGCATCGACGAATGTGATCCAGCCCGCTTCCCACGCGGTGCCGTCGCACTGCTGTCCGGTGGCGCTCGCGCAGACCGTCACGGAACGATTGCGCATCACCGCCTCGCTGCGGGCCAGGTGCAGCGTGGTGACCAGCTGGTTGACACCCGTCGCCTGGCGGTTGCGTTCGGCGAGGGCCTGCACGCCGGGCACGGCGAACGCCACGCCGAGGCCGGCTACGGCGAGTGCGGCGAGCGTTTCGCTGAGCGTGAAGCCGCGGTGGCGGGAGCGGTCGGTCATCCTCGGTGCGCCTCTGGTGGCATGCAGTCCGGGGCGCAGAGTAGGAAGACGCGATCGGTCAATCTTTGAATCCCGTCACGCGAGGGTCTCTCCCGGGCGCGCCAGGTGCGCCGGAACGGTACGGCAGCCGGATCACGGGAGAGGCCGAAATGGTAGGTTTAATTGTTAGTATTAACAAATAGTTACAAATCTTTTCCAGAAATAGTTTACGAGTGCGGCACGATGCCGGAACGGGATCTGCGTCACGGTTCAGGGGTGCAGGAACGAGTGCCGACGAGCGGCTGGCCGGCAGGGATGCGCGGTGCCACCGGTTGCATTCTGTCAAGCGGCGCCGGTCGGCCTGCGCCGGCGCTGTTGCGCGTCGTTACTCTTCGATGCCCGTGCCGGGTGTGGGGCGGCGCTTCGGGCGTGGTGCCGCATGGCTGCGGCGCCCGGCCTCGGTGTCGTCGTGCTCGTGCCGGGAAAAGAAGCGCTCGACGACATGGTCCGACGACAGCTTCTCGGCGCCGTCCTCCCACAGTTCCTCGTCGATCTTGCGCTGGCGGGTCATGGCAGGGTTCCCCGGTCAGGGCCGGGTGCCCATGCAGGAATCCTCGGTACTGCTACTGCCAGAAGATATGCGCCGGCATTTCAATGTCAAGACAATGGACGGCACCCGCCACGGTCGCTAACCTCGGTGACGACGTGGACGACCCGGTCGACAAGCTACTGCAACAGTGGGCACAGGAACGCCCGGAACTGGACTGTTCCAGTCTCAGCGTCGTGGTGCGGGTGATCTACCTCGCCAAGGTGTTCCGCCAGAGCACCGAGCAGGCGCTGGCCGGGCTCGACCTCAAGCTCTGGGAGTACGACGTGCTCTCGGCCTTGCGCCGTCAGGGGCCGCCGTTTCAGCTGCCGGCGACGGGTCTGGCGCGCGCCTCGCTGCTGACCTCTGGGGCGATGACCAATCGCATCGACCGCCTGGAAGCCCGCGGCCTGGTGGTCCGCGCCACGGATCCGGCCGACCGGCGCGGTGTCAACGTTCGGCTCACCAGCCGTGGCCGCGAACTGACCGATGCCGCGATCGAGGCCCGGCTGCAGTCGGCCAATCGGCAGCTCGAGGCCCTGAGTCCGGCCGAACGCCACGCCATGTCCGCTGGCTTGCGCCGGCTGTTCCTGGAAGCGGCACCGGCAGCCGGCAGCGAACCCGCAGCGGCCGTCAGCGGGTCTTCAGCAGGTCGCGGATCTCGGTGAGCAGCTTCTCCTCGGTGCTCGGGCCGGGCGGTGGCGGGGCAGGCTCGGCTTTCTTCAGGCGATTGATGGCGCGCACCAGCAGGAAGATCGCGAACGCCACGATGGTGAAGTCGAGCATGGTGTTGATGAACGCCCCATAGCCGATCACCGGGGCGCCGGCCTCGCGGGCCGCGGCGAGCGAGGCGTGGTCGCCGCCGCTCAGATCCAGGAACAGGTTGCTGAAGTCCACGCCGCCGAGCAGAAGCCCGACCGGCGGCATGATCACGTCGTTCACCAGCGAGGTGACGATCTTGCCGAAGGCTCCGCCGATGATGATGCCGACGGCGAGGTCGACGACGTTGCCCCGCATGGCAAATTCCCTGAATTCCCTGAGCACGCTGCACCTCCGCTCGCGATTGGAACACCGGCACCGAGTGTGGTGGCGGGCGGGGCGCAGCGTCAAGCGCAGTGGGCCGGGAGGTCAGGCGGGCTTGCGGATGGAATCGGTGAGGGTTGCCAGTTCCCCGGGCGACAGGCGCAGGTGCACGTCGCGCTGGGGGAAGGGAATCTCGATGCCGTGGCGGCGTAGCGCGGATTCGATCTCCCACAGGTATGTGGCGGAGATGGCACCCGGCCGGGTGACTGCCGCCGGGTTGATCCACACCACCAGCTCGAAGTCGAGGCTGTTGTCGCCGAAGCGCACCAGCCAGACGTCGGGTTCCCGTCCGGGCGTGATGTGGGTGAACGGCACGCCCCGCGCAGCTTCGGTGACGATCGTGCGCACCTGCTCCTTGTCGGCGGAGTAGGCGACGCCGAACGGCACGTGGATGCGGTGGTAAGGTTCGTTCAGGGTAAAGTTGGTCACCTTGCCGGCGACGAACTCCGCGTTCGGCACGATGATGTCGATCCCGTCGCTGGTGGTGATGAGCGTGCTGCGCACGCGGATCTCGCGCACCGCCCCGCGCACCCCGGAGTCCAGTTCCACCACGTCGCCGATCTTCAGGCTCTGCTCGAAGAGGATCATCAGCCCCGAGACGAAGTTGTTCACCATCGACTGCAGCCCGAAGCCGATGCCGATCGACAGCGCACCGGCCACCAGCGCGAGCTGGCTGAAGTCGAGTCCGATCGAGGCGAGGCCGACCACCAGGCCGGCGGTGATCAGCACGTACTGCAGCAGGCGGCCGACGGTGTAGAGTCCGGCACTGGCGCGGCCGGGCTGGCGGCTGCCGAATCGCGCCAGCAGACGGCGACCCAGCCGCGAAAGCACGACGGCGGCTATCATGATCAGCGCGACGCGCAGCAGCCCGTATACGGTTACCGGGGCATCGCTGATGCGGAACAGGCTGGTACCGAGCAATTCGTCGGCACGTTCGGCGGCAACGAGCGCCGGTTGCAGCAGACGGGTCCGCCACCAGCCACGCCAGCCGGAGCTTGCCGCGAGCAGGTCGGCAGTAGCGTCGAGTGCGAAACGCAGGTCGTCGCGCAGCGAGCGCAGCTGCACCAGCCGCAGCAGCGTCCTGCGACCGGTCTCGGTGAACTGCTGTGCCGTGGGCCCGGAGGTGCCCGCCGGGACCTCGACAGCGTCGCGCAGGCTGCTGGTGAGCAGCCGCTCGATCTCGCTGCGCCATTCGACGCTGTCGGCGTCGAGCTGGGTGAGTAACTGGTGCCGTTCGGCGATCTGCGACTCCAGGCCCGCACCGGTCGCCAGCTCGTGCCCGTCGGCGCCGACGGCGACCCAGTCGAGTTCGGTCTCGTAGAGGGCGATACGGGTGGCGGTGATGCCTTCCTCGATCATCGCGGCGAGGATGTTGATGTCGGCGAGGTAGGTGGTGGCCCGACCGGAATCGGCCGCCAGCATCAGCTCGCCGCGCCGGGCGCGGGTGCGCAGGATGGCGCCGCGCTGCGTTTCCAGCCGGGCGCGATCCTGCGCGATCAGGGCCCGCAGCCTGGCGGGCGGCCGCCCGGTGTCGGCGACGACCCGCATGCTGCCGGCGTCGCGCAACAGCCGCAGATCGGCGATGCGGGGGACGAGCAGATCGATTTCCGCCTGACGCAGCCGGATCTCGGCTTCGGTCACGGCAATCTCGGCGCGGCTCGCCATGACCTGCAGGCCGGCGACGATCCGCGCGTTGTCCGCGGTGGTCCGGGCCAGATAGGCCGCGAAGTCGGAATCGGCCTGGCGCTGTCCATCGCGCACGGCACGCCGGGCCACGGCGATCGCGCTGTGTCGCGCATCGAGGTCGTCCTGCAACGCGCGCAGATCGCGGTCCATGCCGAGGAGAGCCAGCGTCGTGTAGTGCGCTGCTGGTGGCGGCAGCGGTGCCGGCGAGGCCGGCGTCGCCGCCAGCATCGCCGGCAGTGCGTCGAGGCTGATGCGCAGCCGCTCCAGTGCGTTTGCGGCGGAAGCAGCGTCTGCGCCCGACAGCGTGGCGCTGCTGCTGGTGGCGCGCGCCAGCAACGCAGCCACGCGCGCACCGGGATTGGGTTTTTCGGGGGCCAGGTACTCCCACCAGCCCGGTTTCAGCGTGGCTGGGTCGGGAACCGGCAGCTGCGCCGGCGCCGTGTCCGGCGCCCGGCCGGCGCCCGGCAGAACCAGTCCCTGGGCGGACGATGCCGCGGCGAAGAGAGAGCTGAAGACCAGCAGGGCGGCGGCGCGCCGGTTTGGGTGCGGACGAATCATCGGACCCATGCTAGCGTAGGGAACGCGGGTATACGAGGCGGTGGAGTCGTGGCTTCAGCCGCGATGGTCCGTCGGTGCGACCACCTGAAGGCAGCGTAGCGTGGTGGAGCGGAGTCCCGACCGATGATGGCGTGGTGGATCCTGTGCGCGTTCGTACTCGGCCTGGTGGCGCGCCAGCTGGCACTGCCGCCGCTGGTCGGGTTCCTGCTGGCCGGGTTCCTGCTCGAGGGTCTCGGCGTCGAGGCTGTGCCGGCGCTGCACGAGCTCGGCGAAGTCGGCGTGTGGCTGCTGATGTTCACGATCGGCCTGAAGCTGCGCTGGAAGAGCCTGGTGCGGCCCGAGGTCTGGGTCACCGCAGCAGCCCACCTGGCATTTTCCACGGTGGCTGTCGTCATGCTGGCGCGCGGTTACGGGGTTTCGTCGTGGCTCGCTGCGTCGGTGCTCGGTACCGCTTTCGGTCTGTCGAGCACCGTGCTCACGGTGATCATCTTCGAGCCGAAGCGCGAGTTGCGTGCGTTCCACGGCCGGGTCGCCATCGGCATTCTCATCGTGCAGGACCTGGCCGCCGTGGCACTGCTCGCCGTGGAGGCCGATCACACCCCGTCGCCGTGGGCACTGCTGCTGTTGCTGGTGCCGCTCGCGCGGCCGCTGCTTGACCGGCTGGTGCATGTCACCGGACACGGCGAACTGCTGGCACTGCTCGGCGTGCTGCTCGCCGTGGCTGCCGGTGGTTACGGCTTCGAAGCGCTCGGGCTCAGCCCCGAACTCGGCTCGCTCGCCTGCGGCGCCCTGCTCGCCGGGCACCCGCGTGCCGTCGAGCTGGGTTCGACCCTCTGGTCCCTGAAGGAGCTGTTCCTGGTCTGCTTTTTTCTCAGTATCGGTCTGGCCGGACCACCAGGCCTCGAGGGGCTGGTCGGCGCCGGTGTACTGCTGCTGGTGCTGCCGCTCAAGGTCGTGCTGTTCTTCGTGCTGCTGCTCGCCGCAGGGCTGCGTTCGCGCAGCAGTTTCCTCGCGGCGCTGAGCCTGGCGAGTTACAGCGAATTCGGCCTCATCGTCGTGGAACTCGCGGTGGAGGAGGGTCTGCTCGCACCGGGCTGGCTGCAGCTTGCCGCGGTGGCCGTGGCGGGCTCGTTCGTCATTGCCGCTTCGCTCAACCGGCTGGCACACCCGCTGTTCGCGCGCTTCGAGCCGCTGCTCGTGCGCTGGGAGCGCTCGCGCCGCCATCCCGACGACGAGCCGCTGTCGGTCGGCAGCGCCGAGGTCCTTGTCGTCGGCATGGGGCGCGTGGGTGGCGGCGCATACGAATACCTGAAAGGGCTCGGCCTGCAGGTCGTCGGCCTCGACAGCGACATGGCCAAGGTGGAACGTCATCTGCAACGCGGCCGGCGCGTCGTGTACGCCGACGCCGAGGATCCCGACCTCTGGCATCGGCTCGCCTTCGAACGCGTCCGCGCGGTCATGCTGGCGCTGCCGGACCTCGAGGCCAAGATCATCGCGAGCCGGCAACTGCGCCTGCGCGGCTTCCGCGGGCTGATCGCAGCCACGCACGTTTTCGACGAGGAGCGTGCGCCGATCCTCGCCGCGGGCTGTGACGTCACCTACAACTATTTCAACGAGGCCGGCACCGGCTTCGCGGCCCATATCGCAGAGGCCCTGCAGGCCAAAAATGTGCCACCCGCGTTAGTCTGAGTCCAATCTGCCTTTTCCACTTGAGAAATCATGCGATCTCGGTGAGGATCGGGCCGTGGTCGATGAGATTGACAGGGTGGAGGACAAGGCATGAACCGGAAGGATTCGCCGGACATCGAGCGGCGGCATTTCGTGCAGGGCGTCGGCGCAGCATTGTCGCTGGCACCATTCGTGGCACGTGCAGCAGTTGCGGCCGATGCGCAGCCCGCCGCTGTCGCCTCTGGTGTGGCCGCTGCCGGCTCCCAACGCAACAACACGTTCCTCAAGGCCTGCCGGGGCGAACCCGTCGAGCACACTCCCATCTGGATGATGCGCCAGGCGGGCCGCTATCTGCCGCAATACCAGAAGGTCATGGAGAAGAGCGACTTCCTGACTGCAGTGCGTACCCCGGAAATTGCTGCCGAACTGACGATCCAGCCGGTGGACATCCTCGGTGTCGACGCGGCGATCTTCTATTCGGACATCACGACCACCGTCGTGCCCATGGGCATGCACCTGCGCTATTCGGATCAGACCGGGCCGTCGTTCGAGAACCCCATTCGCGGCATGGCCGATGTGCAGCGGCTGGTCGTGCCGGATGACCCGGCCGATGGTCTCGGCTTCGTCTACGACGCGCAGCGTATCTGCGCGCGTGAACTGGCCAACCGGGTGCCACTGATCGGCTTTGCCGGCGCACCTTTCACCATGGCTGCCTACATGGTCGAGGGCCGGGCGGGCCAGTCGTTTGCGGAGTTCCGGCGATTCCTGTTCGCCGAGCCCGGCGCCTTTGCGATGCTGATGGACAAGGTGGCGCGGCATACGGCGCGATATCTCAAGGCGCAGGCGGCGGCCGGTGCCGATGCCCTGATGTTGTTCGATTCGAACGCGGGCCTCGTCGGGCCGCACGACTACGAGACCCTGAACCTGCCCTACGTCCGGCAGATCATCGCCGAGATCAGGTCCACCGGCGTACCGATCCTGTATTTTGGCCTGGGGGCGCACGCCTCCCTGAAAGCCATCGGGGAGTGCGGTGCCGATGTCATCGGCATCGATTACGGCATGCCGCTCGACGGGGCCATCGCACAGCTCGGCGCGAAGGTCTCGGTGCAGGGCAACATGGAACCCTTCTGCCTCTACCAGACCCGCGGCGAGATCCGTGCGCGTGTTGCAGCGACCCTGGAGGCCGCCAGCGGCGCGCGCGGGCATGTATTCAATCTGGGCCACGGAGTGCCGCGCTATTCGCCGGTGGATAACGTCAAGGCGGTGGTGGATTTCGTGCACGAGTTGAGCTCCGGTGCAGGCGCCGGAAAGGACGCATGACCGTCTGCGAAGCTTTCTGCTGAAGTAAACGAACAGAAACCAGGTCAGGATCCGGGGGAGGAGACATGTCCAGGAAGATTTCGGCGATGGCCCTGACGGGCGTGATCGGCAGCGTGCTGAGCGCTACGCCCGCAGTGGCCGTGGAGGAGGTCGTCGTCACCGCGAAGATCAGGGAGCAGGCCCTGCAGGATGTGCCGCTGTCGATCACCGTGATGAACGAGAAGGTGCTGGAAGATCTCGGCATCGCGACCTTCGACAACCTGACCCGGTGGGTTCCGTCCCTGGACATACGCACGCCCTCCGGGCGGCGCCAGTCGACGATCACCATGCGTGGCCTTTCCCCGAACACCACGGTGGAACGGGTGCGCAGCGTCTCGGTGTTCATCGACGGCATCTATATCAGCGGTTCCATCGCCAGCCTGCCACTGCAGGACCTCGAGCGGCTCGAGGTGGTGCGCGGCCCGCAGGCGACGATGTTCGGCCGGGCGACCTACACGGGCGCCATCGATCTGGTCACGCGAAATCCGAAAGTCACGGAACTGACCGGCAGGGTTGACGCCGGCTATTCGGAGTATTCGGTCAACAGCACCGGCCGGCAGATTCTCAACGGCAGGCTGGACTTTCCCATCATGACGGACCGGTTGTGGGGCTCCGTGTCCGGCGCCATCGACGATACGGAGAGTTTTGCGTCGACACCGTCCGGCAGTACCGAGGCCGGTGGAGAAAAGACGTCTTCCTATGCTGCGGTGCTATATGCAGAGCCGACCGAGGGGCTGTCGGTCAAGCTGCGCTACAACCACTCCGAGGACAAGGACGACACGTCGTTCGTGCACATCACCCATCCGGACGAGTGGATCGCCGACGGAGTGCAGACCGCCGTAGTCGGGAACAACACCATCTGGCCGGACGGCGAGGTGATGGACCCGCGTGCCGGCACGACCGAATGCCAGCCGCACTACGGTCCCACGGATGCCACTCCGGGTTCGGTCGGACGGGGCATTCCCGCAGCCTGCGGCCAGGAAATGGAACGCGACTTCCTGTCGTGGATTTTCGATTACGACCTGAGCGGCTACACCCTGTCGTACCACGGCGGCTATTTCCGCTCATTCCTGGACTCGAACAACGACTTCCGGCCGCGCGGCAACGTCGACGGGTTGGGAGTCGACCCGTTTTTCGGGCCGGGCAACGGCATCAACCCGGGCGCCAAGTCGCCGACGGGCTATATAGCGACGGCCGAGAAGTATCAGAGCGATTCCCACCAGCTGCGCCTGGTGTCGCCCGCCGAGGGGCAGTTCCGGTGGCTGGCAGGCGTGTACTACTTCGATGAAGACAACATCAATTACCGGGTGGACAACTACGTGCCGATGAACTCTTGGACGGGTTCCATCACTGGGGTGTCGCGCATCGTCGATCGTGGACCCGAGGAGACCGAAAACGTTGCCGTGTTCGGGCAGGTCGAGTACGACCTGATGGAGACACTGACGGCATCACTGGAGTTGCGGTACGAGCGGGATACGATCCGGCAGGTGATGTGCCCGGATTGCCGCACCCAGAGCTACGCCGACCAGAGCGGCAGCGACCTGGAGGAATCGGAGAAGGACGTGCTGCCGCGCGTGACGCTGACCTGGATGCCTTCGCCTGAGCAGACCTACTATGCGCTTTACTCCGAGGGCATGCGCAGCGCCCGCTTCAACGACGAAGAGCCGGCCAATTTCCCGGGCAATTTTGCCGATTACGTGTACGTCAGGCCGGAGCAGCTGAAGAACTACGAGGTCGGCGCCAAGAACCTGTTTCTCGAGAACCGGCTGCAGACCTCGCTCGCGCTGTTCTACATGGATCTGAAGGACCAGCAGCAGTCGGCCCAGCTGCCGGATTCGACACTGTCGTTCACGCAGAACGTGGGCAAATCGAGCGTCTGGGGATACGAGTTCGAGGCTTTCGGACGCATCACGGAACAGGTCAGCGCCAACATCGGCATCGGCTACGCGGACCACGAATACGACACGGCCTTCGTCCCCGGGTCGTCGTTGGACCGGCGCATTCTCAATGGCCGCACCACGAAGGGCCTGACTTCGGTCGGTGTGCCGAGCACCATGGTCACCGGTGGAGTGGCCTACGAGACCACGGTGGCGACGCACTACGACCTGATGCTTCGTGCCGACGCCTCCTATCGCAGCAAGGCGTACGTCGACGTGGCCAATCAGGCATGGATTGGTGACAGCACGCAGGTCAATGCGCTGGCCAGCCTGGGCACGGAGGTCTGGACCCTGACCCTGTTCGCCCGCAACCTGTTCGACGACAGGACCTCGCCGGGAACCTATTCCGGCACCAGCACCTGCACGTACACCAATCCGGCCTTCACCACCTTCACCAGCGCGCTGCAGCGCTGCTCTGGCCTGGGTGTGTCACGAGGCCGGGAGGTGGGTGCCACCATATCGCTCAAGTTCTGAGGGTGGCACCAGGGCGATTCGCGGAGAACCGGTGATGCGCGGGAGAACTGGCCGGGCAGCCTTGACGGTCGCCGTCCTTGGCGGTGCGATGCTGTCGGTGCTTGCGTCGGCGCAGCCGGCCGCACCGCGTGAGACCGGGCTGATTGCGCGCACGGCGCTGCCGCTGTACGGAAAGACCGTGCTGTTCACGGCGCCGCGCAATTACGCTGGCCGGCTCGGCCAGTTGCTGATCGAGCGTGGTGCCCGCCCGGTCTGGATGCCGACCATCTCGATCGAGCCACTGGCCGATTACAGCGCGTTCGACGAGGTCATTCGCGAGCGGGACAAGTACGACTGGATCGCCTTCACCAGCCGCAACGGCATCGACGCCTACCTCAACCGCCTCGAGGCGCTCGGGCTGCGGCCGGCGGATGTCGCCGGCCTCAAGACCGCGGCGATTGGCAACGACGCGCGCCTGCTGGAACAGGCCGGACTGAAGCCGGCCCTGGTGCCGCCGGCACCCAGTCCGACTGGTATCGTCGAGGAGTTGCGCCGCCGCGGGCAGGTCAGTGGCGTGGTCATCGTGCCGGCACCCGATGTGGTCGGCATGGACGAACCGGCGGTCGTGCCTGACTTCATCCGCGGCCTCGAGGCGATCGGCCTTAAGACGCGCCGCGTGCCGGCCTACGTGACTGCACGCGAGACGGCCAACCTCGAAGTCGGTACGCGGATGCTGCTTGCCGGCGAGGTGGACATCGTCGCCTTCACGAGCCGCGGCGAGATCGACAGCCTGCTGCTGCACCTCGGCGAGCGACGCGACGTGCTGAACAGCCGTGCGGCACTGGCCTGCTTCGGGCCGATCACGTCGGCAGGGGCACGGCTGCGCAATCTCACGGTCGACATCGTCGCCGCGGATTATTCGCGTTTCGAGGGCTTCGTGGCTGCGATGGAGGACTGGGCGCGCAAGCAGTAGCGTGGGCGGCCGGGACCGGCCGCTGCGCCACAGGATCAGCCGCCCGCGTGAGCTGCCAGGGCGCGCCCGGTGTGTGAGCTGCGGACCCGCACCAGTTGCGCCGGTGTGGTGGCAGCCACGATGCGGCCGCCCGCATCGCCGCCCTCCGGCCCCATGTCGATGACCCAGTCCGCCTGGGCGATGACGTCGAGGTTGTGCTCGATCACGATCACGGTGTTGCCGGCGGCGACCAGCCGTTGCAGCAGGCCGAGCAGCCGCTCGACGTCGGCCATGTGCAGGCCGACGGTGGGTTCGTCGAGGAGGTAGACCGCGTGGCTGGCGCCCGGGCGGGCGCGGGCGAGTTCGGTGACCAGCTTCAGGCGCTGGGCTTCGCCGCCGGAGAGCGTCGGGCTCTGCTGGCCGAGCGTGAGATAGCCGAGGCCGACGTCCTCGAGCAGGCGCAGGGTGGCGTGCAGGCGCGGGTGCGCCGCAAAGAATTCGCCTGCCGCGGCGATGCTCAGGTCGAGCACGTCGCGGATGTTTCGGCCGCGGTAGTGCACGGCCAGCGTTTCGCCGTTGAAGCGCGCACCGCCGCAGCTCTCGCAGGGCACGCTGACGTCGGGCAGAAAGCTCATCTCGATCCGCTGTGCGCCCTGGCCGTCGCAGGCCGGACAGCGTCCGCCGGGGACATTGAAGGAGAAGCGCCCGGGGCCGTAGCCGCGGATCCGTGCTTCCTGCGTCTGCGCGAAGATGCGGCGGATCTCGTCCCAGGCCCCGGTGTAGGTCGCCGGGCAGGAGCGCGGACTCTTGCCGATCGGCGTCTGGTCCACCTCCAGCACCCGCTGCACGCTTTCCCAGCCGGTGAATTCACGACAGCCGGCCAGCGTGGCGCGGCGGCCACCGCGGGCGAGACGTCGCCGGAGGCCCGGTTGCAGGACCTGGCGCACCAGCGTGCTCTTGCCGCTGCCGCTCACGCCGGTGACGACCGTGAGGCGCTCGTGTGGGAAGTCGACATCGACGCCCCGCAGGTTGTGCAGCGTGACCCCACGCAGGCGCAGCTGGGACTTGCCGTCAGCCGGTGGCCGTGCAGCGAACGCGCTGCGCCGCCCGCGTGCGAGGTACTGGCCGGTGAGCGAGCGCGGGGTGGCGGCGAGTTCGGCGGCCGTGCCGCAGGCGACGACCTCGCCGCCGTGGACGCCGGCGCCGGGGCCAAGGTCGATGACGTGGTCGGCCTGGCGGATGGTGTCCTCGTCGTGCTCGACGACGAGCACGGTGTTGCCGTGGTCGCGCAGGCGGGCGAGCGTGTCGAGCAGGCGCTGGTTGTCGCGCGGGTGCAGGCCGATCGTCGGCTCGTCGAGGATGTAGCAGACGCCGCGCAGGTTCGAACCGAGCTGGGCCGCCAGGCGGATGCGCTGCGCCTCGCCGCCGGAGAGCGTGGTGGCGGCGCGGTCGAGGGCGAGGTAGCCGAGCCCGACCTGCTGCAGGAAACCGAGGCGCACGCCGATCTCGGCGACGATGTCCCGGGCGATTGCGGCTTCGCGCCCGGTGAACTGCGCCCTGGCAAAGAACTCGCGGGCCCGGTCGACCGACAGCGCGGTGACCGCGTCGATGCCGTGGTCGCGCAGGCGGATGGCGAGCGCTTCGGGTCGCAGCCGGCGCCCCTGGCATGCGGGGCAGGGCGCCTCGGGTTGCGCCGCTGCAGCCCACGCGGCCTCCTCCCCGGACTGCTCCGCGTCGAAACCGGCGAGCTCGACGCCGGTGCCGAAGCAGGTCGGGCACCAGCCGTGGCGTGAATTGAAGGAGAACAGCCGCGGGTCGAGTTCCGGGAAGCTGCGTGCGCAGCCCGGGCAGGCGCGGCGCACCGAAAACAGGGTGGCGCTGCGCCCGGCATCGGCGAGCACGAGTACGCTGCCCTTGCCGAGCTCGAGACCCTGCCACAGCAGCTCGCGCAGGCGCGCTTCCTGGCGTGGGTCGACCACGCACTGGCCGAGCGGCAGCTCGATGTCGTGCTCGATGAAGCGGTCGAGGCGCGGCCAGCGCGTGGTCGACAGCAGCTCGCCATCGACGCGCAACTCATCGTAGCCGCGCCGCGCCGCCCAGCGTGCGAGCTCGGTGTAGTAGCCCTTGCGGGCGATCACCAGCGGCGCCAGCAGCTGGATGCGCTGGCCGCGCCGCTCGCGCAGCAGCCGTGCCAGGATCGCTTCGCGCGACTGCGGTTCGATCGGCAGTCGACAGTCCGGGCAGTGTTGCGTGCCGAGCCGGGCGAACAACAGGCGCAGGAAGTGGTACGCCTCGGTCATGGTGGCAACTGTGCTCTTGCGCCCGCCGCGGCTGGTGCGCTGTTCGATGGCAACGGTCGGCGGGATGCCGGTGATCGCATCGACGTCGGGTCGTGCCGCCGGCTGCACGAACTGGCGCGCGTAGGCGTTCAGCGACTCCAGGTAGCGGCGCTGGCCTTCCGCACAGATGACGTCGAAGGCGAGCGTGCTCTTGCCGCTGCCGCTCACGCCGGTGAGCACGCTGAGCCGGCCGCGCGGAATGGTCACGTCGATGTTGCGCAGGTTGTGCTCGCGGGCACGGTGCACCTCGATGGCGGCTGGTGCCGGCGCGCGCCTTGAGGTTGCCGGTGCACGCAGGCGCCGGCGGGTGCGTCGCGCCCGCGACTCGCGCCCGTGCGCGGCGAGCGCCAGCCCGGTGTGCGAGCCCGCCACCGCGGCGATGTCGCGCGGCGTGCCCGTGGCGACGATCCGGCCGCCGTCCGCACCGGCCTCGGGACCCAGGTCGATCACCCAGTCCGCCGCCTGGATAACGTCGAGGTTGTGCTCGACCACCACCAGCGAGTGGCCCTGCGCGAGCAGTGCGCGCAGGGCGCCGAGCAGGGCGGCGACGTCGTGGAAGTGCAGCCCCGTGGTCGGCTCGTCGAGCAGCAGCAGGTTGCGCGCACCGCGGGTGCGGGCCAGCTGGCCGGCGAGTTTCAGCCGCTGCGACTCGCCGCCGGAGAGCGTGGTCACCGGCTGCCCGAGCCGCAGGTACTGCAGGCCGACGGCGGCGAGGTGCGCGAGGCTCGTGACCACGGCCGGGCGATCGGCGAAGAAGGCGAGCGCCTCGGTCACCGTCAGGTCGAGGACATCGGCGATCGACCGGCCTCGTCCGCCGCCGGGCGCAGGCAGGTGGATCTCGAGGATCTCCGGGCGGAAGCGCCGGCCATCGCAGTCCGGGCAACGCAGGTACACGTCGCTCAGGAACTGCATCTCCACGTGCTCGAAGCCGTTGCCACCGCAGCCGGGGCAGCGGCCATCGCCGGAATTGAAGCTGAAGGTGCCGGCGCTGTAACCGCGCAGCTGCGCCGCGGGCAGTGCCGCGAAGGCCTCGCGGATCGGACCGAGCACACCGACATAGCTCGCCGGGTTGGAGCGCGTGGTGCGCCCGAGCGGCGCCTGGTCGACCAGCAACACCTCGTTGACGTGCTCATGCCCGGTGAGTTCGCGGAATTCACCCGGTGCTTCGGCCGGTTCGCCCTTGAGCTTGGCGAGCGCCGGATACAGCACATCCTGGACCAGCGTCGACTTGCCCGAGCCGCTGACACCGGTGATGCACACCAGCCGCTGCAGCGGGATGTCGACGTCGATATCCGTCAGGTTGTGCGCGGAGACGCCGCGCAGCCCGAGGAAGACGGTGTCGGCATCCGGCGGCCGCCCGCGCCCGTCGGTGTCGGCAGCGACACGGCGGTCGCCGCGCAGATAGGCGCCGGTGAGGGAGTCGGGGTGCGCGGCAACCTCGGCCGGTGTGCCGAAGCAGACGATGCGTCCGCCATCCTCGCCCGGCCCGGGACCGAGATCGAGCAGGCGGTCGGCCGCCGTCATCAGGCGTGCGTCGTGCTCGACGACCAGCAGCGAGTTGCCGGCGTCGCGCAGCCGGTGCAGCACGGCGGTGACGCGGTCGATGTCGCGTGCATGCAGGCCGACACTGGGTTCGTCGAGGACGAACAGCGTGTCGACCAGCGAGGTACCCAGAGCGGTGGTCAGGTTGATGCGCTGGACCTCGCCGCCGGAGAGCGTGCGCGACTGGCGATCCAGGGTGAGATAGCCGAGGCCGACGTCGACGAGGTAGGTGAGCCGGCTCGTGATCTCGCGCAGCACCAGCGCACTCGCCTGGTCGAGCGGTGCCGGCAGTTCCAGGCGGGCGATGAACGCCTGGCAGCGCGCGATCGGCAGCAGCATGAGGTCGTGCAGGCACAGTCCCGGCAGTCGCTGCAGCACCTCGTCGTCGAACCCGGTACCGGCCGGGCGGAAGCGCGCTGCGGCGCCAGCGACGGCTGCGGCATCGGCCTGCGAGCCGAGCCGCCAGAGCAGCGAGTCGGGCTTCAGGCGGGCGCCGTGGCAGCTCGTGCAGCGTTCGTAGGCACGGTAGCGCGACAGCAGCACGCGCACGTGCATCTTGTAGGCTTTGCTTTCGAGCCAGTCGAAGAAGCGGCGCGCGCCGTACCAGCGCCCCTTGCCGATCGGGCCTTCCCCGTCGATGACCCAGCGCCGTTCGGCCTCGGCGAGTTCCTGCCAGGGGCGTGTCGTCGGCACGCCGCGGCGGCGCGCGTAGCGCAGCAGGTCGCGCTGGCACTCGGCGTAGCTCGGGCTCTGGAACGGACGGATGGCGCCGTCGGCGAGGCTGCGCCCGGGGTCGGGCACCACCAGCGACCAGTCGATGCCCATGGTGCGCCCGAAGCCGCGGCAGGTCTCGCAGGCGCCGACGGGCGAATTGAAGGAGAACGCACCGGGCGTCGGCTCCTGGTAGTGCAGATCGCAGGCCGCGCAGTGCAGGTCCGCGGAGAAGGGCAGGGCTGCGGCGGCATCGGGAGGATGCACGCGCAGCCGTCCCCGGCCGACCGCGAAGGCCTTCTCGAGCGCCTCGAGCAGGCGGCCGCGGTTCTCCGGCATGAGGCGCACCCGGTCCTGCATGACCTCGATCGATCCGGCCGCTTCGCGGTGGATGCGGGTGTAGCCCTGGCGGGCGAGGAGCTCTCTGACCTCGGCACCCGTGAAGTTTTCCGGCACCGCGACGGTGAAGGTCACGAGGAGGGGGGTGCCGGCGGGCAACTCGCGCTCGAGCCGTGCCAGGACGGCGTCCGGGTGGTCGCGGGTGACGCCCGCGCCGCAGCGCCGGCAGTACAGCCGTGCGGCACGCGCGTACAGCAGCTTCAGGTGATCGGCCAGTTCGGTCATGGTGCCGACGGTCGAGCGTGAGGTGCGCACCGGGTTCGCCTGTTCGATGGCGATGGCCGGCGGGATGCCCTCGATGCGGTCGACTGCCGGCTTGTCCATGCGGTCGAGGAACTGCCGGGCATAGGGCGAGAACGTCTCGACGTAGCGGCGCTGGCCCTCGGCGTACACGGTGTCGAAAGCCAGCGAGGACTTGCCCGAGCCGCTGACCCCGGTGACCACGATGAGTTCGCCGAGCGGCAGGTCGAGGTCGAGGTTTTTCAGGTTGTTCTGGCGGGCGCCGCGGATGACGATCACCCCGGCCGCTGGCGGGCGGCGGCGGGGCTGGCGGGCGGGCTTCGCAGGTCGTCTGGCCATGGTTCTGCAGGTGGCGTAATCCACCGATATTACGGGCCTGCGCTGCGCTGGCAAAGCGGCTATGATGCGCGCCGGATCCGGCCAGGCCGGGTGGCGACGGTCGGCGGCAGCGGCGGGGTGCAATCGGATGAGCGGGCTCTTCCACGTCATCGACACGCGCGGTTTCGACCGGCCCCTGCTCGACCAGCTGTGTGCGCTGACCACCCAGGTGCGCCGCCTGGCAAAGGCCACCGATGGGGCCCGGGCATTGCAGGGGCTGCTGCCGCAGGCGCGTGCGATGCTCTACTTTCCGCAGCCCTCGACGCGCACCTTCCTGTCGTTCAACAACGCCTGCCACATCCTCGGCATGCGCACCAGCGAGATCCGCGACCCGGCGACCTCCTCGGAGGTCAAGGGCGAGAGTTTCGACGACAGCATCCGCACCTTCAGCTCCTACGTCGACGTGATCGTGATGCGCACGCCGGAGGCGGGCTATGCGGCGCGCGCGGCGGCGCTGATGAACCGGATTCCGCGCCCGGTACCGATCATCAATGCCGGCAGCGGCAAGGACCAGCATCCCACGCAGGCACTGCTCGACATCTACACGCTCGAGCGCAGCTTCGCCTTGCGTGGCGGCATCGACGGCAAGGTGATCGGCATGATGGGCGACCTGCGGCGCGGGCGTACCGTGCGTTCCCTGTGCGGGCTGATGAAGAACTACCGCGACGTGCGCCTGGTGTTCATTGCGCCGGAACCCTTCGCCATGGAGCCCGACGTCAAGGACGACCTCGTCCGGCACGGCATTGACTTCACCGAAACCGACCGGCTCGCCGGAGCGCTGCCGGGCCTCGACGCGCTCTACGTCACCCGCATGCAGACCGAGTGGGACACCGCCGGCGAGTCGAGCACGATGGACTACCGGCAGTTCAGCATCAGGCCGGACAACCTGGCGATGCTGCCGCGCGAGGCCATCATCATGCATCCGCTGCCGCGCGGCCCGGAGATCGACCCGGCGGTCGACGACGATCCGCGCGCCATGTACTGGCGCCAGGAGCGCAACGGCATGTGGATGCGCGTGGCGATCCTGCTCAAGATTTTCCGGCTGGAGGATCGCCTGTTCGAGCTGGCGGCAGGGCTGCCTCCCGAGGGTCCGGATCCGGCCTGACCGACGGTTCCGTGGCGGGGCGCGGCGTGCCCACGGCAGCGAGCGGCGACCTCAGATCGCGTGCCGTGAGCGCCGTAGCCATGCGCTGTTCGACCCAGCCGATCAGCGGCGCCCAGGCTTCGACGTCCTTCAGGGCCTGGGAGTGCGGCAATTCGTGGATGCCGAGACCCTGCTCGGCAGCGTGTACGTAGTTCTGGCTGTCGCGCAGGACGGTAACGATCGGGATCTGCAGCGCTTCGAGAAAACGCATCAGCCGGCGGTAGGCGAGCGTGTTTTCGCGCACCCGGTTGGCGATCACGCCGAGCCGGCCCATGCGCCGGCTCACCTTGGCGACCAGCAGCAGGTCGGCCATCAGTTGCGAGACGGCGTGGATGTCCATGTCGCTCGACAGCACCGGCACCAGGATCGCATGGGCGCCACGCGTGAACTGCGTCAGCCGCTGGGCTGTCAACGCCGCCGGCGTGTCGATGATCAGCTGGCGGATCTCGGGTGGCATCCGCAGCTGGAAGCTGCGGGTCACGCGCGGATTGTGCTCGAACGCCGCCACGCTGTAGATGTACGGGCGCTCCTGCGGGCGGTTGCGGGCCCAGCGCATCGTCGAACCCTGCGGGTCGAAATCCATCAGTGCCGTGCGTCGGCCGCCGACGGCGAAATAGGCCGCGAGGTTGATGGCGATCGTGGTCTTGCCCGAGCCGCCCTTGGGATTGAGGACGACGATCTTGCGCAACTCGGAGTGGCCGGGGATGTTGAGCAGCATGGCCGCGCCGGTTCCCGTTCAGCGCCGTGGCCGCGGTGGCGTAGCGCCCGTGTCGCGTGCACGCTGCAGCAGGGTGCGCAGCAGCCGGCGCAGGCTGTCGCGCGTGGCCGGCGGCTCGCCGAGGGCCGGCAGGACGTCGGCGATGGCTTCCAGCGTCGAGACCCACTCGCGACGCGGTTCGCGTCGCAGCCGGCCGTACATCGACGGTTCGCGAGGCCGCAGCACCAGCCGCGGCAGTCGCGTGAGCCAGGGGTTGCGCCACCACAGGGTCTTCGCCTGGCTCCAGGTGCCGTCGAGGACGAGGATGCCATCGAGGCCGTGTTGCGCCAGGTCGCGCTGCGTCCCGTGCCGGTCGAGCAGGGCGACGGGCGGCAGCGACGCCGGGTCGACGCCGTCCGGCAGGCCCGCCGCGGCGAGCACCGCCCAGCGCTCGCGTACCGCGGCCGGGTCACCGAGGGCGTGGCCGAGGGAAGCCCAGGACAGGCCGACGCGCAGCTCGGCAGCCGGCAGCGTCAGCGTCACCAGGCCGGCCGTGCCGAGGGCGTGGTTGTCCTCGCGCGGATGCTGCAGGATCACGACCCGCAGTCGGGTGGCGACCGGCACGATCCGATCGCAGATGCACAGCGCAGCCGGGCGGGCGCAGTGCGGACAGGAAACGGCCGTGGTCGGCGGGTTCGTGGCGGGGGCGGGCGCTGAGGGGCGACGGCGCGACATGGTCGGGGTGACAGGATTCGAACCTGCGACCTCTTGCTCCCGAAGCAAGCGCTCTACCAAGCTGAGCTACACCCCGCCGTTGGCGGACACGGCTGCCCGGAGCGGGAGCCCGGGCGCGGGCCGGCATTGTGCGGGAAGGGGCTGGGCCGCGTCCAGTGGCGCTCCGTGTCAGTAGCGCCGTTCCACGGCGAAGTCGGCGAGGTCGGCGAGCGCGTCCTTGAAGGCGCAGGCGGGTACGCGGGCGAGGGCGGCCACGGCGAGCCGGGCCGCCTCGCGGGCGCGCGTGAGCGTGTAGGCGAGAGCGCCGGTGGTGTGGATTGCCCCGAGGATCGTGTCGATCTGCCCGAGACCGCCGTGCTCGATGGCGTGGCGGATGGCGGCCTGCTCGCGCGGGGAGCCGCGCTGCAGGGCGTAGATGAGCGGCAGCGTCGGCTTGCCCTCGGCGAGGTCGGTGCCGATGTTCTTGCCGAGTTCGTCGCGGTCGGCCATGTAGTCGAGGGCGTCGTCGACGAGCTGGAAGGCGAGCCCGATCTGCTTGCCGTACTCGACCAGGGTGTCCTCCACGGCGCGGGTCTGGTCGGCGAGGATGGCACCGATCTGCATGCCCGCCTCGAAGAGCTTGCCCGTCTTGCGATAGATGACCTGCAGGTAGCGTGCCTCCGTGGTCTCGGGGTCGCGGCAGTTCATGAGCTGCAGCACCTCGCCCTCGGCGATCGCGTTGGTGGCGTCGGCCATCACGTCCATGATGCGCATCTGGCCGACCTGCACCATCATCTGGAAGGCGCGGGAGTAGAGGAAGTCGCCGACCAGCACACTGGCCTGGTTGCCGAAGACGCTGTTGGCGGTGCGCCGCCCGCGGCGCAGCTCGGAGCCGTCCACCACGTCGTCGTGGAGCAGCGTGGCAGTGTGGATGAACTCGATCACGGCAGCGCACAGCACGTGCTGGTTGCCCGTGTACCCGCAGGCCCGTGCCGCCAGCAGCACCAGCAACGGGCGCAGGCGCTTGCCGCCGCTGTTGATGATGTGGTGGGCGACGCTGCTGACGAGGACGACGTCGCTGGCGAGCTGGGCCCGGATCTCGTGGTCGACCCCGCTCCAGTCCTCGCCGACCAGCCGGCGTACGGCGTCGAGGTCGAAGCCGGGGGTCTTGGGTTGGACGAGCTGCATGGCGGCGGCAATAATGCCTGTGCGCGCCGCGGCTGTAAAACCGCGGAAACCCTTACCCGCTGCGGTGGGGCGCCGGATGCCGCGGCAACGCCAAGCCATTGAACCGGCACGCGCGAATCTTTAGAATGCCCGCCTTTTCCGGCCCCGCCGGGACCGGACCCTGGAGACGCTCAGCATGTATGCCGTATTTGTCACGGGTGGCAAGCAGTACCGCGCCAGCAAGGGCGACCAGCTCGAGATCGAAAAGCTGCCCGCCGCCGCAGGCGACGAGGTCGAGTTCACCGATGTGCTCATGATCGGCGCGGGCGGCAACGTGGCGGTCGGCCGGCCGAAGGTCGCCGGCGGCAAGGTGACCGCGAAGGTGCTGGCCCAGGGCCGCACCGACAAGGTGAGCGTCATCAAGTTCAGGCGCCGCACGACGTACAAGCGCATGGGTACGCACCGGCAGTCGTTCACGCTGGTGGAGATCACCGGCATAACCGGCGGGCCGTCGGGCACCGCGGCGGAGTAAGCGTCATGGCACACAAGAAGGCAGGCGGCAGTACCCGCAACGGACGCGATTCCCAGGCTAAGCGCCTTGGCGTCAAGCGCTTTGGCGGCGAGGCCGTGGTCGCCGGCAACATCATCCTGCGCCAGCGTGGCACGCAGTACCATCCGGGTAGCCACGTCGGCATCGGCCGCGATCACACGCTGTTCGCCAAAGTGGACGGCAAGGTCGAGTTCCAGCGCCGTGGTCCTCACCACCGGCTGTTCGTGAACGTGGTCCCCCAGGGCTGACGCAGACACTGCCCGGGCCGATGAACCCCGCCGCGGCGGGGTTCGTCGTTTCTGGGAGAGCCAACCGATGAAATTCGTCGACGAAGCTACGGTGCGTGTCCAGGCCGGCAACGGCGGGGCAGGCTGCGTCAGCTTCCGCCGCGAGAAGAACATCCCCTGGGGTGGTCCCGACGGCGGCGATGGCGGCGATGGCGGCAGCATCTGGCTGGTGGCGCGCCAGGGGATCAATACGCTGGCGGATTTCCGCGTCAATCGCCGCTACCGTGCGGCCCACGGCGAGCCTGGCTCCGGCGCCAACTGCAGCGGCCGCAGCGGTGCGGATCTCGAGGTGGCGGTGCCCTGCGGCACGCGGGTGTTCGCCGAGGAGACCCAGGAACTGCTCGGCGACCTGACCCACGACGGCTCGCGCCTGCTGGTGGCGGCCGGTGGCCACGGCGGTAAGGGCAACACCCGGTTCAAAAGCAGCGTCAACCGCGCCCCGCGCCGGTCGACCCCCGGCACGGCAGGCGAGGGGCGGGAACTGCGCCTGGAGCTGACGTTACTCGCCGACGTCGGCCTGCTCGGCAAGCCGAATGCCGGCAAGTCCACGCTGATCCGCGCGGTCTCGGCGGCCCGCCCGAAAGTGGCCGACTATCCGTTCACGACGCTGCACCCGAATCTCGGCGTGGTGTATGTCGGTGAGCTGCGCAGTTTCGTCATGGCCGATATCCCCGGGCTGATCGAGGGTGCGGCGCAGGGCGCCGGACTCGGCACGCGCTTTCTCAAGCACCTCGAACGTACCCGCCTGCTCCTGCATGTGGTGGATATCGCCCCGCCGCCGGGTACGACGGTGCCGGCGGACGATGCCACCGAGATCGTCGGCGAACTGCAGCGCTTCAGCCCGGAACTGGCCGGGCGTGAGCGCTGGTTGGTGCTGAACAAGACCGACCTGCTGGATGAGGCCGAAGTCGCCGCCCAGGAGCACGCGGTGATTGCCGCACTGGGGTGGCGCGGGCCGGTGTACCGGGTGAGTGCCGCACGTGGCGAAGGCACCGCGCGCCTGGTCGGCGACGTGATGACGCGGCTGGAGGAGCTGGCCGCCGCAGCGGCCGGGGGCGACGCCTGAGGGCGGGGCTACTTGGCCCTGGTGGTCTTCAGGGCCTTGTTCAGCCGGCTCTTGTGACGGGCCGCCTTGTTGCGGTGGATGATGCCCTTGCCGACCATGGCGTCGATCTCGGGCACGGCCGCCTGCAAGGCAGAACCTGCCGCGGCGGCATCGCCGCCCTTGATGGCCTTGTCGGCCTTCTTGATGGCGCTGCGCATGCGGGTTCGCAGGGCGGCATTGCGCTGGCGGTGCTTTTCCGCCTGTCGCGCCTTCTTCGCTGCTGACTTGATGTTGGCCAAGGCTGGGGGACCTTCTGTCGTTCGATGCCCGGCCGCGGCCCGGCGAAGGCCGCGTATTTTTCGGCCTGGCCTCATCCTTGTCAAGGCGCGGACTGCGTTCTTACGGCTGTTTGCGGCAAGCTGCTAGACTCCCGGGCCGATGCCAGCCCCCCCGTCCCCGCCGTCGGCAGCCGTCTCCGGGCGGCGCCTGCTGAAGTCCACCACGATGGTGGGCGGGATGACGCTGCTGTCGCGCCTCCTCGGACTGGTCCGCGACATCGTCTTTGCGCGCCTCTTCGGGGCGGGCTTCCTTATGGACGCCTTCTTCGTGGCGTTCCGCATTCCCAACATCTTCCGGCGCTGGTCCGCCGAAGGCGCGTTCTCGCAGGCCTTCGTGCCGGTGTTCGCCGACTACGACCAGAACCGCCCGCCGCAGGAGGTGCGCGAGCTGGTCGAGCGCGTGACCGGCACGCTCGGTCTCGCGCTGCTGGTGGTCACGGTGGCCGGCATCCTGGCCGCGCCGCTGCTGATCATGCTGTTCGCGCCGGGTTTTGCCGCTGCGACCACGGATGCCGCGCGCTTTGGGCTTGCCGTCGACATGCTGCGGCTGACGTTTCCGTACCTGTTCTTCATTTCGCTCGCCGCACTTGCCGGCGCCATCCTCAACACCTACCACCGCTTCGGTGTGCCGGCGTTCTCGCCGGTGCTGCTGAACGTGATCATGATCGTCTTCGCCGCCTTCCTGGCACCACGCTACGAACGGCCGGGCATGGCGCTCGCCGCCGGTGTGTTTGCCGCCGGCGTGGTGCAGCTCGCCTTCATGCTGCCGGCGCTGCGCCGCCTGCGGCTGCTGCCACGCCCGCGCTGGGGGGCGCGCCACCCGGGCGTGCGCCGGATCATGGGGCTGATGGTGCCGGCGATCTTCGGCTCCTCGGTGGCGCAGGTCAGCATCCTGCTCGATACGCTGATCGCTTCCTTTCTCGTCACCGGCAGCATCAGCTGGCTGTACTACGCCGACCGGCTGATGGAGTTTCCACTCGGCATCTTCGGCATCGCCCTGGCCACCGTGATCCTGCCGAACCTCTCGCGCCAGCACGCCAGTGCCTCGCGCGAGGCATTTGCGGCGACGCTCGGCTGGTCGATCCGCTTCGTGGTGCTGATCTCCGCACCCGCCTCGGTCGGACTGGTGGTGCTGGCTGGCCCGATCCTCGCCACGATCTTCTACGGCGGCGAGTTCAGCGCCGCGGACGTGCACATGGCGGGTTACGCCCTCATGGCCTACGGCGGCGGTCTCGTGGCGCTCACGCTGGTGAAGGTGCTCGCCCCGGGCTACTTCGCACGGCAGGACACCCGCACGCCGGTGCGCGTCGGCCTGATCGCGCTCGGCTCCAACATGGCCTTCAACGTGCTGGTAGTCGTGCCCTGGGCCCTCGGGGGCCTGCCCGCGCCGCACGCCGGGCTGGCGCTGTCGACCTCGCTCAGCGGCTTTCTCAACGCCGCGCTGCTGTACCGCGGATTGCGCCGTGATGGCGTGCTGTCAGCCCCGGCCGCTCTCGGCCGCTTCGTGTTGCGCGTGGCCGTGGCCTGCGGCGTGATGGCCCTGCTGCTGGTGGCGTTCACGCCGCCCCTGGAGCACTGGCTGGCGGCCGGGTTGGCCAAGCGCTGCCTGTGGCTCGCCCTCATCATCGCCGGGGCCGTCGTCACCTATTTCGCGAGCCTGCTCGCCGTCGGGCTGCGCCCGGCCGAGTTCAGGATGAAAACACCGGTTCCGCCCGTATAATCGCGCTTTTCGACGTGCGGCTCCGATGAGACTGATTCGCTCGCCCGCCAGGCAGCCGCAGACCCTCGCGTCCGGGTGCGTGGCCACGATCGGGGCCTTCGACGGCGTGCATCTCGGCCACCAGCGCATCCTGCGGCGGGTGACCGATGAAGCGGCCGGACGCGGCCTGCAGTCGCTGGTGGTGACGTTCGAGCCGACGCCACGGGAATACTTCAGCAGCACGGCGCCACCGGCACGGCTGACGCGTTTTCGCGAGAAGTTCGCGCTGCTGGCGGGGCTCGGACTCGGCGTGTTGTACTGCCCGCGCTTCGGGCCAGCCCTGGAGTCCCTGACGCCGGCGCAGTTCATCGACGAGTTGCTGGTGCGGCGGCTGCAGGTGCGCCACCTGGTGGTGGGGGACGATTTCCGGTTCGCCCGCCAGCGGGCCGGGACGCTGGCGGACCTCGAGGCCGGTGGGCGCAGCCGAGGCTTCACGGTCGAGCAGGTGGGCAGCATCGTTGCCTCGGGCGTGCGCGTCTCGAGCACGGCCGTGCGCGAGGCCCTCGCCGCCGGCGATACGGTCCGGGCGCGTGCGTTGCTCGGGCGCTGGTATGCGATGACGGGGAGGGTGGTGCGCGGCCGGCGGCTCGGTCATACGCTCGGCATGCCGACCGCAAACGTGAACCTCTGCCGGCGGCAGAGCCCGGTGGCCGGGATCTTCGCCGTACAGGTGGCCGGGCTTGCCGCGGCACCGCTGCCCGGCGTGGCGAGCGTCGGGACGCGGCCGACCGTGGCCGGGGGCGAGCCGCTGCTGGAAGTGCATATCTTCGATTTCGACGAGGAGATCTACGGCCGCTATATCGAGGTGCAGTTCGTGGCGTGGTTGCGTGCCGAGCGGCGCTTCCCCGACCTCGACAGCCTCGGCCGGCAGATGCACCTCGATGCGGGGCAGGCACGACGCCTGCTCGCCGCCAACTAAGGACGATGAGCGCGTGAGCGAGCACGATTACAAGGCGACCCTGAACCTGCCGGAGACCGACTTCCCGATGAAGGCGAGTCTCGCCCAGCGCGAACCGGCGATGCTCGCTGCGTGGGAGGCCGACGATGTCTACGGCCGCATCCGCCGCGCTGCCGCCGGACGGCCGCAGTTCCTGCTGGTCGACGGGCCACCGTATGCCAACGGCCAGATCCACCTCGGCCACGCCGTCAACAAAGCGCTGAAGGACATGGTCGTCAAGTCGAAGACCCTGTCCGGTTTCGATGCGCCCTACATCCCGGGCTGGGACTGCCACGGGCTGCCGATCGAACTCGAGGTGGAGAAAAAGTACGGCAAGGTCGGCCAGAAGCTCGACGCTGCACAGTTCCGTGCTGCCTGCCGCGACTACGCGCGCGCGCAGGTCGACAGCCAGCGCCGCGACTTCCGCCGCCTCGGCGTGCTCGGCGACTGGGAGCGGCCCTACCTCACGCTCGATCCGGCCTTCGAAGCCAGCCAGGTGCGGGGCTTCGCGCAGATCATGGCCAACGGCCACGTGCAGCGCGGTCACAAGCCGGTGCACTGGTGCCTCGACTGCGGCTCGGCGCTCGCCGAAGCGGAGGTCGAGTATGCCGACAAGACTTCGCGCGCCATCGACGTGCGCTTCGCGGTCGTCGATGGCGCCGACTGCTACGCGCGCCTCGGGTTGCCGGCCGACACGACGTTGCCGCTCGCCATCCCGATCTGGACCACCACGCCGTGGACCTTGCCGGCCAACCAGGCGGTGGCGGTCGGTCCCGCACTCGACTACGTGCTGGTCGAGGCGACCATCGGCGGGCAGCGTGAACGCCTGGTGCTGGCCGAGACGCTCGCGGCGTCCGCCCTCGCGCGCTATGGCGCCACCGCAACGGGTATCCTGGCACGCTGTCGCGGCGAGGCGCTGCGTGGCCTGCTGCTGCAGCATCCGTTCTACGGGCGTCGCGTACCGGTCATCACCGGGGATTACGTCACACTCGAGGCCGGCACCGGCGCGGTGCACACGGCGCCGGGCCACGGCCTGGAGGATTTCGCGGCCGGCGTGGCCAACCACCTGCCGCTCGACAATCCGGTCGACGGGGCGGGGGTGTACGTGGCCGGTACGCCACGTTTCGCCGGCATGCACATCAGGAAGGCGGATGCGGCGATCGTCGAGACCCTCGCTGCCGAGGGCCGCCTGCTGCACGCCGCGCCGGTTACCCACAGCTACCCGCACTGCTGGCGGCACAAGTCGCCGCTGATTTTCCGCGCCACGCCGCAGTGGTTCATCAGCCTCGATCGCAACGGCCTGCGCCCGGCGGCATTGCGGGCGATCGCCGACGTGCGCTGGGTGCCGGACTGGGGACGCCAGCGCATCGAGAGCATGGTGGCCGGCCGGCCGGACTGGTGCGTGTCGCGCCAGCGCGCCTGGGGCGTGCCGATCCCGCTCTTCGTGCACAAGTCGAGCGGCGAACTGCACCCCGACACGCCGCGTCTGCTCGAGGAAGTCGCGCGGCGCATGGACGTGGGCGGCGTGGACGCCTGGTTCGAACTCGATCCGGCCGAACTGCTCGGGGCGGCGGCCGCTGCCGGGTACGACAAGGTCAGCGACACCATGGACGTGTGGATGGACTCTGGCATGGTGCACCACTGCCTGGCGGCAGCACGGGCCGAAGTCGGCTTCCCCGCGAGCCTCTATCTCGAGGGTTCCGACCAGCATCGCGGCTGGTTCCAGAGTTCGCTGCTCACCGCGGTGGCGATGCACGGGCGGGCACCGTACGAGGCCGTGCTGACCCACGGCTTCACGGTGGACGAAAAGGGCCGCAAGATGTCCAAGTCGCTCGGCAACGGCATCGACCCGCAGCAGGTGTTCTCGACGCTCGGGGCCGACGTGCTGCGGCTGTGGGTGGCGGCCACCGACTACCGCGGCGAGATGAGCGGCTCGAACGAGATCCTCAAGCGCGTCTCCGAATCCTACCGGCGCATGCGCAACACCGTGCGTTTCCTGCTCGGCAACCTGCACGGCTTCGATCCGACACGCCACGCCGTGGCCACGGCAGAACTCGTCGACCTCGACCGTTGGGCGCTGGCGCGTACCGGCGAGCTGCAACGGGAGATCGTCGCGGCCTACGACGCCTTCGAGTTCCACCGCGTGTACCAGCTGCTGCACAATTTCTGTGTGGTGGATCTCGGCGCCTTCTACCTCGACATCATCAAGGACCGCCTCTACACGACGCCGCGCGACGGCCATCCGCGCCGCTCGGCTCAGACCGCGATGTACCACGTGGCCGAGGCGATGGTGCGCTGGCTGGCCCCGATCCTGAGCTTCACCGCCGAGGAAATCTGGCGGGCGCTGCCCGGAACCCGTGATGTCACCGTGTTCACCAGCACGTGGCACGAGCTGCCGGCGGCCGGGGCGCGCCGGGTCGACTGGAACGGGCTGTTGCGCGTGCGCGAGACCGCAGCGCGCGCGCTGGAGGCGCTGCGTGTCACCGGCCGCATCGGTTCGGGACTCGACGCCCGCCTGCAGGTGTTCGCGGATGGCGATCTCGGGACGGCGCTGGCATGCCTCGGCGCCGAGCTGCGCTTCGTCTTCATCACTTCGGCGGCGACCGTGCACCCGGCGGCCGGGCGGCCGGACGATGCGCTGGCGGGCGATGGCTTCTGGGTGGCCGTGACGCCGACCGACGCGGCGAAATGCGTGCGCTGCTGGCACCGGCGTGAGGATGTCGGTTCGAGCGCTGCCCATCCGCAGCTCTGTGCGCGCTGCGCCGCCAACGTGGAGGGGCCCGGTGAGCACCGGGCCTTCGCCTGATGGCAGCCCCGCCGCTGGATGGCGCCCAGGACGGGACGGCCGGGCGGCGCCCGCTGCTCGGCTGGCTCGTCGTGACGCTGGTGGTGCTGGCGCTCGATCAGTTCACCAAGTTCGAGGTGACGCAGTCGCTCGACCTGTACCAGCGGGTTCCGATACTGCCGTTCTTCGATCTGGTCCGCCTGCACAACACCGGCGCGGCCTTCAGCCTGCTGGCGGGTGCGTCCGGCTGGCAGAACTGGCTGTTCATGGCCGTCGCAGCCAGCGTCAGCGCCGGCGTGCTGTGGTGGCTCGCGCAACTGCCCCGGCGCGGCAAGACGCTGCTCGCCCTCGGCCTGGCGCTGCTGCTCGGGGGGGCGCTCGGCAACCTGATCGACCGCGTCCTCTACGGCTACGTGGTCGATTTCATACTGCTCTACTACGGCGACTGGTCCTATCCGGCCTTCAACGTCGCCGATTCGGCGATCACCGGCGGTGTCGCACTGGTGCTGTTCGACGGCCTGGTCCTGGAACGGCGCGCACCTGCCGGAAGCTGACTAGCGCCAGCAGCTGGCGGTAACGGTCTCGCTCGTGTCGCCCTCGCGCGTCCACGCAGTACGCACGCCGCGTTCATCGATGGCGAAGGCCCAGCACTCCGTATCGTCGGACTGCGCTCCATTCTCGTCGACGAGGGCAGTGGCGGCATAACCGACGACAGCGCCGCCCGCGGGCAGCGTGATGTCGAGCAGGTAGTGGCCGTGCTCGGTTCCGGCGATGCCAAGGCCGGCGGGCGGCGCATCGGCCAGCACGCCCGCATCGGCGTACTCGCCGTTCTGGAGGTAGAACTTCTCCTGAGCCGAGGCGATGCGCAGCAGTGTCGCGGTGGCGTCGACGCGATTGGCGCGACGCAGGTACTGCCGGTAGCTCGCGGTGGCCAGGGTGGCGAGCAGTGCCACGATCGACACCGTTACCAGCAACTCGATCAGCGTGAAACCCCGGTGTGCCCGCTCCGATCCTGGCATGGTCAGCGTGCCGGCTGCGGTGCCCAGAAGGTGCGCCGCAGGGCGCCGCCGGCGCCGTCATCGGGCGGGAAGCACACCAGGCCGATGCAACGCGTCGGGCCCGCGACCAGGCTCGACGGGAACAGGAACACCGCCTCTGGTGCGATGCCCGCCTGGCTCAGGGTGCCGAAACGGTCCTCGACGGTGAGGACATCCGGATCGGCGCTGCCGTCGAGGTTGTTGACCGGCCGGCCGTTGCAGGCGTCGACCTGGTAGGCGCGGTTGGTGCCGAGCCCGCCCGCGCAGGTCGACACGCCCTCGGCGGGGGAGAACGAGGTGAAGAACACCGACCGGTCGAAGGTAATGGCGGCGGACAGTACCTTCTCGCCGGGATCCTCGGCGAGCCGCAGGCGCCAGCCGGCGGCGTCGTTCGGCACCACGGCCGTCGCGTCGCCCGTGATGTCGAACAGGTCGGCGATGCCAAGTGGATCGTCGTAGGCGGAACTGGCGCGGGCACCGAATACGTTCGGGTCGCGTACCGAGAAGAAGGCATCCTCGGCGTCGGTGTCGAGCGGGTGACCACGGAAGCCGGAGCCGACGTTGATGGCGAGGAAAGTGCCGCGCGTGCAGTTGACGAAGACCACGTCCGGGGTGGCGTAGAAGCGCCGCACCGCGCCCGCCGGCGGATCGGTGAGATCGGCGGCACCGAGCGAGGCGAGCACGCCGCCGGCGCCGAGTTCGCCGGCATCGTTGCCGTTCAGCAGGTCGAAGCGCCAGATCCGCCCGCCGGTGTCGCCGACATAGAGCCGGTCGGCGAGCCCGTCGCCCGTCAGATCGATGACCCGTGGCGCAGCGGGAATCGAGTTGGTCATGTCGGTGAGTTCGAGGTCGTGGCCGCGGTCGGGTGCCCCGGCACTCCAGATGACGCGGCCATCGTCGAAGTCGAGCACGAAGAGTGCATGGCCGACCGTATCGGTACGGTAGCCGCGGTTGTCCTGGGCGTCGTCGTAACCGCCGCTGAGGATCACCACATCGCGGACCGCGGTCCCGACCCGCACCCGGGTGAGCGCCGGAGCCGACCAGACCTGGCCGAGATCGGCGAGGCGCGGACTCGTGCCGTCGACCTGCCAGCGCAGCTGCGGGGCGTCGGGATCGCTCACATCGACGGCGAACACGGCGTCACCGCCCCGGCCCATGCCGAACACGAGTACGGCCTCGTCGCCGTCGCCGATGCCCGGCTCGCCGTCGTTGTTGCGCAGGAAGACGCTGATTTCGCCGTCGAGCCCGTAGCGTTTCCCGGAACTCGGGGTGTCGGCGCGGAGCTCCGCCTGGCGCGCGAGCAGCCGGCCGGGCAGGTAGGCCCAGCGCTCGTTGCCGGTGTCGGCGTCGAAGGCATGCAGGAGGCCGTCGTTGGTGGCGAGGAAGACCACGGTCTCGGGATCGGCGGCACTCGTGCCGTAGTTCAGCGTCACCGGGCGCACGTGCAGCGGGTCGCCCATCTGGTGGCGCGGCTCGTCGCGATCGCCGTCGCCGTCGAGGTCGGCGCCGTCGTCGCCGCGGATCCAGCGTATCAGTGCATCGCGTTCGTCTTCGGCGACGCCGAGTTCGGCGGCGGTGATGGCACCGTTGCCGGTCTCGACCTGGTTGCCACTGGCGGTGAGGTCGGCACCGGCGACATCGGTGTACAGGTTGCGCCCGTCGTCACCCTGGAGGCGCGAGGTGGCGCCACCGGCGAGGATGCGGTCGCCGTCCGGGTCGGCGCTCCACAGGCTGGTGACGTCGGGCTGGAAGAAGCCGGTGAGCGGATCGATCGCGGTGCGCCCGGCTGCATCGAGGAGCTGTCCGTCGACGAAGCGGTACTTCTTCAGGTTCCCGGGCCAGTGCACCGTGGCTGAGGGCTGGAACAGGGAGACGAATACCTCGCGTTCTGCAGCCGCGCGGTTGAAGGCGTTGACGGGAATCGACGGGGCGACGAAGGTGCTGGCCCGCTCGGCGATGCCGGCGAGCAGTTCGGTCAGCGCGATCGTCAGGCTGCTGGTGTCGTCGGCGAGGTAGTAGTCGCCGCCGCCGCGGCGCGCGGTCGACTCGAGCAGCGGGATGTCGATGTCGATGCCGACGGTGTAGGTGGCGATGTTCTGTACGCCCTCCACGGTGGCACTGGCGTCGCTGCGGAACAGGTACTCGGCCAGGTCGTCGAGGCAGGCGCCCTCGCCACTGCCGTCGCAGCTGCCGATGAGGCCGGCGAAACCCGGCAGGCTGGCGATGAGCCCATCGGCGCTGGTGTCACGCGTCGGCTCGCCGTCGGTCAGGTAGACGATGAAATTCTTCTGGCACTGCTCATCGATCGGCGTGCGGTAGCTGGTGGCGTTCGGATCGCCACCCTGGCGTGCCGCGGCGACGCTGCGGACCGGACCGACATTGCCGTAGGCCACGCTGCCGCCGCGGAAATACTGGGTCGCCTCGTAGAGGGTCTCGCTGAGCGGCGTGAAGCCGCTCGCGTACAGGTCATTCACAGCATCCTTGACCGCGGCGCGGGAGCTGCCGATGTCGGTGACCGCCTGCACCACCGGGCCGCCTTCGGTGTCATTGAACCGCATCAGGCCGACATTGGCGTTCTCGATCGTGTCGAGCAGGCCGTTCACCACGTTCTTGACGACCTGCAGCCGGGTGCGCATCACCGTTGGCGGATTGTCGCGCCAGTTGAGCCAGTTGCCGTCGAAGAGGGTCACCGTCTCGTTCCAGGCCGGTTCCTGGCTGTCATCGGCGGCCCAGGGGCCGTCGGCGCCATTGCCTGCGTACAGGCGGGTCGAACTGCCGCCGCCGTCGATACCGCGATCGGCCTCGCACTCGACCTGGTCGGGACCGTCATCCGGGTCGAGCGGCTCCCAGCGCTGCGGACCGTTCTGCCAGCCGAGGACCCGTCCGGCATACTGACCACGGCCTTCGAGCGCACTGGCCGCAGCTGCACAGCGGTTCACACTCTTGAAGACGTAGGCCCCGCTGCCGCAGGGCGGTGCGGTGGCACCGGTGGCGAAGTACAGCGCGTCGCTGCGGTAGCAACCTTCGAAGGTCGAGCCCGGATCCCATTCGGCCTGGGTTTCGACCAGCGTGTCCATGCTGCCCGAGGTGTCGATGATGAACAGGATGTTGGGGCGGGCGGCATCCGGGCCACCGCTGGTCTGGCCGACGAACACCTCCGTGTCGTCGGCATGGGCGGCCGCCGCGACGGCAAGCCCGAACGCTGCGACCAGCACGCGCCAGCCTGCACTATTCTTCAGGGACCAGTTCATGAGCGGCGGCTCCATGGCGTCAGCGCGCTGCATCCAGCACGACACGGCGCACGTAGCGCGTCTTCGGGTCGTAGTAGACGTAGCAGAATGCGCGATCGGCACCGCGTCCGGCGGCGCTGCGGGCCTGTTCCCTCATGGTCGCCAGGGGTACCGGTGCCGGCGACGGGCGCACGAGGTAGCGGGTCTCGGCATTCACCCGCAGCACCTGCGGGCGGCAGCGCGGGCACAGGCGCACCATCAGGTAGCCACTGTCGTTGCCGGGCAGCGTCAGGTCGGCGAGCGTGAGTTCGTACGCCTGCTCGACGGCACGCAGTGCACCGTGGGCAGCGCCGAAGCCGAGCATCGCCGCGAGCGCCACGGCGGCCAGGAGTGTCCTCGTGCGCATGGGTATCGTCCTCATTCCTCGACCTGGCGCAGGAAGCCCTGCGCATGGATGGCCTCGGCATTGCGCTGGTCGGTGCGGCCACGCGACTCGACGCGATAGTGCAGCTGGATGAACTTGCCGATGCTGCTGCCGGGCAGGTCGCTGGTGGCACCGGCAAGGCACAGCCGCGTCTGGTAGCGCCCGCCGAGTGCGGCCACGTCGACGGCAGCGCCCCACGGCAGGTCCGCATCGCTCCAGGGTGGCGCGGCAGCCGGGCAGTCGGGTGCGGCATCGAGATCGATCGCTGCCGTTTCGATTCCGCGCAGCGTGGCACCGATACCCGACTCGGCGAGCTGGAAGGCGTTCTCGCGGAACTGCGCATTGCCCGACATCGCCAGGTCGAGCGTGGCGCTGCGCATGGCGGAGATCGCCAGCACGGTGAGCACCATGAGCAGGACCAGGCCGACGATCAGCGCCGCGCCGCGCTCGCTCCTCAGGTGCGGACTGATGCTGTACCCGCTCATCCGGTCACCTGGTTGCGCAGCACGATCGTCTTGGAGACTTCCAGCCGCTGGAAACCCGCCGGGTAGCCGTCGTCGCCGGGTTCGATCGCCGGCGCATCGGCGTCGGGTGGCTGGTACTGGCGTGGGTCGGCAAAGCCGACGCCCGGGGATTCCTCGGAGCGCAGCAGCAGCCACAGGCGCACCGCGACGATGCCGCCGCCAGCGACCGCCGGGTTGTCCGGGTCGACGTAGCGCTCGACCGTGCCGTCGCCGTTGCTGTCGAGACCGAACTGCACCTGCAGGTTCTCGACCCCGCTGACCATCTCCTGATCCTCGACGACGCCGCCGGCCACCAGCGTCTGGCGGCGCAGCGATGGCAACCCATCGGTAAAGCTCGAGCTGTCGTCGATGTAATAGGCGTGCACGACGAGGTCGCGGGTTTCGCTATCGGCGGCGAATCCCGCCGGGATCACGCCGTCGGCGAACAGCTGCGCGAGCGCGAGGCTGCTCTGCACCTGCACCTGACCCACCTGCGGGGCGCGCAGCAGGTCGCTGGCGTGGCGCACGACCAGCACGTCGCTGCCGGCACGCGCGGTGCCGAACGGCGCGCAATCGAGGTCGTAGCCGTCGTCGCTCGCCTGCACGGCGGTGCCGAGGTCGAGGGCCCAAGCGGTGATGTCGGTGCCGTCGCAGCTCACGCCGATGCCTGTCGGCGGTGCGAGCAGGGCGCTTTCCCGATGGCGGCCCCAGAATCCGGCGAGACGCAGGTCGGGTTCGAGGGTCTCGAGCGCGAAGCGCGCGTTCTCCTGCAGCCGGGTGCTGACCTCGGCAGCCCGGAAGTTGTCCTTGCTCTGCAGGTAGACCTGGAAGGCGCCCCAGGTGAGGAAGACCCCGATCGCCATCGCGACCACCAGTTCGACGAGCGTCATGCCGCGGCTGGCGTTCGGGAAGGGGCGGCTGCCGGCGGTATGGCGGGAACGGGTCACAGCTGCAGCGCCAGCGTGTACGACGCCGGCGCCTCCTGCCCGGCCTCGGGCCAGGCGATGGTGATGGCGAACTGCTCGACGGGTGCCACGGCCTGTCGTTCGATGGTGGCGGTGGCACCGGTCGGCAGGCGCCGGCGCAGGTCCTCCAGCCAGCGGAACCAGTCGTCCTGTGCCAGCTGGTCGGGATCGCAGTCGCCGGGGCCGTTGACGCAGGCATTGTCGGCACCGGGACCGGCGCCGGGGTAGCTGCCGGTCGGGTTGAGGCGGATCCGGTCGGCCATGTCGCTCGCCAGCGTCACGGCTGCCGACCGGTAGAGCGCGGTGCGCCCGGCGCGCAGGCTCTCGACGTACAGTCCGGCGATGCCGAGCAGACCCACGGCCAGCACCACCAGTGCGACCAGGGCCTCGACCAGCGTGAAGCCACGCGTGGCCTGCGGGACAACCGGGTGGATGGCAGCCATGGGTTCAGCAGCCTCCCAGCGGGTTGGCCGGGCCCTGCAACGGGTCGACGCGATCGAGCATGGCGGGGCGCCCGGCGGGTGAGATCACGATCCAGCGCCCGGCGGCCACACCGCCGCCGGTGTCGCGGTTGCCACGCGTGTCGCAGAGCTGGATGTTGCGCACCGGGTCGGTGCCGGCCGGCGCGGTAAGGAGGCCATCGCCGCGGAACGCGAGCCATTCGGGCGGGCCGGCATCGACCCCGGAGCGGGCCTGGCCGCTGATCCCGGCATCGAGCGGGCCGTGCCCCTGCAGCAGGGTCTCGGCTGCATCGACCACGCCGTCGGCGTTGTCGTCCACGAATGCGATCCAGCCGTCGAGCAGCCGTGCCTCCGCCTCGCAGGTACCCGCGGCGCCGTCCCAGTTGCTGCTCGCGCACAGGGTCACGGTGCGGTTGCGGGTGGTCGCGGCCACCCGCGCCGCGTGCAGGCTGGCCACGAGGTCGTTGCCGGCCGTGGCCATGCGGGCATTCGCCAGCAAATTGCTGACCGCCGGCACGCCGAGGCCGAGTGTGATTGCCACCACCATCATCAGCATCAGGAGCTCGATGAGGGTGAAGCCTTCTCGGTGCTTCTTTCCCATCGCCCTGCATCCTGCTACTGCCGGTCGCGGCGTGCAGCACCACCCGATGAGCGGTTGGCTTGCAGGGATGGGCGGCGGGCGGCATGGCGGCCGTCATCGCGGCTCAGGGCGGACAGGTCAGCGGCTTGCCGGCGGCCGTGCGCCGGGCGACCCGCGGGCGTCCCGTGGTGCTCACGATCACCGCCCGAGCCGCCGTGGCCCCACGGGCGTCGCAGAAAATCACGCTGCCGTTGGTGGCGCGCAGCGACCAGGGGCGCAGCACGTAGGCCGCGCGGTTGCTCGTCGCCTTCAGGTTGGTGGCCTTTTCCTGCCAGGTGACGATGCGTTCGCCATCGTCGACCCGCGGCGGGTCGTCGCCATCGGCATTGACGAAGACGATCCAGCCGGCGGCCCAGTCCCCCACACCCGTGCACTGGGCGGCACCCGTGCTGCGACAGACCACCGCCTCGACGTCTGCGCTGCGCGCCAGCGTGCGGGCGGCATGGACGGCGTGCACCAGGTCGTTGACGGCCGTGGTCATGCGGGTCTCGAGTACCAGCGTATGCAGTGCCGGCACACCGAGCCCGGCGAGTGCGCCGACCAGGGCCAGGGCAAGGACGACGTCGATGAGGCCGATGCCGCGGTGCAGGTTCATGGCGCCGGACGATACCCGCCTCCGGCCGCCTGCCGCAGCCCGACAATCGCGTGCGATCGTGGCGAAATACTGCGACGGTACGCGTTTACAGCGGCCGAGAGCGGCCGCTACAATCCGGTTGCAAGGCTTTTCCGGGGGATTCGCGCACTTGGACGTACGTGACCGCATCACGGCCAGGCTGACCGAGCTGGGCATCCGACCCACCTCGCAGCGGGTGCAGATCGCGCTGCTCGTGCTCGACCGGCCCTGCCACTTCTCGGCCGACCAGCTGCTCGGTACCCTGCGGCGCAACGGCGCGCGGGTTTCCAAGGCGACGGTCTACAACACCCTGAACCTGTTCTCGCGCCACGGGCTGATCCGCGAAATCGCCGTCGATCCCGAGCGCCTGATGTACGACTCGACCACGAACAGCCACCACCACGTCTACAACGTGGCGACCGGCGAGCTGTTCGATATCGGCGCGCAGGAACTGCGTATCGGCAAGCTGCCCGCCCTGCCGCGCGCCACCGAGGCCGAGAGCGTGGAAGTCATCGTCAAGGTGCGCCCGAAGCCGGCTGGCTAGCGCTGCTGCGCAAGCTGCTATACTGCGCGCCGCCCGCGCGCCGGCGTAGCTCAGTTGGTAGAGCAGTCGCTTCGTAAGCGAGAGGTCGGGGGTTCAAGTCCCTCCGCCGGCACCACCCTCATTCATTCGACGTCCCGGCCAGCATTGGCTGCGGCCGCATCGTGCCAGTACACTGGCCTGGCCGCGGCGGCCTGCGCCGGGCCCTGCCAGCCGGGCCGGCTGAACCACACCAGGATCGCCGGGGCTTATGCGACTCGTCGTCGGAATCTCGGGAGCCAGTGGCTCCGTCTACGGCATCCGCCTGCTGGAGGTCCTCGCGACCCGGCCCGACATCGAGACCCACCTCGTCATCAGCCACGGCGGCAAGCTCAACATTGCCGTCGAGACGAAGATGTCGCTGGCCGACGTCGAGGCGCTGGCGAGCGTGGTGCACAACGACCAGAACCTCGGTGCCACGATCGCCAGCGGGTCGTTCCCGACCGACGGCATGATCGTCGCGCCCTGCTCGATGAAGACACTCTCCGGGATCGTCAATTCCTACGCCGACAACCTGATCGTGCGCGCCGCCGACGTCGTGCTCAAGGAGCGCCGCCGCCTGGTGCTGGTGCCGCGCGAGATGCCGCTGCACGAGGGACACTGCCGGCTGCTGTACGAGGCATCGCGGCTCGGCGCCATCATCGCGCCGCCGATGCCGGCTTTCTACAACGAGCCGCGTACGGTGGCCGACATCGTCGACCACACGGTCGGCCGGCTGCTCGACCTGTTCGGCATCGACAGCGGTATCGTCCGGCGCTGGGACGGTGCCGGGCGTGGCGCGACGGGCCGGAAGAAGCGCCGGTGAGCGCGGCCGACCGCGATGCGATCCGCCGGCAGATCGAGGCGCACAACACCCTGACGCTGGCCACCTGCCGCGATGGCGAGCCCTGGGCGGCGACGGTGTTCTACGCGAGCGACGAGGCCCTGCGCCTGTATTTCGTCTCCGACCGCCGTACGCGTCATGCGCAGCACATGCTGGCCGATCCGCGGGTGGCGCTCACCATCGATGCCGATGTCGACGCCTGGAGTGCGGTGCGTGGCCTGCAGGTCGCCGGCACCGCGGCACCGGTGGACGACGCCGGGCGCGCACGCGCGCTCGGGTACTACCTCGCCAAGTTCGCCAGCGTGAAAGCGCTGTTCGAAGCGCCGCGTTCGGCCGACGAGCAGGCCATCGCCCGGCGGCTGCAGCACACCGACTTCTGGTGCGTCACGCCGGGCTACATCCGCTTGGTGGACAACAGCCGCGGCTTCGGTTTCCGCCTCGAACTGCGTCCTTAGTGGCCGTCGCCGCCCGGGTACGGCGGCAGTTGGCCGAGGTGGATGCCGCTGTCGACGATCAGCGTCTCCCCGGTGATCAGGTCAGCGTCGGTCAGGAACCACACGAGCACGCGGGCGATGTCCTGCGCCGTGGCCACCCGCTTCAGCGGCAGCTGGGCGGTCTGCGCGGCAAGCATCTTTTCGTACTGGGCATCGCCCAGGCCACTGCGCAGCCAGCGCGTCTGGATCATGCCGGGCGCCACGGCATTGATGCGGATCTCCGGCGCCAGCACATGCGCGAGTGATTTCGTCATCAGGTTCAGTGCGGCCTTCGAGGCGGCGTAGGGGATGGAGGAGGCGATGCCGGTGACCCCGCCGATCGAGGAGTCGTTGACGATCGCGCCCGCACCCTGCTTCTTCATGTAGGGCGCCACGGCGCGCACCATCTGGTAGGCACCGACGACATTGACGGCGTAGATGTCGAGGAAGTCCTGCTTGCTGACGCCGTCGAGCTTCTGGAACGGGTTGAACCGGGTGCGCGCGGCGTTGTTGATCAGGTAGTCGATGCGGCCCCAGCGGTCGGCTGCCGCCTGCACCATGGCGCGGCAGGCGTCGTCGTCGGCGACGTCGGCCTGGAAAACGATCGTCTCGACGCCCCTGGCGCGGCAGGCGGCAGCGGTGTCCTCGGCTTCCTGCTGGCTGCGGGTGTAGTTGATCACCACGTTGCAGCCGCGTTCGGCGAGCAGAATCGCGGCCGCAGCGCCCACGCCGGTGGCGGAGCCGGTGACGATGGCCACTTTGCGGTCAGGCATGGGATTCTCCCGGAAACGGTGACGAAACCACGTGAGAATGATACGAGCCCGGATGCGCCCGGCGCGAGGCGGAGTGCGTGCGGTGGCCGGGGCGTGGTCGCGGCCGGAAGCTGCGCCTGCGACCGGTCCGGTACCGCAGGAGCAGACCGCCTCACCGCCAGAAATGCTATGTTCTGCCGCCCGGCATGCGTAGTCCGTGCCGCAACCGACCAGCTCCCGGAGATCCGTTCGATGGCCTACCAGGACATGCGGGAATTCCTCGCCCACCTCGAGCAGGCGGGACAGCTCAAACGCGTGAGCGTGCCCTTCGACGTCGGCCGCGACACCAACGAGCTGCAGGCCCTGATGCGTCACCTCGCCGCCAACGACGGCCCGGCGCTGGTGCTCGACAACCTCGTCGGCTACAACACCCCGGGCGTGCCGCTGGTGTTCAACCCGTATGGCACGCGCGAGCGCACCGCCATGATCCTCGGCACGCGCGACCCGATCGAGGCCAAGCTCAGACACGTCACCGTGTTGCAGGATCCTTCGCGCTGGATCAAGCCACGGCTGGTCGAGCGCGCGGCCGCACCCTGCAAGGAGGTCGTGATTCCGCGCGGGCAGGTGTCGGTGGACCGTGACATTCCGCACGTCTTTTTCGGCCGCGAGGGTGCCTCCTATATCACCGGCGGAGTGGTGGTCACGAAGGACCCGGAAACCGGCGTGCGCAATGTCGGCGCCTACCGCGCGACGAGCTTCTGGAACAGCCTGCACCCGCACGGTGGCAGCTACAGCGAAGAGCAGATGAAGAAGCAGCTTTCCATCTTCGCGTTCTGGAACCCGCCGATGAGCCACATCGGCCTGCACCTCGCCCGGGCGCAGCAACTCGGCCGCCCGCTCGAGCTCGCCATCGCCTGTCAGGTGGAACCGGCGCTGCATCTCGCCTGTGCCACGGGCATTCCCTTCGGCATGGACGAATACGACTACGCCGGCGGGCTGCGCGGAGCACCGGTGGACCTGGTGAAGTGCGAGACGGTGGACCTCGAGGTGCCCGCGACCGCCGAGTACGTGATCGAGGGCGTGTTCCGCCCGAACGTGCCAACCGACGTCATCGGCTGGCATTCGAACGCCGTCGGCTACTACGACAAGCACCAGGTCTTTCCGCTCTTCGACGTCACCGCGATCACCCACCGGCGCCACCCGCTGTGGTACGGCACCATCGAGATGATGCCGCCGTTCGACCACAACTACATGGCGCTGATGCCGGTCGAGGGGGAGCTGCTTGCCGATCTGCAGCGCAAGATCCCCGAGGTGCGCGATGCCGTGGTGACGCCGAACATGAGCTACATCGTGCAGCTCGGTGTGGACGGCGCCACGAAGCCCCACCCGGAGTTCGGCAAGTACGTGCTGCACGCCGTGTGGGGTGCTGCAGGCCGCTGGCCGCGCACCGCGAAGCTCGTCGTCGTGGTGGGTCCGGACGTCGATCCCTACGATCTCGGTGCGGTGGAGTGGGCGATCCAGAGCCGCGTGCAGCCCTGGAGCGACATCATCATCAACCGCGCCGGTCAGGCGATGGTGCTCGATCCCTCCGCGCCGAAGGGGCCGCAGGGCTTTCCCACGGTGTCGGAACAGATGGGCATCGACGCCACGATCAAGATTCCCGAGCGCTTCACCGACTACGCCGAGGTGAGCCAGGCCGATCCGGCGCAGGTACAGCAGGTGGCGCGCAAGCTCGCCGGGATCTGCTAGCGCGGCCGCCATCCCGTGCCGCGTCCTCGGGACCGCCCCGGGTTGCGCCGTCCGTTAACGGCAGTGCAAGTCCTGCGGCGCTCCGCAACATGTTATGTTCTTCGGCTGCGGCGTGCGTTGTCGGTCGATGATCCACCCAACACGGCGAGAGTCATGCGATGAACTGCCAGGACATGGGCGCCGCGTTGGTGCGCAGCACGGGCCGATAGGCCGTTTCGTGGTCGACGCATGAACAGCGCCTGCATCGTTGGACTCGGCGCCATCGGCGGCTATCTCGCGGCACGCCTGGCGCTGTCGGGCGTACGCGTCACGGCTGTGGCACGCGGTGCGCAGCTCGAGGCGGTGCGCCGCAACGGCCTCGTGCTCGTCGCCGGCAGCCGGCGCGAGACCGCACAGCTGCGCGTGGTTGGCAGCACGCAGGAGGCGGGCGCCCAGGAGGTCGTGTTCCTGACGGTCAAGGCGCAGGACCTGCCGGCGCTGGCCACGGAGCTGCGTCCGGTGCTGGCCAGCGACACGCCGGTCGTCACCGTCGGCAATGGCTTTCCGTGGTGGTATTTCTATCGGGCGGCGCCGGGGGGCGTAAATCCCGTGCTCGCCTCGGTCGATCCGCGCGGCGCGCTTTGGCGGCTGATCGGCCCGGAGCACGCCGTCGGCTGCGTGGCCTATCCGGCGGCGCGCACCACGGCGCCGGGGGTCGTCGAGCACATCTATGGCCAGCGCTTCTCGCTCGGTGAACCCGATGGCAGCATCTCGCCGCGTGCGCAGCGCATCGCCGCGCTGCTCACGGCGGCCGGGCTCGAAGCGCCGCTGCGCCAGGACATCCGCAGCGAGATCTGGATGAAGCTCGCGCTGAGTGCGGCCTACAATCCGGTGAGCCTGCTCACCGGCGCCACGCTCGGGCAGATGCTCGATGATCACGGCACTGCCGCGACGCTGCAGGGTCTCATGAACGAGACCATAGCAGTGGCAGCGTCGCTCGGCGTGCGCGTGCCGCTGCAACCGCGCCAGCTGATGGAACTCACGCGCCCGCTTGCGGCCCACAAGACATCGAGCCTGCAGGATCTCGAAGCGGGGCGGCGCATCGAGATCGACCCGATCGCCGGGGCCGTGGTCGAACTTGCGCGGCTGCGCAAGGTACCGACGCCGGCGCTCGACGCCCTGCTGGCCCTGACGCGGCTGCGCGCGCGCCTCGCGGGCTGCTACGGCTGAGGCCGTCGGGCCGGGCGCGGCACCCGCAGGTGCTGTGTGATCGCGGTGTGGTCGCCAGCCGCCGCTACTGCAGGCACATGCCGCCGGCCCGCCTATACTGCCGGCTGCCCGCAACGGACTCGTGCCCACCATGATCAGCCGCCACCGCCTGGCACGCCTCGTTCCCGTCATCGTCGCGCTGCTGCCGGTCGCGGCCAATGCGGCCCTGCCAGCACCCGGGTCGCCGGCGTATTGCGTGGCCGTGCAGGAGATGCTCGCGGGTACGAAGGTCGAGGCGGGCAATACCGTGTTCACCGACATGACGGCCTTTCGCAAGTCGAAGCCGTCGGTGCAGCCGCTGCGCATCTACCAGGTGGTGACCTACGCGGGCCGCGAACCGATCATGGTCTCATGCAAGGTCAAGACGGCGGCGCATCTGCGCGCCGTGCATGGTCCGACCGCAGCCGGCCAGCAGCGCTACTGCCCGGACGTGACCCGCCGGACGCAGGCCGAGGCCGTCGCAGCCCTGCGCCAGTCCGGACAGGCGGCGGCGGCAGGGCGCGCGGCAGCCTTCGTCATCGATGCCGACGAGCCGTACTGGACCGGACGCTCCTTCCTCGAAGAATTCCAGCTGAGCTACCGCAGCGACGATGGGGCGATCCACATCCGTTCACCCGGGCTCTACCAGGACTACGACAGCTGGATCACCAGCCTGCTGCCCGAGCGCCTGCAGGGGCAGAGCTACTGCCACCTGGCCACCACCGGCTATATCGAGGCACTCGCCACCGGTGCGATGGCGCCTGGCACCACCGTGTCGGGTGCGGAGGATGCGCCGGTGACGCCGCGGTAGCACCAGGGCATCGCCAGCCGGGAGATCGTGCCCGCGGTGCAAGCTCGCGGGATCGTCGGACAATCGTTGGCGCACCTCGTGGAGCGGATCGATCGTCCGCTCAGCTGTGACCTGGTGCCGGTTTCCGGCGCATCGTTCTGCATTACGTTCAAATCCCCTCTTCACGACCCGTGCGAGGAGTACGGTTCTCGTCAGAACGACAATCCGGCGCCCCTTCTGCCACGGACCGGCAACAGGCCAGCACGACGGACGCCACCAGCAGGATCGCTCATCCATCGAGGGGGTTTCACCAATGAATCGCTTCATCGTCAATTCCCTGTTTGCTGCCGCCGCACTTGCGGCGTCGGGCAGTGCATCCGCAGTACAGGTCCAGCTCACGGAGATCGGTCTTCGCGCGGGCAGCGGCACGTCCTACTCGTTGATCACGACCGGCTCGACGGCGACCTGGGACTGGAG
>CAUJIY010000122.1 GCA_963205295.1 Pseudomonadota bacterium
GCGAATGGCTCGAGTCCATGGATTCGCTGCTGCACGCCGACGGCCCCGACCGGGCCAAGGCGGTATTCCGCGCGCTGCGTGACTACCTCACCGACGCCAACGTCATCGTCGAGGAGGCCACGCTCAACACACCCTACCGCAACACCATCCCGCTCGAGCAGCAGCCCGCCTACCCCGGCGACATCGCGCTCGAGGAGCGCATCGAGAACATCCTGCGCTGGAATGCGATGGCCATGGTGCTGCGCGCCTACGACGGCGGCACCGGCGTCGGTGGCCATATCGGCACCTACGCCTCGGCGGCAACCATGCTCGAGGTCGGGCTCCACCACTTCTTCCGCAACCGCAGCGCCGACTACGGCGGCGATCTCGTCACCATCCAGGCCCACGCCGCACCGGGCATCTACGCCCGCGCCTTCCTCGAAGGACGGCTCGGGTGCACCGAGCTCGAGAACTTCCGGCGCGAGCTGCAGCCGGGCGGCGGGCTGTCGTCCTACCCGCATCCGCGCAACATGCCCTCATTCTGGCAGGCACCCTGCGCCTCGATGGGCCTGTCCACGCCGAGCGGCATCTACCAGGCACGCTTCGCGAAGTACCTCGAGAACCGCAGCCTGAAGCCCGCCAACGGCGGCAAGGTCTGGGCATTCATCGGCGACGGCGAGTCCGACGAACCGGAGGTGCTCGGCACCATCAACATCGCCGCACGCGAGCGGCTGGACAACCTGGTCATGGTGGTCAACTGCAACCTGCAGCGGCTCGACGGGCCGGTGCGCGGCAACGGCAAGATCATCCAGGAGCTCGAGCGCAGCTTCCGCGGCGCGGGCTGGCAGGTGATCAAGGTGATCTGGAGCGGCGAGTGGGACCCGCTGTTCGCCATCGACCACGCCGGCATCCTGCAGGAGCGCATGGAACGCGCGGTCGACGGCGACTACCAGATGTACTCGGTCTCGAGCGGCCAGGAAGTGCGCGATCACTGGGTCGGCGACGACGCGCGCCTCGCCGGGATCATGGCCGTGCTCTCCGACGAGGAGATCCGCTGCATCCGCCGCGGCGGCCACGACCAGCGCAAGATCTACGCCGCATTCCAGCGCGCGGCTGTGGCGGACCGGCCGACCGCGATCCTGATCAAGACCATCAAGGGCTACGGCATGCAGGGCCACGAAGGCTCCAATGTCGTGCACCAGAAGAAGAACCTGACCGCCGAGGAACGCGTGGAGACGGCGCGCCGGCTGCGCATCCCGCTGGACGATGCGGCCGCGATGCGCGCCGAGTTCTACCGGCCCGCCGAGGACAGCCCGGAGCTGCGCTACCTGCGCTCCCGGCGCGCCGCACTCGGCGGACCCTGGCCGCAGCGCCAGGTCGAGTGCCCGGCCCTCCCGGCGCCCGACCTCGCCTTCTTCCAGGAACACCTCGATGGCTCCGACGGCCGCCCGCTGTCGACCACCATGGCCTTCGTGCGCATGCTCGGCAAGCTGATCGGTCACCCGGACCTCGGTCGCTACATCGTGCCGATCGTGCCCGACGAGGCGCGCACCTTCGGCATGGAGGCGCTGTTCCGCCGCTCCGGGATCTACTCCTCCGAGGGGCAGAAGTACCGGCCCGTCGACAGCACCACGCTCAGCCCGTACCGCGAAGCCTGCGACGGCCAGATCCTGCAGGAAGGCATCTGCGAGGCCGGTGCACTCGCCAGCTTCCTCGCCGCCGGCACCGCCTACGCCCTGCACGGCGTGCCGACGATTCCGTTCTACATCTTCTATTCGATCTTCGGCTTCCAGCGCGTCGGCGACATGATCTGGAGCGCCGGCGACATGCTCTGCCGCGGCTTCCTGCTCGGCGGTACCGCCGGGCGCACCACGCTCAACGGCGAGGGGCCGCAGCACCAGGACGGCCACTCCCAGGTCATCGCCGGCACCGTGCCGAACCTGGTGAGCTACGATCCGGCCTTCGCCAGCGAGCTCGCCGTCATCGTCCGCGACGGCATCGATCGCATGTATGCACGGCAGGAAGACGTCTTCTACTACATCACCCTTTACAACCAGAACTACGCCATGTCGCCGCTGCCCGCCGACCGCGGCATCGCCCTCGAGGGGATCGTCCGCGGGATGTACCGGCTGCGCCGCTCGCAACTCCCCGCCCGCAAGGGGCGCAAGGCGCACCTCTTCGGCAGCGGTGCCATCATGACGGAAGTGCTGACAGCAGCCGCCCTGCTCGAGGCCGAGGGCATCCCCGCCGACATCTGGAGCGTGACGAGCTATACCGAACTCGCGCGCGAGGCCCTGCAGGTGGAGCGCGCCGGGCGCCTCGCCGGCACGCCGCAGCGGCCCTGGGTCGAGCAGCTGCTCGCGAACGAGGATGGGGTGTTCATCGCCGCCAGCGACCACATGAAGGCGCTGCCACTCTCGATCGCGGCGTGGGTACCCGGGTCCTATACCGTGCTCGGGACCGACGGCTATGGGCTCAGCGAGTCGCGCGAGGAACTGCGCCGGCATTTCGAGGTGAGCGCCGCCTGCATCGCCCACGCAGCCGCCGCGACGCTCAACACGACCCGGGCGGTGACGAAAAAGGAATTGCAGCGGCTCGCACGCCGCTGGGCCATCGACCGTGACAAGCCCGACGCGGCACGCGCCGGACCGCGCGCGTATCGCCGCTGAATTCCCGCCGCCGCGTCAGCGGCGACTCAGCGGCGGCGACGAACCGCCGACAGGAGCGTCAGGAACCCGGTGACCAGCAGACCGGCCGCCGGTGGCACCGGCACCGCGGAGGCGGTGACACCCGCGATCTTGTACGCGTCGCACTCCGCGCCGTCGACAGCGCTCTGCGCGATGCATTGCCGCGCAGCGAAGTCCCCGGCCAGCAGCAGCACGTTGCCGCTGCCCGAGAGCGCGTGGCTGAAAGGCTCGAAATCCGGCGAGATCGCACTCAGCGTGCCGGCACTGAATCCCGGCAGGGTATCGAGGCTCCCGAAGCTGTGTCCGGCGAGGTCAGGCAGCGCGGCGACGTCACCGATCCAGTAGGTGATGTTACGGCCGCGTGGATCATCGCCTGGCCCGTCGTGCGGATCGACCACGATGCTTTCGAACCTCACGCGCTGGTCGAAGAACAGCACCAGCAGGTCGTCACGGCCCGCGGTGTCGATCTCATGTTCGCCGCTGTTGTCGCACTCCGCCCAGGCGAGCCCCTCGGCGCGGTTGCAGATGCCGAGCCCGGAGCCCCAGCTCCATATCTCGGCGGTCTCGAACTGGTACATGCCCGCATCGGTCGCGGCACCGGTCTCGGCCCAGGCGCTCGCGGTGAGCGTGATGCCGCCATCGGCGAACACGATGCTGTTGCCGTAGCCGCCAGCGCCACCGCCACCGTCGGCGAGATTGATCGTGACGGCATGGGCAGGTGCGGCGACGAACGACGCCGCGGCGAGTACGGCCAGCGCACGCAGCGACGGCAGCCGGGCAGCGGAATGAAGGGTAGGCATGACGGCAAATCCTTGTTTTTGGTTCTTCCCCTGTAGCGAAGTCTACGCACGGGTGGTCGCACGCAGCAACGACGATTTGTCATAACGACGATCGTCGCGAGGATCTGTCGCCGCCCCGACCGGCCGATGTCGCCCGCCAGCCGGTCGACGGGTGAATCGGTACGGCGGGGCAGGAAGCGGCGCCACTCAGCGAGCGGCCGGTCTCCCGCCGACCAGGATCACGTGCACCCGCAACGGCCCGTGGGCACCGAGCCGGCTCGGCACGCCGAGATCGGCCGTGCGCGACGGGCCGCACACCAGGCTGATCTGGCGCGGCAGCGGCGCGGGCAGCGCGCGCAGGCGCTGCCACAGCGCTTCGAGCGACTCGAGAAGTTGCCCGGCCTCGACGACGACGATGTGGGTCGCCGCGAGGAACGCGGCCTGTGCAGCGTGCGTCGCGCCCGAGGCGAGCACGACGACGCCCTCCGCCGCAACCGCCGCGAGACAGCCGCTGACGAGGGTCGCACCATCCGCCGGCACGGGCCCGGCACGGCAGCTCAGGCGGGGTTCCAGCGCGAGCCCGGCCACGGCCCGCGTCGGCGCGCTGAGGTGGACCTCGGCACCGAGTCGCGCACCGTCGAGGTAATCGGCGATTGCCGGACCGACCCCGGCACCTGTCGGCACCGTGACCACTGTCGCTGCGCCAGCCGTCGCCTGCGCGGTGAACAACCGCGCGCGTTCGGCCCAGACGATCTCCGTGCTCATGACCGGTGGCGCCGCGGGCGCCGGCGGCGCACCGTGGCGGCCGATGACGGCCAGCATTGCGGTGCGTGCCGTGTTCATGGCTCGCGCGAGCGCCACTGCGCCTGGAAGGTCCGCCCCTGCGGCGCCGGCAGATCGCGCACCGCGAACCAGCCCTGCCCGAACCATGGCAGGTGGCGCAGGCGCCGTCCGCCACCCGGCGCCGGTACGGACATCAGCCGCAATGCCCGTACGACAGCACCGAGAGCGAACCGGTACCACACCGGATGTGTCGCCAGCCACTGCCACAGGCGCAGCGCGCGACGCTCGGCGGGCCGGGTCAGGCCGCCGCGGAGCGCATCCTCGCGCCACTCGCGCAGCAGCCGTGGCAGCGGAATCGCTACCGGGCAAACCTCTTCGCAGCGGCCGCAGAGCGTGGAGGCTGCCGGTAGATCCACGGTGCGCGCGAGTCCTTCGAACGCCGGGGTTAGCACCGCGCCCATGGGACCGGAGTACACCGAGCCGTAGGCATGACCGCCGATGGCGGTGTAGACCGGACAGTGGTTCAGGCAGGCCGAGCAACGGATGCAGCGCAGGATCTCCTGCCGCGACGTGCCGAGCAGCGCGCTGCGGCCGTTGTCGACCAGCACCACGTGGAATTCGCGCGGGCCAGCCGCGTCGCCGGCCCGGCGCGGCCCGTGCACCAGGGTCGTGTAGCTGGAGAGCGACTCGCCGATCGCCGAGCGCGCCAGCAGGCGCAGCAGCACGCCGAGATCATCCAGCGTAGCGACGACTTTCTCGATGCCCGTGACGACGATGTGCATCGCCGGCAGCGCGGCGACGAGATCGGCGTTGCCCTCGTTGGTGACCAGCACCGCCGCGCCGGTTTCGGCCACGAGGAAATTGGCGCCGGTGATGCCGACGTCCGCGGCCTGAAACACCGCGCGCAGCTCCGCGCGCGCCTCGACCAGCATCTCCCCCGCCTCGGTGAGCGGTGCACGGCGTTCGCGCCGGTGATGTCGCTCGAAGGTCGCACCGATCTCGGCCAGGCCCAAGTGCAGCGCCGGCGCCAGGATGTGGCTCGGGCGTTCGCCGCGCAGCTGGATGATGTATTCGCCGAGATCGGTCTCCGTGACGCCGAGCCCGCGTGCCTCGAGCGCCTCGTTGAGGCGGATCTCCTCGGTCACCATCGACTTGCTCTTGATGACCCGGCGCGCACCCGCGCGCTCGCACAGACCAGCGACGATGTCGTTCGCTTCCGCCGCCGTGCGGGCCCAGTGCACGACACCGCCCGCGGCGACGACGCGCCGCTCGTACTCCAGCAGGTAGTGACCGAGGTGCTCAAGGGCGTGGTCGCGCGACTCACGCGCGCGCTCGCGCAACGCCGCGTGATCGGGCAACCCGGCGAGGGCCGCACTGCGCAGTGCCGGCATCATGCGGCGCATGCCCTGCAGCGAGCGCTGCAGGGTCGGCTGCGCCAGCGCTGCGCGGCTGCGCGCCGGGAAATCCATGTCAGCGGGGGTCACGTGGTTCTCCCGGCACAGCGCGCGCCAGCAACTCCGCCACGTGCACGGCGCATATCGGCAGTCCACGCCGCTGCGCCCGGCCTTCGAGGTGCAGCAGGCAGCCGAGATCGGCACCGACGAGCACCTCGGCGCCGGTGGCGAGCGCCTCGTCGAGCTTGCGGTCGGCAGCCTGCGCGGAAATATCCGGGTACTTCACGCAGAACGCGCCGCCAAAGCCGCAGCACTCCTCGCGGCCCGGCAGCTCCTTCAGTTCGAGTCCGGCGATCCTGGCGAGCAGGGCGCGTGGTTCCGCGGCGATGCCCAGCCGTCGCAGTGCCGCGCAGCCGTCGTGCCAGGCCGCGATCGCCGGGGTGGGCAGCGCTCCCGTACCGACGCCACCGCCGGAGGCCAGAAAGGCGGTCAGCTCGACCGTGCGCCCGGCGAGCGCCACGGCGGTGGTGTGTTCCTCGCTCCCGGCCGGGAACAGCGCCGGATAGTCACGCACGGTAGCCACGCAGGACGCCGACGGTGCAACTACCGGACCAAAGCCCGCGAAGGCGCGGATCATGCCGCGCGCGAGCTGTCGTGCGCCGTCGCGATCGCCCGCGCTCGCCTGCGCCTGGCCGCAGCAGGTCTGCACCGGCACGGCTACGCGGTAGCCCACGCGTTCGAGCAGCGTCACCGCTGCCTGGGCCACCGACGGGCGGAACAGGTCCACCAGGCAGGTGACCAGCAGTGCGACCACGGGGGGCGACTCGCTCATCCTGCCGCTATCCTAATGGACCAGCCGCCGAGCGGCGACCGCG
>CAUJIY010000123.1 GCA_963205295.1 Pseudomonadota bacterium
TCCCACAGAAGAAGGAGTGCTGCCGTGCCCTGTGGGAGCAGCGCCAGCCGCGACACCCGCCAACCCCCGACAGCAAAAAGGCCAGGCATGCGCCTGGCCTTCACTGGAATCCTGGTGGAGCGGAGGAGGATCGAACTCCCGACCTTCGCATTGCGAACGCGACGCTCTCCCAGCTGAGCTACCGCCCCACGTCCCGGTCGTTCGGGGGCGGCAGTTTAACCGCCCGGATCCGGCAAATCCACGGCTTGGCGGGCAGCGCAGTGCCGGCGGATCACTCCTCGGGCGCGATGGTGAGGACGATGCCGTCGAGTTCCGGCGTCACGCGCAGCTGGCAGGCAAGACGCGAGTGGCCAGCGCGATAGACCTCCGAGCCCTCGAGCAGCTCCATCTCGTCGTCCTTTGCCTTCGGCAGCCTGCCGATCCACTGCGGATCGACGTACACCTGGCAGGTCGAGCACGAGCACATGCCGCCGCACAGCGCCTCGAAGCCGCCGCCACCGGCGATGTCGCGCAGCGGTTCCATCAACGTGAGGCCTTCCCTCGCTTCGACATCGAGCTTGCGGCCCTCGCGGTCAGTCACGTGGATCTTCGCCATAAACGACCTGCAGATTACGGGATTGCCGAAAAATGGCGCGCAATATAGCACAGGCCCCGCGGGCCCCCGCATGGTGGCAAACCGAGACCGGCCGGCTCAGGCAGAGCCGACGTTGATGTCGCGCGGCGAGGCGAAGTAGTCGCTGTCCTCGGCCAGTTCGCGGGCCTCCTCGACGAGCTTGCGCAGGCGCCGCTCGGCCGTGCCGACCTCGGCGCAGGACTCGCAGAACGGGTCGTCGCAGGGCTGGCGCGAGAAGAGCCAGAACTGGATGGCGCCGGCGAGCAGCCCCGAGGCTACTTCCCAGGCATCGGCATCGGTATCGTGGTCGAGCAGGCGGTTGCCGAGATCGACGACGCGCTCGGCAGCGAGGTCGAACGGCGTATTCGGCGGCGTGTCCTTGACGGCCATGGGCGAGGTCCTCGGTGGGGAAGCGGCGTCGGGTGCGGGTGCCGGACGGCATGCTAACCGATCGGGCGCACGAGGGGAGGCGCCGACGGTCGGCAGGCGTCGCGACTGGCGTCGCTCCCACTGGGTTTCCGAGTGAACTGTACTGTGGGAGGGGCGCAAGCCCCGACAGTCCCACCGGGTCTCGGAATAGCCTCTTGCTGTGGGAGGGGCGCAAGCCCCGACACTCCCACCGGGCCTCGGAGTAGCCTCTGCTGTGGAAGGGGCGCAAGCCCCGACACTCCCACCGGGCCCCGGAGTAGCCTCTGCTGTGGGAGGGGCGCAAGCCCCGACACTCCCACAACCGGGACCATAGGGACTCTCTGTGGTAGCGGCGCCAGCCGCGACCGCGCTTCCCCTCACCCGCAGGTTGTCGCGCGCCGGATCATCTCGACGGCTTCGGTCACGTCGTCCGTCAGGCTCAGCATCCCAATCTCGTGCAGGTCGATCGTGCCTTCCGGGACGAGGGTCTCGAGCAGGAAGTCGCGCAACGAGTGCCAGAACTGCCCACCCATCGCGACCACCGGGAAGCGCTCGAGCTTGCGGTTCTGGATGAGCGTCATCACTTCGAACGCCTCGTCGAGCGTACCGAAGCCGCCAGGCATGACGACGAACGCGCAGGAATATTTCACCAGCATCACCTTGCGCACGAAGAAATGTTCGAACTCGACGAAGCGGTCGAGCCAGGCGTTGGGCTGCTGTTCACGCGGCAGCCGGATGTTGCAGCCGAGGCTGCGCCCGCCGGCTTCCTTCGCCCCCCGGTTGGCAGCTTCCATGATCCCGGGCCCGCCCCCGGTCATGACCACGTAGCCGGCACGGGCGAGCTCGCCGCCGAGGCGCCGCGCGGTCTCGTAATACGGGTGTCCCTCAGGGAAACGCGCCGAACCGAACACCGTAACGCAGGGGCCGTGCAGGTCGAACGCCTCGAAGCCCTTGAGAAATTCGAGGAACATGCGCACCGCACTCTCGAGGTCGTCGGCGCGGTTGCGCCCGGAAGCGAGCAGGAGCTTCTCGGCGTCCTCGACGGCAGTGAGGAAAGGCACACCGGCGCTGCCGGCGTAGTGGCTGTTGTCGCTCACTGTGATCTCCACGCTGCAACCGTAACGACTCCTATTGTAGGAGGGGCGCAAGCCCCGACGGGAGAGTCGCGACTGGCGTCGCTCCCACCGGGGCGGAGGTGCTTACTGTGGGAGGGGCGCAAGCCCCGACCGGGAGAGTCGCGACTGGCGTCGCTCCCACAGGGGCGGAGGTGCTTACTGTGGGAGGGGCGCAAGCCCCGACCGGAGGTATCTAGGAGACGCAGGGACGTGACGGCAGCGTGACGGTGACGGTGGTGCCGGCACCGAGTTCACTCGCGAGCGTGAGTGCGCCGCCATGCGCTGCGGCGATGCGGCGGCACAGGTACAGGCCCAGGCCGAGGCCGCCGGTGGCGCGGCTGCGGGCCGGGTCGGCGCGATAGAACGGCTCGGTGGCACGCGCCAGGTCGTGTGCCGACATGCCGCGGCCGTGGTCGCTCACGCGGATCTCGGCCCCCTCCTCCGTCCCGTGCACCTCGATCTCCACGGCGCGCCCATCGGCGGGCGTATAGCGCAGCGCATTCTCGACCAGGTTGCGCACCAGCAGGCGCAGCCGCGTGGCGTCGCCCTCGATGCTCACGGGTGCGGCGGGCAGACGGGTGTCGAGCCGCTTCATCTCCGCGGGGAAATCGTTCGTGAGCACGCTCGCGACCAGGTCGCCGAGATCGAGCTGCGCCACCTGCAGCTTCGAGTGCCGTGCATTGAGCCGCTCGCTCTCGAGCAGATCGGCGATGAGCCGCTCCATCTCCTTGATGTCCTGCAGTAGGTTGGCCTTGACCGTGTCGTCCTCGAGGAACTCGAGCGCCACCTTGGCGCGCGTCAGCGGCGAGCGCAGTTCGTGGCTGATGGCGAGAAGGAGCTGCTGCTTCGCCTCGAGCATCTCGCGCACATCGTCGGCCATGTGGTTGATGTCGCGGGCGAGATCGCCGAGGTCGTCGCGCCGGCTGGTCGGGATGCGGTACGAGAGATCGCCCTGGCCGATGCGCGCCGCGCCCTCCTTGATCCAGCGCACCGGCTCGACCAGCCAGCGCACGGCGAAGTAGCAGGCGGCGAGCACCAGCAGCGACAGCACGCCGATCGCCGGCGTGGTGAGGTCGGGCCGCGGCGCCTCGGCGAACTTCGGAGCGGCGAAGATGATTTCGTAGTCGCCGTCCTCGATCCTGACGTAGGCGCGCCGCTTGTAGCGCGCGAATTGCAGCTGCTTCACGGTGTGGGTCCAGGCCTGCTTGTCGGACTGCAGGTAGGGCAGCAGGAACTCGCTCTGGCGGAACGGCACCTGGTCGAGCGGCGGGAAGCGCGGGTCGGAAGCCCAGTCGAGGCCCGGGCCGCGCACCATCACATCCATCGGCACGCGCCGTGCGATGGCGGCCGCCCGCTCGATGCGCGGTGGCTGGCCGATATCGTCGAGCACGTAGCCGATGTGCAAGGCCATGTGGCCGCCGACGACCTCGCTCAGGTAGCCGGTGTTCCAGACGAGGTCGACGGTGTAGCGCGAGGCGATGCCGTAGAGCAACGACGTCAGCAGGAAGATGCCGAGCAGGCGGGCCGAGAGCGAGCGGGTGATCTCGCGAATCACGGCGCGCCGGCCTCCTCGCCCACGAAGGTGTAGCCGGTGCCCCAGACCGTCTTGATGAAACGCGGCTGGCGCGTGGTGTCCTTGAGCTTCTGGCGCAGCCGGCTGACCAGGATGTCGACCGAGCGCGAAAACAGCTGGGCGTCGATGCCGCGCAGTTCGTTCAGGATCTCGTCGCGGGTGTAGGTGCGCCCCGGGTTCCGGGCAAACAGCACCAGCAGCTGGTACTCCATCGTGGTGAGATCGAGCGGCTGGCCGTCGAGGTCGACGGTGCGCCGCTCGAGGTTGATGTCCAGATCCTTGTAGCGCAGCCCGTCCGGCTGCTGCGGCTCCTCGCGGGTGCCGGTCCGGCGCAGCACGTTCTGCACCCGCGCCACCAGCTCGCGCGGTTCGAACGGTTTTGGCATGTAGTCATCGGCACCGAGTTCCAGGCCGACGACACGATCGGTCACGTCACCGCGCGCCGTCAGCATGATGATCGGCACCGAACTGGTGCGGCGGATCTCGCGGCAGACCTGGAATCCGTCCTGGTCGGGCAACATCACATCGAGGATCACGAGGTCGGGCTTCTCCGCCACGAGTTTTTGCAACCCGAGCGCCGGGTGACTGGCCGCGACCAGATCGAGGTCGAAGCGGCGGAAATACGCGCCAAGCAGTTCGCCGAGCTTCTCGTCGTCGTCAATGAGGAGAATTCGAGGCATGGTTCACGGTTTTCCCGCGCATCGCTGCGTATCGTGTGCGCCGCGTTGGTCGGCCCCGTGGCGCGTGGCGGGGTCATTGTAAGCCCATGATCGGGCGGCAGTCCTGCCGTTACAAAGTGTTACAGGCTGTTACTCCGCTGCAAAGCTACTGCAACAGCGGAGCGGTACCGTGATGCTCGTGAACAGGACTGCATCGATTGCCGCAAGGAGTTGGGTCGTGAGCAACAATGAAGCCAGAAAGCCGTTCAGACTGCTGGGCGAACTCGTCATCGTGAGTGCCGCGCTGTTTTTCCCGGCAGCGGTGTTCGTCGCCTTCCTCGGCGCCTGAGCATCGGAGGGGTCGCTGTCCGATGCGGACAGCGGATCCGGCCCGCCCGCAGGGGCGGGAATGGTCGCGACTGGCGTCGCTCCCACAGTTGCAACCCCACAGCTGCACTCCCACAGCTGCAGCTGAGCGCACAGGGGCGGGTGAGCGCGATGGCGGAGTGTCAGCGCCAGCGGTTGCGGGTTTCGGCGATCTGCCAGCTGCCGATGCGCATCTCGAGCCGGCGCTCGAATTCTTCCGCGCCGAGTATCCGTTGCGGCAGCACGTTCATCGGGTCGGTACGGTAGGCGAGTTCCCGCACCTTGTAGTCGTAGTCCTGCTGCGCAGCGCGCTGCTCCTCGGGTACGTCCTCGGCCTCGTCGAGCCAGCGGAACCAGCGGTCGACGAAGCGGCCGAGGAAGCGTTCGCAGGTGTCGATGTTCGCATCGTCCAGTGCGGCGTGCGAGCTGACGGCCACCGGCGACATCAGCGCGCGCAGGTAGGTACCGTGGCTGACGAAGCGGGTCCACTGCGGGTCGCTGCGGAACTTGAGGAAATCCTCGTTCGCCGGCTCGTAGTACTTCATCAGGTACTCGTGGTTGGTGCGCAGGTCGACGCGCGGCGTGTACTCCGCATAGAAGTAGAGCTTCGGGATCGTCCCGAAGATCACCCCCATGTGGGGCACGCGCGTCTGCTGGCTCAGGAACACCGTGGCATTCATGTCGAGCAGGCTCGCCCGGCGATTGCCGAGCCAGGAATAGACCAGCCAGTCGACCTGCTCGCCGGTGTAGCCCCAGAAGCCACCTTCGAGCTGCTGGTCCGGCGAGGTCCAGTAATCCATCCCTTCGTTCTGCCGGTGGCGTGCGACGGGAAAGCGCGCCCGCACGCGATCGACGATCTTCGAGTGGATCCCGAGGCAGCGTTCCCAGGCGCGCGACACGTCGACGCTCGGATTCTCGGTGAGGAACTCCATGATGGTCTTGGTTTCGGAACCGGTCATGCGCAGTGCTCCTGGGTGGTCGGCTCGCACGGGACAGGCCGCAGTCTAGTGCACGGAGCGTGGTGGCGAAGCCCGGGGTCGGTACAGTTCCGAAGGGTGGTCAGCGCCGGTTGAAGAGTCGGGGCTTGCGCCCCTCCCACGGATACAGAAACTCCAACTGGATCTGTAGGAGCGGCGCAAGCCGCGACACTTTCCGGTCGGGGCTTGCGCCCCTCCCACAGCACAAGCCACCTCACTCCTCTGTGGGAGCGACGCCAGTCGCGACGGTGGACGGCACCGCCACGGCCGGGTACCGTGACGCCCGCTCAACGGAAGGAACTGCCATGGGACGCGAGGCGCAACCCGGCGAAACCATCGAGGCGCGTGTGGCGCAGCTCGGCATCGGCGCCATTCGCCGTCACATCTTCCTGTGTGCCGAACAGAGCGAGGCGAAGTGCTGCACGCGCGAGGCCGGCGCCGAGTCGTGGAAATACCTGAAGAAGCGCCTGACCGAGTTGCGGCTGACCGGGGCCGGTGGCATCTATCGCAGCCGGGCGAACTGCCTGCAGGTGTGCATGCACGGTCCGGTGGCGGTGGTGTATCCGGACGGTGTCTGGTATCGCGACTGCACGCCGGCGGTGCTGGAGCGGATCATCCAGGAGCACCTGATCGGCGGGCGCCCGGTGGAGGAGTTCGTGATCGCACGCTCGGGAGCGGGGTGAAGCGCGAAACCGGGAGATTGAGGTGGATTCGCGTATGGCGGGTGGGGTGCCGGCCGGGAGATAGTCGCGACTGGCGTCGCTCCCACAGCTCCTGGGATCGATAGTCGCGGCGGGGGGGGGGGGGCCCGCGCGGGGAGGGGGGGGCGGGGGGGGGGGGGGGGGGGGGGGCCGGGTCCGCCACCCCCCCCGACTCCCCACACTGCAGGAGCGGCGCCAGCTGCGACGATCTCCCCAACCGCCACCCACGACACCCGCCGGATCCACCATGCACCGCCGCGCCCTGATCGCTGCCCTCGCCCTCGCCCCGCTCGCGGCAACGGCCGGACGGCGCCGCGAGAACGAGGAACCCTGTGCCCGCATCGACCGCCGGCTGAAGGAAATCGAGGCCGAGCGGCGCATCGGTTACACGGCCAGGCGCGGCCGCAAGCTGGAGCTGCAGCGGGACCGGCTGGTGCAGAAGCGTCGCGAGCTGTGTCGCTAGAGGTTGCCAGGCCGGGCCGTGAAGGTGGCCCGGCGCCCCGGAAAAAACTACCGAAGGTACAACCCCGACAGGAGACCTCGGCAGCACTGCTTCCCGGGACGCCGGACGCAAGCCGTAAATGCCTGGATATGCGCCTGGCCCCGACCAGACCCCGCGGGAGCGCTGCCGAAGCAGGCTGCCGGGTTGATCGCCCGGGCCGACGGCCCGGTGGTCAGACGGCGCAAAGTATATACAAGTGAACCGCCACAGCAGGCGCCATTCAACAATCCCCCGACGACAGCTGATTATGTCTAAGGGTTATCAGATAACCCATTGTTTCTGCTGACTGCTGCGGCCTTGTTGCCGCAGCGCCGCGGACCCGCTTGCGATGATGGTCGGCACCCCGTGCGCAAACGATCTGCTGATTTCCTTAGGCATCAGCAACTTGCATTTCCAGCAGCAGGAAACGCTGGAATTCCCGCCCGCAAGCCCCGGTCGCGACCCTCAGGCCGGGAAGAAGTCGATGGGCTTGGTCGTGGTCACCGTCGCCACGTCCTTGTCGAGGAAGCGGAACATGCGCACGCGCGCCACGAGTTTCTGCAGCAGTTCGTCGTCGGCGAGTTCGCTCGACACCACGTCGCAGGCCGAGACCGAGCCGTCGGGCTCGATGGTGAGCTTCAGCACCAGCTTGCCCTGCAGCGTCGGGTCCTTGCGCAGGGCGCGGCTGTAGAGCGCGTAGATCGCGCCCTTGTTCTGGTCGAAGACCATTTCGATCTCCTCGCGGCTGCGCGAGGGTTTGCCGTCGGCCTGGCGCGGTGCGGTGTCCGCGGCAGCAGCCAGGCCGGCGAGACTGCTCTCGACCTGCGCGGTGGCCCGGCCCTGCAGGCCGCTGCCACCGGTGTTGCGGCTCATGGCGGCGGTGTTAATGCCGCCGCTGCCGCGGCCCGACTTCGCCGTGATCAGCGCGCGTTCCGTCCGCGCCGCAGCACCCACGGCACCAGTCAGCGGTTTGTTGGTGGCGAGCGGCGTGGTCAGGTTCGGGTCGCGCAACTCCGCCAGTTCGTCCTTCAGCGCGAGCAGCCCCACGCGGCTCGCCTTGCGACGCGCTTCGGCGCGACGGTCGACCGGCACCGGCTTCACCGGCTTCGGCTCGACCTTCGCCATCACCTTCTCCGGCTTGGGTTCGACGACCGGCGGTGGCGGCGGCGGTGGCGGCTTCGGCTTCTCGACGATGAGCTGCACCACGCGCTCGGGCAGCTCCGGCGGCTGGCTGCGCTCGCGCTCGACCATCGGCAGGAAGGGGATGACGACGGCGAGCACCGCGTACACCGCGAACACGTTGCGCAGGATGCGCCGGAAGCGCTGCTCGGCCGCCGCATCGGGCGACCAGGGCAGCTCGTACTGCCGGTACAGGACCGGCGTGGCGACAGCGGCCGTGCTCATCCGATGCTGCCGCCGGCGGCCGCGCGCTCACGCTCGAGCACCGCCAGCGACACCTTGTTGAACGCCGCGCCGGTGCAGGTGGCCATGACCTTGCGCAGCACGCTGTAGGGCACCGTGCGATCGCCCATGATCGTCACCTCGTGCGACGGCTCACCGTCAGCACCGGCGTCGCGGCGCAGCCGTTCACGCTGGCCGAGCAGCGCAGCGCGCAGCGGTTCGACGACCGCGCCCGGTGCATCGGCGACCTCGGCGAGCGAACTCACGCGTTCGGCACCGACGTACACGCTGTCGCGCGTCACCATCACCACCAGCGTTTCACGCGGCTTGACGTCGGAGATCGACTGCGGGATGGCGATATCGCGCGTGTTCGGCAGCATGTCGACATCGGCCGTGTGCAGCAGCAGGAACACCACCAGGATGGTCATCATGTCGATGAAGGGCACCAGCACCATGTGCCCCTCGGTGGTGTGCTTGCGCTTGCGATGCTCCTTGACCCGGGTCGGCGTCATGTCGGCGCGTCTCCCACCGCGATCTCCGGAAACAGCTCCACCCGCGCCCAGCCGCTGCTGCCGGGCACCTCGTAGATACGCACGGTATCCATCACCTGCACCAGCACGTCGTAAGGAATGGCGGGCGCGAGCAGGATGGTGGCATCGACCTTGTCGGGGAACTTCGCCTTCACCGACTTGAGGTACTCGGCCAGGCCCGCCAGGTCGTAGCCATCGGCGCTGCTCGGCAGGTTCTTCATGATGCCGGTGCCGCGATCGGCGACGGCGATGACCCCCTCGCGCACGATGACCTCGAGCTGCAGCCCCTGCGGCAGTTCCGGCACGCTCGCGTCACCGGCCGGCAGGTTGAGCTCGAGGATGCTGGTGCGCGAGAACACCGCCGTGAAGATCAGGAAGAACACCAGGATGACCATCATGTCGATCATCGGCAGGATGTTCAGGTCACTCGCGGCCCGGCGCCGCGAGTGCTGGCGGCGCGCCCGCTGGACGTGCTTCGAGGCCTTCATGGCCTAGGCCGTACCCCGGGCCGTGGCCGGAGCGCCACGCGGCGGCGTGACCGGCGCCTGGGGCGGCGTCGCGTTCTGGCTGGCGGCGCGGTCGGTGATCGTGTTCAGGAACTTCAGCGCACCGACCTCCAGGCTGTCGATCAGCGAGGTCGTCTTCGACTCGAGGAACATGTGGCAGGACAGCAGCGTGATCGCCACCACCAGACCGCCGGCGGTGTTGTTCATCGCCACCGAGATGCTCGCGGCCAGCAGGCTCGCCTTGTCGGCCGGGTTGGCCGTGGAGATGGCGCTGAAGGCCGAGATCAGGCCGACGATCGTGCCGAGCAGGCCGAGCAGCATGCCGATGTTGGCGAGCGAGGACAGGTAATGCGTGCGTTTGTCGAGCCGCGGGATGATCTCGAGCAGGCTCTCCTCCATCGCCTTCTCGATGTCGTCACGACGGTAGGCCACGCGTGCCCGCGACAGGCCGTAGCAGAGCACCGTGCCGAGCGCCGAATCGGACTTCTCGGCGATCTTCAGCGCCTCCTGGATGTTGCCGGCGCGCATGCTGGGGGTGATCGCATCCCAGGCCTTGCGGTTCACGGCACTCGTGCGCGTCAGCACGATGAACCGCTCGATGGCGATCGCCACGCCCGCGGCGAACACGACCGCCATCGGGTACAGGAACACGCCACCGTCGCGGAAGAATCCCACGATGAATGTATAGAACTCCATGACTCACAGCCTCCTCGCAACCACACGGCACCGCGTGACCGCCGTCACACGGTGGACAACCACGAACTAGTCGGGACTCTGCCCGTCCGCACCCGGCGCAACCCCGGGGCGCGCATACAATTGATCGAAGTAACGCATTTGTCGGCGAAACACATCACGGTCCACGGGCGCGAGCGCCTCGTCGACCAGGCTGTTGAGCGGCCGGCCGCCGGGTTCGGCGAGTCCCGGCTCCTTCCACGGCAGTATGTAAAGCACCTTCGGCAGCTCCTGGTTGCCGCGGATGGCCGTGGGATCGAGGTCGAGGCGCCCGGCCGCCGCCGCCGGCACGGCTGCCTTGCCCGCGGCGGGCGGGTCGGCCGCACCGGCGGGCGCCGCCAGCAACACGAGGGCAGTGACCAGCAGGACAGCGGGCGCGTTCACTCGACGGTCTCCAGCTGGGCCGAGCGCTGCACCACACCGGCACGCCGGGCGAGGTCGGCCATCCACTTGTCGACATCCTTGCCGGCATCGCCGGTATCGAGCGCCCGATAGCGGGTGTACTCGGCGAGCGCGAGTTCGGGGCGCTGCAGGTAGAGTTCGTAGAGCACCGCGAGGTTGAAGTGCGCGCCGGGGTAGGTCTCCTCGGCGGCGATTGCCGCACGGTAGGCGCGCTCGGCCTCGTCGAAACGGCCCTGCCGGCGCCGGACGACGCCGAGTTCGTTCCAGGCGACGGCGCACTGCGTGCAGGTCGTGACCGCCTGCTCGAGCAGCGCGGCCGCAGGTTCGAGTTCACCGCGGCGCGCCTGCAACAGGGCGAGGTTCACCATCGGGCCGGCGAGGTCCGGATTCTCGCCCACCAGCGCGAGCAGCCGTGTCTCGGCACCGGCGTCGTCGCCGGCCTGCAGGGCGGTGAGCGCCTCATCGTGCGCGCGCTGCACCCGCGGATCCGGTCCGGGCGCGACCGCGGCGGTCTCCCGTTCGCCACCGAGCTGCGCGCAGCCGGCGGCAAGCAGCGCCAAAGCCACCGCCACCGGGCCGATGCGCGAGCCGCGCTCAGTCGAGGTCGGCGACATAGGTTTCACTCCTTTCGGTGCGCGCGTACCGGGCCGGGCTCAGCGTGGCGAGCCGCCCGAAACTCCTGCGCACCCACTCGTCGAAGACCCCGTCGGCGGCGCGCGCCGCGTTGGCCGCGTGCAGCTCGATCGCCTTCTCCTCGAACGGGAAGGCCTGTTCCTCGAGCAGCAGGTCGTACTCCTCCTGCTCGGCGGCATCGAGACCGGCGGGCTTGTCCGACTCGATGAGGTCGCGCCCGAGGCGGTAGTACAGCTCCGCGGTCTCGAAGGTGGCGGCAGTCGTGACGTCGGCGATGTCGTAGGCAGCCGCCTTCGCGTAGGCGTCGAGCGCAAGCTCCATGCGCTGCTTCTTCGCCTTCAGGCTCTTCGGCAGCGGCGCGGCGAGACGCAGCTGCACGAAGGCGTCGCGCAGCGGCGCGGCGAGCTCGAGTGTGCCGTGGGCGGCGAGCGAGCGGCTGCGATCGGTGCGTCCTGCACCGGCCGCCGCGTCGGCGGCGACCATCTCGCCGAGCCAGCGCCGGCGCGCCGTCTCGTCGCCGGCGGCGCGGGCCAGTTCCGCGAGGCGCGCGCGCGCCTCCATCGCCCCGTCGAAGGGTGCGGGGAAGCGTTTCACCACGGCTTCGCAGACGCGCTGCTCATCGCCGGCGAGACCGGCCTTGCGGTACAGGTCGGCCGCGCGCCACAACGCCTCGCGCTGCACCTCGGGCGGACGTTCGGCGAGCGCCGCGACCGCCTCGAACTCGTGCGCCGCCTCGCCGCCACGGCCACCCGCTTCGAGTGCCAGCGCGAGCTGTTCGGTGACGTCGGCGGCGAGCTTGTGCTGCGGGAACTCGCGGCGGAAGCGTTCCAGTGCGGCGACTGCGGCGGGCCACTGCTGGTCGGCGACGAGCAGCGCCGCGGCATCGAACAGCGCGTTTGGCAGGATCGTTGCCCCGGGCGCGGCTTCGGCGACGCGCATGAAGCCGGCGACCGCCGCGGCGTGGTCGCCCGCGGCCCGGCTCGCCTCGGCCTGCCGGTACACGGATGCCGCGATTCGTTCCTCGATCCCGGCGCGGCGCTCCGGATCAGGCTCGGCGAACAGGCGCAGGCGCACGTAGGCGCGCTCCGCCTCGGCGTAGTGCCCGAGGTCGAACTGGGCATGGGCGAGCACGGTCCAGGCGACCCGCTCGAGCTTCTCCTCCGCCGGCGGCGTGCGCGTGACGGCCGCGCCGGCCACCTGCACCGCGCGCTCGAGCTCACCGCGGGCGAACAGGTCCTCCGCCACGCCGGTTTCGACCGCCGCCGCCTGCGGATGGTCCGGAAACGCGGCGACGAAGCGCAGCTCCTCCTCGATCCCGGCGCTGTGCCAGGCCGGACGTGCCGCCTCGTCGAGCGCCTTCTCGTGTTCGCGTGCAGCAAGTATCGCGGCGTAGCCGGCCTCGGCGGCCTGCGGGTGCGGGCCGTAGTCGTAGGCAACGCGCCGGTACTCGGTGGTCGCTGCGAAGTAGTCGCGCCCCTCGAAGAGGAGCTCGGCGAGCAGGAAGTTGCGCCCGGCGCTTTCCGGATCCTCGGGGAAGTATTCGAGGAAGCGGCGGTACCAGTGCGCGGCCTGCTGGTAGGCCTCCGGGGCCCGGGTGCGCTGCGCGCGCTCGTGGTCGTAGCTGGCGAGGTCGGCGAGGCTTTGCTTGAGTTCGGCGACCACCGCCGGGCGCTCGGCCGGCGTAGTGCCGGCCCAGTACGCCGAATGCAGGCCATAGAGTTCGACGTACTCGGCCTTGGCATCGAGGACCTTCGTCGGAAACTTACCGGCCGTATAGGCGGCGATCACCCGTGCCTGCAGGTAGGGCGCGCGCGGATGCGCGGGCGTGCGGCGCACGAAGCCGCGATAGGCGTCGGCCGCATCGCCGTAGCGCTCCTGCCCGAGATACAGGTCGCCGAGGCCGGCGTAGACCACGTCGGCGAAGGGTACGGCCGCGCGCCGGTCCAGCAGGGCATCGATGCTGCCGATGCCCTGCAGCTGCGACACCGACAGGCTCATGGCACGCAGCGTGTCCTCGACCAGTTCGCGCTGCGGCTTGGACAGGCCGTCGAGAAGCTGGGCACCGTCGGCGTCGGTCACATGGGCGAGACGTCGGCCCAGCACGGCGAGGAACGGATCGAGGCAGGCCTCGTACTCGCCGAGCTTGAACTGTGACCAGCCCTGCTTGTACAGCGCCTGCTCGTAGAAATCCCCGTCCGGACCGTAGGCCACGACCGCGGCGTAGGCGCGCTCGGCGGCGCTGAAGTCGCGCATCACGAAGAGCCGCTCGCCGCGCCGGAACTGCGCCTCGGCGGCAATGCGCCCGCCGGGATGCTCGCGCACCAGGCGGTCGAGCACGGCGAGCGCCTCGCTGGCCTCGCCCACGCCCTCGTGCGCGCGCGCCAGCGCATAGAGAACCGTGTCCGCGCCGCTGCGGCCCGGAAACTCGCTGAGATACTGCTGATAGAGCGCCATCGCGCCGCGATACTGTTCGGCGCCCACCGCTGCATCGCCGGCGAGGTCGGCCTCCTCGCCGGCGGCGAGGTAGAGGTCGGCGAGCCGGCGCATGGACTCCGCGCGCATGTCGCCGGGTGCGCCTGGCAGCGTCAGGAATTCCTGGTAGTGATCGCGGGCGCGCGCGGTGCCGTCGGGCACGCCCGCGCCGAGTGTGATCTCGGGCTTGCGCTTCAGGCTGCCGATGGTGGCGTCTTCGTCACGCGCCTCGCTGCCGAAGGGCCACAGCCCCCCCGCCAGCACCACCGAGAGTCCGAGCGCCGCGATCACGGCTGCGCCCCGCTGCGTGCGGCGGCCGCCTGCGCCGCGCCGGCACGGTCGTAGAGCGTGGCGAGCGCGAAGCGTGCCTGCACGCGGTAGCTCGCCAGCCGCTGCCGGCGCGCCTCGAGTTCCGTGACCGCGAGAGCCACCAGCTGGCGGTCGACTGCACCGAGTTCGACGTCGAGCGCCGCCCGCAGGGTGTCGATGCGCGGGGCGAGCGCCGCGATGCGCGCAGCGAACCCCTCGAAGCGGTGCGGCTCGCTGCCCTCGGCGGCGACCACGGCGGCGCGCCGCGTTCCGGCCTCGGCGAGCGCAGCATCGAGCTCGCGCAGGCTGCGTCCCGCGCGCCAGGCGCGCTCGCGAAAGCGCCGTTCGAGCTCCCAGGCCAGCACGCCGCGCAGCACGCGGTGACGCTCGCGCAGGGCTTCGTTGCCGGCAGCCTGCAACTCCGGAAGCCTCGCCAACGCCTCGAGGCGCTGCCACTGGTCGCGCTCGGTGTCGGCGGCGAGCACCACCACGTCATGCGTCGAATCCGCCGCTGCCAGGCGCCTCGCCAGCTGGTCGCGCCGGGCACGCAGCGCTTCGAGGTCCACCGTGGACAGCCGCTCGCGTGCCGCCGGCAGCTGTTGCGCGTGGGCGGCACCGCGGGCCACGACCATCGCGGCGAAGGTGTCGAGGCGCTCGCGCCACTCGGCGAGGTTGCGCGACAGCGCGGCGAGATCGCGGTAGTTCTTCACGCCTTCCTGGAAGCCGTGGTCGGCCATCAGGTGATAGAGGTAGCGTGAGTCCTCGTCGGCCGGCACCTGCTCCAGGCGCCAGTACCAGCGGGCGAGATCGGGTTCGTCACCGGCGAGCAGCGCCGGGACCAGCGCGCCCGCGCGGGCGCGGGCCACGGCCCCATCGAGACGGCCGATCTCGGTATCGAACGTGGCAAGCGCGCGCTGGTAGCGTTCGACTGCCGGGCCGTGCGCCTCGAGCCGGCCGAGTGCATAGGGCACGGCGAGGAAGGATTCCTGCACGGCGCTGTCGAGGAGGTCGCGGTCCATCAGTTCGAGCCAGGGGACGAGTGCGCCCGCGTAGTCGGCCGTGGCGGCATCCGCCCAGCCGACGCCGAGCAGCGCCTTGCTCGCGAACGGCCCGCGCAGGCGTACGCGCTGCAGCACCGGCCGGGCGCCGGCGGCATCGTTCACCTGCAGGCGCGCGTAGCCGAGGGCGAGGTTGGCCTTGTCGCGCAGGCTCTTTTCCTCGGCGCTGTCGGCACCCATGCGGCCGACGCGATCGAGGAGTACCGCACCCTCCTCCAGCCGGCCGAGGCGCACCAGCGCGACGCCGAGGTTGTAGCGGGCGTAGGCGGCCCAGTTGCCCGGCGCATCCCAGGCGGCGAGCACGCGCTCGGCGCCGGCGAAGTCACCGCTGGCCAGGTGGCACTGCGCCACCAGCATCGGCAGTTCGGCGGCGAGCGCCTCGGGCAGCGCACGGCCGACGCGGGCGAAGGAAGCGAGCGCGGCGTCGTAGAGTCCGCGCTGATAGCGCAGCTTGCCGAGATAGAACCAGGCGCGGTCGCGCACCGCCGGGCTCGCCTCGCCGGCGAGCAGGCGTTCGAAGATCGCCTCAGCGCGCGCGTGCTGGCCGTAGCCGAGATACAGCCCGCCGAGCAGCAGTTCGGAGTCGGCCTCGTGGTGCGGGACGCGGCCGGCGTCACGCGCCGCGAGCAGGTGTGTCAGCGCGGTGAAGTCGTCCTGCCGGTAGAAATGGAACAGCACTTCGCCGTAGTACAGGTCGCGCACCGGCCCCGGTGCCGGCGCCTGCTCCGCGCGCGGCGCACCGCAGGCCGCGATCCCGCCGATGAGCAGGAACGCGGACAGCCAGTCGAGGAAGCGCGACGGGGGTCGGCGCACCAGCTACTCCCACTCGCGGACGAGGAACTCGGGTTGCTGCTTGCTCGCGCGGTCGGAGATCGCCAGCTCGACGAACTTGGCGCCGACGCCCTTGCTGAATTTCAGGGTTGCACCGCGCCGGTAGTCGCGCTCGTGCGGACCGGCGCCGGTGAAGATCGCGACCAGTTCATGGTCACCGGCCTTGAGGTTGCCGAGATACAGGCGGTGCACGCCGCCGCGGTAGAGCGCCGAGGTCTCGCGCTCCGTATACAGGTACTTGCTGACGGCCTTGCCATCGAGCGTGAGCTGCACCGAGTCGAGCGCGAAGAACTCGCCGACGTCCATCGACACGAACACCGCCACCTGGGTGTTGGCCGGGAACAGCAGTTCCTCCTCCAGCATGAACAGTTCGCGGTTGAGGTCGAGGACCTCGTCCTTGAGGGCCTGCACCTCGGTGTCGAGGGCACGCGCTTGCGGCGCGGCCGTCTCCGGGACCGAGGCTACAGCGGCCGTCGCGACCAGCGCGAACAGCACGATCCACGATCTGGTGTGTTTCATGGGGCGATTCCTGTGGCGATGGCCGTCACTCGGCCAGCAGTCTTGCGAGCTCGGTGCGCAGCGCCGCCTCGGGCACGGCGCGGCCTGACGGGAAGCGGTGCCGCAGCCGGCCCTCGCGGTCGACCAGGACGACGAGCGGCAGGTCGTCGACGTCGTAGAGCCGGCCGGTCTCCCCGGCGGTGTCGATCAGCACGGGGAACGGCGCGTTCGCGGCATCGGCGTCGAAGCTGACGGCGAGCACGCGCAGGCCGCGCG
>CAUJIY010000124.1 GCA_963205295.1 Pseudomonadota bacterium
GCCGAGGTTGCGGACCCGGTACTCGAGGCCGATGTCGTAGCGCCCGCGGTGGAAGCGGTAGGTCTTGTCGACGGCGACCACTCCCGGAACTTCCCAGGTCAGCGTCACGAGCAGCTCGTCGCTGCCGTCCGCGAGCGTGTACGCCGGCTGCGCGGCGTGCATCAGGGCCAGGTGATTCGCCTCCAGCCGGCCATCACCGGAGCGCAGGCCGGTGTGGAACAGGTAGAGCTTTTCGGCCTCCGGACTCAGCAGCTCGACCGGTACGTCCGGGGTTTTCTTGTCCACCGGATAGCGCGGCAGGCGCACGCGCTGCAGGTCGCCGCCGAGCGTGTTGATCTCGATGTCGAGGACATCGGTTCGCACCGTGACGATCTCGCCCGGCGCGGCGGCCGCGGCCGGAACCGGTGGGCTGGCAGGCGCTGCGGGCGCGGGAGCCGCCGCGCCGGCCGGTGCCGGCAGCGCAGGCAGGGTCTGCGGCGGTGCTGCCGGTGTGGTTGCAGCCGCATCGGGCGCGGCGAGGCTGCGCTTGTAGAGCGGCGGCGCGTGGTCCATGCGCCAGGTCTCGACGCAGATCCAGCCGAGGATGATCACCGTCACCCAGAGCACGACGCGCAGGTTGTCCATCACGGTGGTGCTGGGGTTCATGCGCGGGAGGCCGCCCTGCCGAGCCGGGTCCAGTGGGTGTCGAGGCTCGCCCGCAGTTCGGCGCTGGTAGCCGTCGCTGCCGCGGCTTTCACCATCACGACGACGTCGAAGCCACCGAGCGAAGCGTGCATCAGCCGAAAGCTTTCGCGGATGACGCGGCGTACCCGGTTACGCGCGACAGCGCTGCGCAGGTGGCGGCCCGGTGTGGTCATGCCGAGGCGTGCGTAATCGAGGCTGGAGCAGCGATAGAGCACGGTGAAGAGCCTGTCGGTCGAGCGCTGGCCCGCCTCGAAGACCGCGTCGAAGTCCGCCTTGCGCGTCAGCCGGAGGCGGGCGGGATAGCGGTACGGATGGCTGCGCGTGGTCGGCGCGGCCGTACGCGTGTCGCTCAGGGCGTCAGGCGCGCACGACCCTTGGCACGCCGCCGCTTGAGGATCAGACGGCCACCGCGAGTCGCCATCCGGGCCCGAAAACCGTGGGTGCGGACGCGTTTCAGCTTGCTGGGTTGGTATGTGCGCTTCATGGCTGCAAAAAGCCTTCGGAAAACAATGCGATGGACCGCTCTCGAGAGGCGGCAAGGTTACGCACCCGATCGGGCGGTGTCAACCGGAAACGGCTGTGGATAACCTTGTTCCGGAGCGATAGACTGCCGCTCCCCTCGATTCCCGACCACAACAATCAAGCCCCCGGGGTTCAGTACGTGGTGCCTTCGCTTTGGACGGGATGCCTGCGGCAGCTGCAGAGCGACCTGACCGAGACCGACTTCAATACCTGGATCCTCCCGCTGCAGGCGGTCGAGGAGGATCGTACGCTGACGTTGCTGGCGCCGAACCGGTTCGTCGTCGACTGGGTGACCGACCGCTGCCTGGGCCGGATTCGCGAGGTCGTGGCGCGCGATGCGGTCGATGCCGCGCACGCCGTGGTGTTGCAGGTCGGGACAAAGCAGGTTGCAGCGGCGCCTCTGCCAGGCGCTGCCTCCGCTCCGGTGACGATCCCGCAGCCGGCACGGCTCGGCAGCCGCCTCAACCCGAACTACACCTTCGACCGCTTCGTCGAGGGCAAGAGCAACCAGCTCGCCCGGGCGGCAGCCCTGCAGGTAGCCCGCAACCCGGGTGGTGCCTACAACCCGCTGTTCATCTACGGGGGCGTCGGACTCGGTAAGACGCACCTGATGCAGAGCGTCGGTCACGCCATCCTGGCCGAACAGCCCGGTGCCCGGGTCGCCTACATCCACTCCGAGCAGTTCGTGCAGGACATGGTGACAGCGCTGCGGCACAACACGATCGGCGAGTTCAAGAAGGCGTATCGCTCGCTCGATGCCTTGCTGATCGACGACATCCAGTTCTTCGCCGGCAAGGACCATTCTCAGGAAGAATTCTTCCATACTTTCAATGCTTTGCTGGAAGGCCAACGGCAGGTGATCCTGACCTGCGACCGTTACCCGAAGGAAGTCACCGGTCTCGAGGAGCGGCTGAAATCGCGGTTCGGCTGGGGCCTGACCGTCGCCGTCGAGCCGCCGGAGATGGAAACGAGCGCTGCGATCCTGATCACCAAGGCCGCCGCGGAAAACGTCGTGCTGCCGGATGAAGTCGCCTTCTTCATGGCCCAGCGCATCCGCTCGAACATCCGCGAACTCGAAGGTGCACTGCGCCGGGTGATCGCCAATTCGGCGTTCACGGGTCGCCCGATCAACCTCGACTTTGCCCGCGAAGCACTGCGCGACCTGCTGGCGCTGCAGGAACGCCTGGTGACGATCGAAAACATCCAGAAGGTCGTCGCGGAATACTTCAAGATCCGGGTTGCCGACGTGTTGTCCCAGCGCCGTAGCCGCTCGGTGGCGCGGCCGAGGCAGATCGCGATGTCGCTATCGAAGGAGCTCACGCGCCACAGCCTGCCGGAAATCGGCGATGCCTTTGGCGGACGGGACCACACGACCGTGCTGCATGCCTGCCGGCGGATCCAGGAACTGCGGGAGTCCGATACGCGGGTACGCGAGGATTACCAGAATCTGTTGCGCACCCTCACGAGCTGAAGGAAACAACCGGTGCAAAGCTGCAGCGGGAAACTGTGACACGACTGTGGATATCGGGCGGTCGTGATTTGCTCAACACCTTGCACACAGCACGCGGGCCGGTGCCGAACGCGTTGGCACACAGGGCAGGTCGTGAGGAAAGTGCTGGAAACGCAGGGGTTTCGCTAGTTATCCAATAGCCGTGGCCGGCCTAACAATCATCATCGTTTTAAATAGATCTTCTATTTTTTTGTGGGGCGCGCAATGAAGCTTTCCATCTCACGCGAGGCACTTCTCAAGGCACTGCAGGCCGTGATCGGCGTCGTCGAGCGGCGCCAGACCATGCCGATTCTCGCCAACGTGCTGCTGGTGGCACGTAACGGCGGTTTGACGTTGACGGCGACCGACCTCGAAGTCGAGCTCGTCGCGGATGCGGACGTGGAGAAAGTCGAGGTCCCTGGCGACATCACGGTCCCGGGACGCAAGCTGCTCGACATCACCCGCGCTCTCGCGGAGGGAGCGAAGATCAGCCTGCAGCTCGATGGTGACCGCTTGGTCATCAAGTCGGGGCGCAGCCGGTTCGTGCTCTCGACGTTGCCGGCGGCCGAGTTCCCACTGGTCGAGTCGATCGATGCCAACAGCCGCCTCAAGCTCGCGCAGAAAGACGTTGCCCGCCTGCTCGACAAGACGCAGTTCTCGATGGCGCAGCAGGACGTGCGTTACTACCTCAACGGCCTGCTGCTGGAGACGACCAGGAAGCGGGTTCGCGCGGTCGCGACCGATGGCCATCGGCTGGCGCTGAGCGATCTGCCGGTCGAGGGCCAGGACGTGACTGCCGGGCAAGTGATCGTCCCGCGCAAGGGCGTCATGGAACTTCATCGTCTGCTCGGGGGTGGGCCGGAAGTGGAGTTGGCGATTGGCTCTAATCACATTCGCGTCCAGTTCGACGGAATTCGCTTCACTTCGAAGCTGATCGATGGTCGTTTCCCAGATTACGAGCGTGTCATCCCGAGCAGTGAAGCCACGACGCTCAAGGCGGATCGGGAGACTCTTCGCGCGGCGTTGCAGCGGGCAGCGATCCTGTCGAATGAAAAATTCCGCGGGGTCCGCCTCGAGCTCGCCAAGGACACGCTGAAGATCCAGGCCAACAATCCTGACCAGGAAGAAGCGCGCGATGAGATCGAGGTGGAATACGGCGGCTCACCGATGGAAATCGGCTTCAACGTGACCTACCTGCTCGATGCACTTGCGGCCGTCGATGGCGAGACCGTCGAGATCGACTTTGTCGATCCGGCCAGCAGCTGCCTGATCCGGTCGCCGCAGACCAGTCCGTCGAAGTACGTCGTGATGCCGATGCGCCTCTGATGGTGCGGGCGGCGGCAGACCAGTCATTTCGAGCGTCCTGCTAGAGCTTCAGCTGGCCAATTTCCGCTGTTTCCAGGCAGCGGCGCTCGAGTTCGCGCCGGGTCTCAACGTGTTCACCGGCGGCAATGGCGCCGGCAAGACCTCGCTGCTCGAAGCCATATTCTTCCTCGGCCGGGGGCGCTCGTTCCGGACCGCGGACAATCGCGTTCTCGTCCGGTCGGAGGCGTCAGAGGCCCGGATCACCGGGCGCGTGAATCAGGTCGCCGGTCCCCTCCCCGTCGGCATCGGAATCTCCTCGAACGGCCTCGAGGTCCATGTGGGTGGCCGGGTCACCGCCGGCACGGCCGAGATCGTGGCGGCTCTGCCCGTTCAGGCCATTCATGCCGAAATCGACGAGCTGGTCCAGGGTCCTCCCGAGGCACGGCGGCGGGTTCTCGACTGGGGAGTGTTCCACGTGGAACAACACTATCTGGACCACTGGCGGCGGTTTCGGCGGGCCCTGCTCCAGCGAAATGCGTCGCTGAGGGGGTCTGGAACCGACGAATTGCTGGCGAGCTGGGAGGGTGAGATCGCCGCCGCCGCCGATATTCTGGACCGTCAGCGGGCGGCGTACGTCGAGATTCTGGCGCCGCGGTTTCGGGCGCACGGCCAGGCGCTTCTCGGGCGGGAGGTCGAACTGGCCTATCAGCGCGGCTGGCCGGCAGACAGCGATTTGCGGTCCTTGCTGAACGCCAGTCGCGAGGGCGACCGGCAAGCCGGGTTTACCCGGGCTGGCCCGCAACGTGCCGACCTGGTGATCCGGGTCGACGACAAGCGCTCCCGGTGGCGAGCGTCGAAGGGACAGCAGAAATTGCTGGGCGCAGCGCTGGTTCTGGCCCAGTGCGAGCTGGTGGCGGAGGCGTTGGGTACGGGCATTGCCCTGGTGGTGGATGAGCCGGCCGCCGACCTGGACCGGTCACACCTGACCGCATTGATGGACCTCGTGGCCCGCGTTCCCGGCCAGGTGTTTCTCGCTGCACTCGACAGCAGCAGTTTGTCGCTGCCGGCCGGTACAGCAATGTTCCACGTGGAACACGGCCAAGCTAAAGCTTTGTTATAATTCATGAAATTTGTCGTTCGAGTGCGGCCATGACCGGACCAGATACCTACGATTCCAGTACAATCAAGGTGTTACGTGGCCTTGACGCAGTGCGCAAACGTCCGGGCATGTACATCGGCGATACCGACGATGGCACCGGGCTGCATCACATGGTGTTCGAGGTCGTCGACAACTCGATCGACGAGGCTTTGGCCGGCTACTGCACCGAAGTCACCATCATCATCCACGCCGATGGCTCGGTCACCGTTGGCGATAACGGCCGTGGCATCCCGGTCGACATACACCCGGAGGAAGGCCGTTCTGCCGCCGAAGTCATCCTCACCGTGTTGCACTCCGGCGGCAAGTTCGACCAGAACTCGTACAAGGTTTCCGGCGGCCTGCACGGCGTCGGTGTTTCGGTGGTCAACGCGCTGTCGGAGACGCTGCACCTCACGATCTTCCGCAACGGCGCCATCCACGAGCAGGACTACCGCCTCGGCGACCCGGTGGCGCCGCTCAGGCCGACGGGGTCGACGAAAAAGACCGGTACGGTCATCCGCTTCCGGCCGAGCCGCGAGATCTTCAGCGACACCGAGTTCCACTACGACATCCTTGCCAAGCGCCTGCGCGAGCTGTCCTTTCTCAACCCCGGCATCTGCATCCAGCTCACCGACGAGCGCGATGGGCGCGCGGAGACGTTCCAGTTCGAGGGCGGCATCAAGGCCTTCGTCGAGCACCTGAACCGCAACAAGACGCCGATCCAGCCGACGGTGATCTTCATCTCGTGCCAGCAGGACGGCATGCTGGTCGAAGTGGCGATGCAGTGGAACGACGGCTATGCCGAGAACATGTTCTGCTTCACCAACAACATTCCGCAGAAAGACGGTGGCACCCACCTGGTTGGTTTCCGTAGCGCGCTGACCCGCACGCTCAACGGCTACATCGAGCGTGAACTCAGCGGCAGGAAGGATGTGCCGACCACCGGCGACGACGCCCGCGAGGGCCTGACCGCCGTTCTCTCCGTCAAGCTGCCGGACCCGAAGTTCTCCTCGCAGACCAAGGACAAGCTGGTGTCCTCCGAGGTGAAGGGCATCGTCGAGTCCGTCGTCGGCGAGCGCCTCGAGGCCTTCCTGCTGGAGCACCCGGCCGAGGCGAAGGTCATCGTCGCGAAGATCATCGACGCCGCGCGGGCACGCGAGGCGGCCCGCAAGGCGCGTGAGCTCACGCGCCGCAAGGGCGCGCTCGACATCGCCGGCCTGCCCGGCAAGCTTGCCGACTGCCAGGAGAAGGACCCGGCGCTCTCCGAGATCTTCCTCGTCGAGGGTGATTCCGCCGGCGGCTCCGCCAAGCAGGGTCGCGACCGGCGCACGCAGGCCGTGCTGCCGCTCAAGGGCAAGATCCTCAACGTCGAGAAGGCGCGCTTCGACAAGATGCTGGCGAGCGACGAGATCGGCACGCTGATCACCGCGCTCGGCTGCGGCATCGGGCGCGACGACTTCGATGTCGAGAAACTGCGCTACCACCGCATCATCATCATGACGGACGCGGACGTGGACGGCTCGCACATCCGCACGCTGCTCCTGACGTTCTTCTACCGCCAGATGCCCGAACTCATCGGGCGCGGGTACGTCTACATCGCCCAGCCGCCGCTCTACAAGGTGAAGCGGGGCAAGCAGGAGCAGTACGTCAAGGACGACGTCGAGCTCAATGCCTACCTGGTCAACGTGGCGCTGGAAGGCGCGGGTCTGCACGTCAACGCGGAGGCACCACCGATCCAGGGCACCGCGCTCGCCGATCTCGCCGGGCGTTTCATGCGCACCATGGCCGTGATCGAACGCCTGTCGCGGCGCTACGACCGCAACGTCCTCGAGCAGATGATCTATGCGCCCGTCGTCAGCCGCGAGCGGCTCGGCGATCGCGACTGGCTGGTCGGCTGGATCGCAGGCCTCGAGGACTCGCTGCGGGCGGCGCTGAACGGGGAAGGGGCGAGCTACCGGATCGGGGCCCTCGAGGCTGACGGCGCGGTCGTCGGCCTGCGCGTCGAGCGAGACCGCCACGGCCTGACCGAGACCAACGAACTGTCCGTCCGCTTCTTCGAGTCACCCGAATACGGCCAGGTCGCCGAGCTCGGCCAGAGCCTGGTGGGACTGATCGGCGAGGGCGCCTGCGTGGCCCGTGGCAACGAGCGCCACGATGTCGCCAATTTCCGCCAGGCCATGGAGTGGCTGATGGACGAGGCGCGCAAGGGCCAGAGCATCCAGCGTTACAAGGGCCTCGGCGAGATGAACCCGGAGCAGCTCTGGGAAACCACGGTCAATCCGGCGACGCGCCGGTTGATGCAGGTGCGGATCGAGGATGCCGTCGCCGCCGACGAGATCTTCACCACGCTGATGGGTGACCAGGTCGAACCGCGGCGCGATTTCATCGAGCGCAACGCGCTGACGGTGGCGAACCTCGACGTCTGAGCTGATCGTACCGCGCAGGACCGCGACCGGCGCCGGCTGTCACCCCGGTGGCTGCGCGCGTGATGCAGCCACTTCCCGGCCGTTCTCGCGCCGCAGGCGCGCCACGGTGTCCTCGACCCAGCGCTGGATCTCGTCGTTGAGCTCACGCGGGTCGCGACCCGCCGGGTCCACCGGCTTGCCGATCACGAACCGCACGGTGCCCGGGTACTTGCGCAGGCCACGCTTCGGCCAGAAGTCCCCGGCGTCGTGTGCCACCGGCACGAGCTTCACCCCGGCCTCGCGGGCGAGCAGCGCTCCACTCACGCCGTAGCGGCGTGTCTCGCCCGGCGGCATGCGCGTGCCTTCCGGGAAGATCATCACCCAGCTCCCCGCCGCGAGGCGCTGTTTGCCCTGCTCGACCACCTGGTTCACCGCACTGGTGCCGGCCTTGCGATCGATCGCGATCGGGTGCAGCGCCGCCAGGCCCCAGCCGAAGAACGGCGTCCACATCAGTTCGCGCTTCAGCACCCAGCACTGCCACGGGACGAGCAGCATCTGCACGATCGTCTCGTAGGCGGAGGAGTGCTTGAGCAGCATCACGCTCGGTTCGGCCGGGATGTTCTCGCGGCCGACGATCTCCATACGCAGGCCGCACAGCCGCCCTGCGAGCCGGTCGATGAGCCGCGCCCAGGCCACGGCCACCGCGTAGGCCGCACGCACCCCGGCGGCACGCGCGAGGATGCAGGCGAACGCGTAGGGCGGGATCGTGACGAACATGATGGTGGTGAAGACGACGGAGCCGAGCATCAGGTTGCTCCACCCGGTCCGGCCAGCCCTGGCAGCTGCCCGGCCATCATGCGCCGCTCAGCAGGGCAGCGGCCACGGCAGCGAGGTCGTCGAACACCTCGATGCCGGCTGCCCCGGCCAGGCGCGCCTCGGTGTCGCGGCCGTTGCCGCTGCGCACGAGGATCGCGCGCGCACCGACCGCCTGGGCCGCCCGCAGATCGCGCTCGGAGTCGCCGACCGCCGGCACGCCGACAAGGCTGACGCCGAAAGCGGCCGCCACCTGCCGCAGCAGGCCCGGTTTCGGCTTGCGGCATTCGCAGCCGTCCTCCGGTGCGTGGGGGCAGATAAAGATGCCGGCGAGACGCCCGCCCGCACTCTCCACGGCAGCCGTCATCTTCGCGTGGATCGCCGCCAGGGTGGCAGCCGTGAACAGGCCACGGCCGACACCGGACTGATTGCTTGCGACGACGACCGCGAAGCCGCCCGCGGTCAGCGCCGCGATCGCCTCCAGCGCGCCCGGCAGCGGGATCCACTCGGCCGGCGAGCGGATGAAGTGCTTCGATTCGCGGTTCACGACGCCGTCGCGGTCGAGGATCACGAGCCGGGCGCCTGCCGCCGTCACTTTGGTGCGTCCCGCTCAGCCCGCGTTCAGGCAGGAGAGGTCGGCGACATCGAGAAACAACCCGCGCAGCCGGCGCAGGAGCGCGATGCGGTTGCGGCGCCGCGCGACATCGTCGGTCATGACCATGACAGCGGTGAAGAACGCGTCCACCGGGTCGCGCAGCGCGGCGAGCCGCTGCAGCACTTCACCGTAGCGGCGTGCGGCGAGGCCGGCCGCATGCAGCGGCAGCAGGCCTTCGACGGCGTCATGCAGGCGCCGTTCCTCGGCTGCTTCGAAGAGCGCCGGATCGACGGGTCCCGGGATCTCGTCCTGGACGCCTTTGAGGATATTGGCGATGCGCTTGTTGGCGACCGCCAGACTCGGTGCCTCGCTCATCGACATGAACGCACGCACGGCTTCGAGCCGCGCGTGGAAATCGAGCGGGGAGGCCGGTGTGCGCAGCCGCACCGCCTCGAACATCTCGGCCGTCACCGCACCGGCGGCGAAACCGGGCGCCTGGCCGTCGAGGTAGTACGAGCGCAGCCGCTCGACGATGAAGTCGTAGAGTTCGGCAGCGAGCGCCGCCCGGTCGGCAACCTTGGCCGGCTGCGCCGCCACCGCCACCTCGATCAGGTCGGGGAGCGCGACGTCGAGCCGCGCCTCGATCAGCGTGCGCACCAGGCCGAGTGCAGCGCGGCGCAGGCCGAAGGGATCCTTGTTGCCGCTCGGGCGCTTGCCGAGCGCGAAGACCCCGGCGAGCGTGTCGAGCCGGTCGGCGAGCGCGAGGCACTGGCCGGCGGCGGAACCGGCCAGCCGGTCGCCCGCCTGTCGCGGCAGGTACTGCTCCTCGATGGCGGTGGCGACCGTGTCGGACTCGCCCGCGCGCAACGCGTAGTAGTAGCCCATCCGGCCCTGTAGCTCGGGGAACTCCCTGACGAGATCGGTCGTCAGGTCGGCCTTGGCGAGCAGGGCGGCGCGAGCGACAGCGTCGGCATCGGCACCGAGTTTCGGTGCCATCATGCGGCCGAGTGCGGCCATGCGCGACGCCTTGTCGGCGAGGCTGCCGAGGCCGCGCTGGAAGACGATCCCGGCGAGCGCAGGCGCCCGCTCGGCGAGCGGACGGCGCAGGTCCTGGTCCCAGAAGAAGGCGGCGTCGGCGAGGCGCGGTCTCACCACGCGCTCGTTGCCACGGCGGACCTGTTCCGGGTCACGGCTGGCGAGGTTGGCGATCGTGACGAAATGGGCGAGGAGCCGCCCACCCGCACCGCGCACCGGAAAATAGCGCTGGTGGCCCTGCAGGGTCGCCATCAGCACCTCCTCCGGCAGGCGCAGGTAGCCTTCGTCGAAGCGCCCGGTCACCGGTACCGGCCACTCGACCAGCGCCGTCACTTCGTCGAGCACGGCCTCGTCGATGACGGCCTCACCGCCGAGTGCGCGGGCGGCAGCGATGGCACCTTCGCGCACGCGCTCGCGGCGCACCGTGAAATCGGCAATCACGGAGCCCTGCTCGCGCAGGACTTCCTCGTAGTCGTCGGCATGCACCAGCTCGAGTGCGCCCGTCGAGAGGAAGCGGTGACCGCGCGTTGCGCGCCCGGCCGTCAGGCCGAGGATCTCGCCGGGCACCACGTCGCGCCCGAGCAGCATCACCAGCCAGTGGACGGGACGGACGAACTCCACCTCGCTCGCGCCCCAGCGCATGCGCCGTGGCACCGGCAGCTCGGCCAGCGCCTCGGCGACCATCGCCGGCAGCAACTCTGCAGCGGGCCGGCCGGGTGACTCACCCCGGTGAACGAGCCAGCTGCCCTGCGGGGTCTCGAGCTTCGTGAGCGCGTCCACCGCCACGCCGCAGCCCTCGGCAAAGGCCTGTGCGGCGCGCGTCGGCCGGCCACCCGCGTCGAAGGCGACCTTGACTGGCGGGCCGCGCTTCTCGAACTTCTGCGCCGGCTGTTCGACCGCGAGCGCCGGCACGAGGAGCGCCAGCCGGCGTGGTGTCGCGAAGGAACGCAGGGGCCTGCCGCCGAGTCCTGCCGCGACGATGCGCTGGCGCAGGCCCTCCGCGAAGGCCTGCTCGAGGTCGCGCAGCGCCTTCGGTGGCAGCTCTTCGGTGCCAATCTCGACGAGGAAATCAGCCGTAGCCGGCATCTGTGGAACTCCGTTGGTACCGGGTCAGGCGGCTGGCCGTTCTGCGCGGCCCATCGGGAAGCCGAGCGCCTGGCGGCTGTCGTAGTACGCCTGGGCGACGGCGCGTGCGAGTTCGCGCACGCGCAGGATGTAGCGCTGGCGTTCGCTGACCGAAATCGCCTGGCGCGCGTCGAGCAGGTTGAAACTGTGCGAGGCCTCGAGCACCTGCTCGTAGGCGGGCAGGGTGAGCTGCTGCGAGATAAGGGCCTGGCACATCCGCTCGGCATCGTCGAAGCGCTGGAAGAGCACCTTTGTGTCGGCGCATTCGAAGTTGTAGCGCGACATCTCCACTTCGTTCTGGTGGAAGACGTCGCCGTAGCTGACGCGCCCGAAAGGCCCGTGGGTCCACGTCAGGTCGAAGACGCTCGCCACACCCTGCAGGTACATGGCGATGCGCTCCAGCCCGTAGGTGATCTCGCCGGTCACGGGCCGGCAGTCGAGCCCGCCGACCTGCTGGAAATAGGTGAACTGGGTGACTTCCATGCCGTTCAGCCACACCTCCCAGCCAAGTCCCCAGGCGCCCAGCGTCGGTGATTCCCAGTTGTCCTCGACGAAACGGATGTCGTGCACCAGTGGGTCGATGCCGAGCGCGCGCAGCGAATCCAGGTACAGGTCCTGGATGCGCTCCGGTGACGGCTTGAGGATTACCTGGAACTGGTAGTAGTGCTGCAGGCGGTTAGGGTTCTCGCCGTAACGGCCGTCGGTCGGTCGCCGGCTCGGCTGCACGTAGGCCGCGCTCCAGGGTTCGGGGCCGATGGCGCGCAGGAACGTGGCCGAGTGGAACGTCCCGGCTCCCATGGGCATGTCGTAGGGCTGCAGCACGACACACCCACGGCTGGCCCAGAAATGTTGCAATGCCAGAATAAGGTCCTGGAACGTCCCCGGTACCGTGGTCTCGGTCACACGCAAAAACCCATGGAAAATCAGGCGCGCAAGTATAGCCCTGTTTGCGGATGCTTCAGGTCCCGGTTGAGTGCACCAGGACAGCAGGCGTTGCACTGTTTTAGTGCCTATCGTTGAGCATCCGCTCTATAATGGTGCATCGTCATGGTGCACACAAATATTTATTCTCGCCAAAACAACGTGTTAAGTATTGGATAGTCGTGGCACGGTTCGTGCAATCAGGGTGCACCCGGCCGCCGCGACGATCGCGATGCCCGAAACTGCACGGTTGCGGCCTCGTGGCCGCACCGGGAAGACCCGTCACCAAGACCCTGGAGATTGCGCCATGACCCCCGCTGAAGTCCTGAATCTGTTGAAAGAAAAAGAAGCCAAGTTCGTCGACCTGCGGTTCACCGACTTCCGCGGCAAGGAACAGCACGTGACGGTGCCGGCCAAGCTGGTCGATGAGTCGTTTTTCGAGGACGGCAAGATGTTCGACGGCTCCTCGATCACCGGCTGGAAAGGCATCAGCGAGTCCGACATGGTCCTGATGCCGGACCCGTCGACTGCGGTGCTCGACGTCTTCACCGAGGACGCCACGGTCAACATCACCTGTGACGTGCTCGAGCCGTCCACGATGCAGGGCTACACGCGCTGTCCGCGTGCCGTCGCCCGGCGCGCCGAGGAATACCTGAAGTCGACCGGCATCGCCGACCAGGCGTTCTTCGGACCGGAGAACGAGTACTTCGTGTTCGACGACGTGCGCTACGGTGCCAACATCAACGGCGCGTTCTACAGCGTCGACGCCTCCGAAGCCTCGTGGAACTCGAGCCGTTCGGAAAAGGACGGCGGCAACATCGGCCACCGGCCGGGTGTGAAGGGTGGTTACTTCCCGGTGCCGCCGGTCGATTCGCTGCACGACATCCGTTCCGCCATGTGCCTGGCGCTCGAGCAGATGGGCCTCGGTGTCGAAGTGCACCACCACGAAGTGGCCACCGCGGGCCAGTGCGAGATTGGCGTCCGGTTCGGTCACCTGGTGAAGAAGGCCGACGAGGTGCAGATTCTCAAGTACGTGGTGCTGAACGTGGCGCACAGCTACGGCAAGACCGCGACCTTCATGCCGAAGCCGCTGGTCGGCGACAACGGCAGTGGCATGCACGTCCACCAGTCGCTGGCGAAGGGCGGCAAGAACCTGTTCTCGGGAGATAAGTACGGCGGCCTGTCGGATCTCGCGCTCTATTACATCGGCGGCATCCTCAAGCACGCCAAGGCGCTGAATGCCTTCACCAACCCCAGCACGAACAGCTACAAGCGGCTGGTGCCGGGCTTCGAAGCCCCGGTGATGCTGGCCTACTCGGCCCGCAACCGCTCCGCGTCGATCCGCATCCCGCACGTGCCCAGCCCGAAGGCACGCCGCATCGAGGTGCGCTTCCCGGACAGCACTGCCAACCCCTACCTGGCGTTCGCGGCCATGCTGATGGCCGGCCTCGACGGTATCCGCAACAAGATCCACCCGGGCGAAGCCATGGACAAGGATCTCTACGACCTGCCGCCGGAGGAGGAGAAGAAGATCCCGCAGGTCGCGTTCTCGCTCGAGCAGGCGCTGAACGAAATGAGCAAGGATCGCGATTTCCTCAAGGCCGGCGACGTGTTCACCGACGACCTGATCGACAGCTACATCGAGCTCAAGATGCAGGACGTCACGCGTGTGCGCATGACCACGCACCCGGTCGAGTTCGAGCTGTACTACAGCCTGTAAACGTGACGCCGTGCCGCAGGCCTTGACTTAAGACCTGCGGCACGGTGGCTGGCCCCGTGGTCGGCGGAGTATGCTTGGACCATGCGTTCCATGGTCCTCCTTCTGCTGATTGCCGCGGCCCCGGCCGGCGCCACCGAGGTCTACCGCTGGGTCGATGCCGATGGCCAGACCCACTACTCGGATCAGTGGCGACCGGGCGCAGAGAAGATCCGCATCCAGGAATCGGCGGTCTTCAGCGCGCCCAAGGTTGCGGTTACGGGTAGCAAGGGCCCGGCCGCGCCGGCGACTGCGCAGCACTACAAGGTGCTCGAGATCGCCAGCCCCGCCCAGGAGGAGGTGCTGTGGAACATCGAAGGCCAACTGCGCGTGTCGGTGCAGGTCAACCCGAGCCTGCAGCCGGGGCACAGCCTTCGACTGTACCTGGATGGAGCGGCACAGGATCTGCCGGCCGGCAATACCGAGATCCAGCTGCAGAACGTTTTCCGCGGCGTACACACGCTGAAGGCGGAGGTGGTCGACGAGAAGGGAACGGTGCTGGTCACGAGCCAGCCAACCACCTTCGTGGTCCGTCAGACTTCGACCGCGAATCCGTCGCGACCCCGCCCCTGAGCGGTGCCGCACCGCCACCAGCCGTAGTCCTCGACAGTCTGGCCACGGCAGTCGTCGTGGTGAGGCCGGACGGCTATGCCTGTCACCTGAATGCGGCCGCCGAATCACTGCTCGGCGTGAGCGACAACCAGGCGCGCGATCGCCACCTGCCGTCGCTCCAGCCGGAGTTCGCGCCGCTCGGTTCGCTGATCGAGCGTTGCGTTGCCTCGGCCCGCACCACCGGGCAGGAGTTCGACCTGCGTCCGGTGTACCAGCAGGGCGAGACCATGCAGGTGATCGCGCGCGCCACGCCGCTGCGAACCGACCGCGGGACGGTGGTGATCCTCGAACTGAGCGACGCCACGCAATGGCGGCACATCGAGCGCGAGAACGCCCTGATTCACCAGCACGACGCCAGCCGGCGCGTCATCTACCAGCTCGCCCACGAGATCCGCAACCCGCTCGGTGGCCTGCGCGGCGCAGCCCAGCTGCTCGAGCGCCAACTGACGACCGACGAGCTGCGCGAGTACACACGCGTGATCATCGGCGAGGCCGACCGCCTGGCGGCGTTGACCGACAGCATGCTCGGCCCGGCGCGCAGTCTGCGGCCGGAGCTGCTCAACATCCACGAGATCCTCGAACGCGTGCGCACGCTCGTTGCGAGCGAGGCCGCGGGCTGCATCACCCTGGAGCGCGACTACGATCCGAGCCTGCCACCGGTGCTGGTCGATCGCGACCAGATGACGCAGGCGGTGCTCAACGTGGTGCGCAACGCCGTCCAGGCGGCCGGCGCAAACCCGGACCGGCCGGGCCGCATCGTGCTGCGTACCCGCGCGCTCACCAGCTGGACCATCGGCAACCAGCGCCACAAGGTCATCGTCAACATCGAGATCGAGGACGATGGGCCCGGCGTGCTGCCGGAGCTCGGCGACTCGATCTTCTACCCGCTGGTGTCGGGCCGTGCCACCGGCACCGGCCTCGGGCTGCCGCTCGCCCAGGAGATCCTCAGCCGCCACGGTGGCCTGATCGAGTATCGCTCGCATCCCGGGCAGACGGTGTTCATGCTGCGGCTGCCGCTGGAAGCACCGGCGGGGACGGGCGCATGAACGAGGCGCCGCTCGAGGTCTGGGTCATCGACGACGATGCCGCGGTCCGCTGGGTCCTCGACAAAGCCCTGCAGGCAGCGGGCATGCGCACGCGCAGCTTCGAGCGCGCTGAGGCTTTTCTCGCGGCGCTCGAGGTCGACCAGCCCGATGTCGTCGTCACCGACGTGCGCATGCCGGGCACGGACGGCATGGAGCTGATGCAGAGGCTGGCAGCCCGCGGGCTTACGCTGCCGGTGATCGTCATCACGGCCCACACCGACCTCGACAGTGCGGTCGCCGCCTACCGCGGCGGTGCCTTCGAGTACCTGCCCAAGCCATTCGACGTCGACGAAGCCGTGGCGCTGGTCTGGCGCGCAGCGCGAGCCGCCACCCGGACGCGGCCGGGTACCGCCACGCCGGGTGCGGTGATCCCGCAGATGATCGGCAAGGCGCCTGCCATGCAGGAGGTCTTTCGCACCATCGGCAGACTGTCGCGCGCGAGCATGAACGTGCTCATCACCGGGGAATCGGGCACCGGCAAGGAGCTGGTGGCGCGGGCCCTGCACCAGCACAGCCCGCGGGCCACGCGCCCGTTTGTCGCCCTCAATACCACGGCGATTGCCGCCGACCTGCTCGAGTCGGAGCTCTTCGGCCACGAGCGTGGCGCCTTCACCGGTGCCGACAGCCGGCGCATCGGCCGCTTCGAGCAGGCGCACACCGGCACGCTCTTCCTCGACGAGATCGGCGACATGTCGCCGGCCCTGCAGACCCGCCTGCTGCGCGTGCTCGCCGAGGGTGAGTTCTACCGCGTCGGCGGCCAGCAGCCGATCCGTGTCGACGTACGCGTGATCGCCGCGACCAATCAGGATCTCGACGCTGCCGTTCGCGATGGGCGGTTCCGTGAGGACCTGTTCCACCGGCTGAACGTGATTCACATCGTCACCCCGCCGTTGCGCGAGCGCCGCGAGGACATCCCGCTGCTGCTCGAGCATTACCTGCGCGAGGCTGCGCGCGAACTTGGCACCGCACCGAAAGTCCTGGCGGGCGACGCACTCGCACTGCTCACGCGCTTCGAGTGGCCGGGCAACGTACGCCAGCTCGTCAACGCCTGCCGTCGGCTGACCGTCACGGCACCCGGCCCGGAGATCCAGGCGGCCGATGTCCCCGCGGAGTTCGGCGGTCGCGGCGAAACGCTCGCAGGCACACCGGACTGGTCCACGGGGCTGACCCGCTGGGCCGAGCAGCACCTCGAGCGTGGTGCGCGGGAACCGCTGCTCACGCGCGCCCAGCCGGAGTTCGAGAAGGCGCTCATCCGCACCGCACTGGCCCGTGCCCATGGACAGCGCCAGGAAGCTGCACGGCTGCTCGGCTGGGGGCGCAACACCCTGGCGCGCAAGATCCGGGAGCTGCAACTCGACCTGTGAGCCTGCCGGCTGGTGCGCAAAAGGATTCGCGGTGTGCCGCTTCCCGCGGCCAGTTCAGCGCCGGGCGCCAGCCAGGTAGTCGAGGACCTCGGCCATCAGGCTGTTGATGGCTTCGTATCGGGCCGCATCGGCACCGAGAATCGCTGCCTCGGTCTGGACGTAGCGTGACGGGACCAGCTCGTCACGGCAATGCGTAACGAGCTCGCGCGCCGACGCCGGTGTGGTCTCGAGGTGGAACTGCAGGCCGATCACCGTGCGACCGATCTGGAACGCCTGGTTCACACAGGCCTCGCTGCGCGCCAGGTGAATGGCCCCCGGCGGCAGGTCGAAGGTTTCCCCGTGCCAGTGGAATACGTTCGCCGTCGACGGCAAGCGGAATGCCGCGGTATCGGCAGCGTCGACCGCCCGGATCGGGAACCAGCCGATCTCCTTCTCCGGGTTCCGGTAGATGCGGGCACCGAGGGCACTCGCGACGAGCTGCGCGCCAAGGCAGACGCCGAGCACCATCCTGCCCGCGCCGATGCACTCGCGCAGGAAACGCTTCTCGGCGACCAGCCACGGCAATTCCTGCTCGTCGTTCACGCTCATCGGGCCACCCATGGCCACGACGAGATCCACATCGGCCGGGTCGGGAAGGACCGGCGAGTCGAAGAACCGGGTGTACGTGAGCGTGTGGCCGTGCTGGTGCAGCCAGGTCCCGATGCTGCCGGGACCTTCGAACGGGACGTGCTGCAGGCAATGGATGCGCATGCTCGGGTGCGGTCGCTAGGCGCAGGCCTGCGGCGGGCTGGAGTCGGTGCCGAGGCTGCCGACGAGGTCCGCCAGCTGCCCGATCCGGTGCCGGTCGAGGTACTCGACGATCCCCGCGTTGATCTTCCGGCATGCCAGCGGGTCGTAGAACAGTGCGGTGCCGATGCCGACGGCGGTGGCGCCGGCGATGATGAACTCCAGCGCATCACGCGCGTCGACGATGCCGCCCTGGCCGATGATGGGCACGCCGTGCCGCTTCGCGACCTGCCAGACCTGCCAGGTCTTGAGGACCGCGATCGGGCGGATGGCCGGGCCGGACAGGCCACCCTGCACGTTGGCCAGCACCGGGCGGCGGGCCTCGACGTCGATGGCCATCCCCATCACGGTATTGACGACGGCGAGCGCGTTGGCGCCGGCCTCGATGCAGGCGCTGGCATTGGCCTGGATGTCGGTCTGGTTCGGCGAGAGCTTGGCGATGAGTGGCTTGGCGGTCGCGCGGCGACAGGCGGCCACGACGCGCCCGGAAACCTCCGGGTAGTTGCCGAAGGAGACACCGCCTTCCTTGACGTTCGGGCAGGAGATGTTGATCTCGATGGCGTCGATCGGTGAGTCGTCGAAGCGCCGGCAGACTTCGGCGTACTCCTCGATGGTGGAGCCGCAGGCGTTGGCGATGAAGCGCGTCTCGGTGAAATCGAGGGTCGGCAGGATCTGCTTCACCACGACGTCGACGCCCGGGTTCTGCAGGCCGATGGCGTTGAGCATGCCGGCCGGCGTCTCGCACACGCGGTGCACGGGGTTGCCGAGCCGCGGGGCCAGCGTGGTGCCCTTGAGCACGATCGCACCGGCATCGCGGTTCGAGAAGCCGGCCACGCGCGTGTATTCTTCGCCGAAGCCGACGCAGCCGGTGAGCAGCACGATCGGCGAGGCGAAGGCGAGGCCGCAGAAGTCGGTGGCGAGGCGCGGATCGGGCGCGTGCGTGGCGGGTGTCGTCAATGTTCGACCTGATTCTCTATCGACCGGAAATTCCGCCGAATACCGGCAATATCATACGCCTGTGCGCCAACACCGGAACCCGCCTGCACCTGGTGCGCCCGCTCGGCTTCACGCTCGAGGACCGGTACCTGCGCCGCGCGGGGCTCGACTACCACGACATGGCGTGGGTGCGGGAGTACGACGACCTCGAGGCCTGCCTGGCAGCGCTCGACGGACGGCGCCTGTTCGCGTTGTCGACCCGCGGTACGAGTTCCTACGCCGGGCTGTGCTACCAGGCGGGTGACACGTTCCTCATGGGAGCGGAGACCAGCGGGCTGCCGCCCGGCATTCTCGACGCCATACCCGCTGCGAGGCAGTTACGCATCCCGATGCGTCCCGGCAACCGCAGCCTGAATCTCTCCAACGCCGCAGCGGTGGTGATCTACGAAGCCTGGCGCCAGGCGGGCTTTGCCGGCGGCACCTGATTCCGGTCGCCGCTCCCACAGCGCTCCAACAGGATGGTGGAGCGGGATGTCGCGGGGGTCAGAAGGCTGCGCCGGTCTCGGCCTTCAGGGCGCGGGCCATCAGTGCCATGACGGCCGCCTGTGGCGCCATGCCCTCGTAGAGAATGCCGTAGACCTGGGCGCAGATCGGCATGTCGACGCCGAGACGACGCGCCACCTCCCGCACGGCTTCGGCGGCGAACACCCCTTCGCAGACGAACCCGATCTCGCGCGTAGCCTGTTCGCGGCTGCGGCCGGCGGCGAGCAGCAGTCCGACGCGGCGGTTGCGCGACTGGTCGTCGGTGCAGGTGAGCACCAGGTCTCCCATGCCGGCGAGTCCCATGAAGGTTTCGGCCCGTGCGCCGAGGGCTACGCCGAGGCGCGTCATTTCGGCAAGGCCGCGGTTGATGAGCGCAATGCGTGCGTTGGCTCCGAACCTGAGTCCGTCGGATATCCCGGCGGCGATGGCGAGCACGTTCTTCACCGCGCCGCCGACCTCGACGCCGGCAAGGTCGGTGGACGTGTAGGCACGGAAGTGCTCGTTGGAGATGCGCGCGGCGAGATCCGCGGCGAAGCCGGGATCGTTCGCTGCCACGGTCAGGGCGGTGGGCAGCCGGGCGGCGACCTCGCGCGCGAACGTTGGCCCGGAGAGCACCGCCAGCGGCCGTCTCGCGCCGAGTAGCTCGCGCGCAATGTCGTGCGGCAGGCGCCCGGTGTGCTGTTCGAAACCCTTGGTGGCCCAGGCGACGCGGCTGCGGCTGCCGAGGTGCGGGGCGATCGCCGCGAGCGTGGCGCGCAGCGCATGGCTCGGCACGCAAATCAGCAGATCGCGGTGCTCGCGTGCCGCCCGGGGGAGATCAGTCTCGATCAGCAGATTGGCGGGAAAGGTGACGTTGGGGAGATAGTGATCGTTGCAGCGCCCGGTGGCCATGCGACCGAGAGCGGCAGCATCGCGCCCCCAGAGGGTCGTCGGCCCGTCGGCGCGGGCGAGTTGTACGGCAAGGGCGGTGCCCCAGGATCCGGCCCCGAGCACCGCGATCGTGTCAGCGTGGGCGGGAGGGTTCACCGGGGCTGCGACCACCGTCGTGCCGGGTCAGGCCTGGGCGCGGGCCTGGCGGGCTTCGGCGTACAGCGCCTCGAAATTGATCGGCTGCAGCTGCAGCCGCGGGAAGCCGCCGCGGCTCACCAGCGAGCTGATGAGTTCGGCGACGTACGGATAGAGGGCCTCCGGCGCTTTGATCTTCAGCAGCAGCATGGTTTCCTCGGCGGTGAAGCCCGCGATCTCGAAGAGCCCGCCCTGCTTGACCTCGACGAGGAACAGCGACTTGTCCCCGGCCGTGGCGTGTACCGAGGCGTGCAGGAGCACCTCCCAGGCGTTCTTGTCGCGTTGCCGATGGCTGCTCTCGATCTGGAACTTCAGTTCCGGCTGCAGTTCCTGGCCGAAGAGGATTCCCGGTGCGTGCGGCGCCTCGAAGGAGACGTCCTGCAGGTAGACCATGCGCAGGTTGTAGACGCGGATCGGGGCACTGCTGCTGCCATTGCCGTTACCGCCGGTTGGTTCGTTCGCCATGGTGGCCTCGCGTGCCTGTCAGTCGCGGATGCCGAGCAGCGGATCGAGGCTGCCCTGCCGGTCGAGTGCGGCGAGATCGTCGAAGCCGCCGACGTGACACTCACCGATGAAGATCTGCGGCACGGTGTGCCGGTTGCTGCGGCGGATCATCTCCTCGCGCAGGGACTCCTCGTGCGACACGTCGACTTCGCGGAACGCGACGCCCTTCTCGTGCAACAGCGCCCTGGCTGCCGCGCAGTACGGGCAGAAGGGCCTGGTGTAGACCAGCACGTCGGGCGCCGCGCCCATGCCGCCGTCCTCAGGCCTGTGCCTTGCCGGCGACCACGGGCAGGCGTTCGCGCTCCCACGCGGACAGCCCGCCCTGCAGTGACCAGGCTTTCTCGAAACCGGCCTTGCGCAGGACCGGGACCAGCCGGGCGCTGCTGCCGCCACCGTCGCAGACCACGAGCACCGGACGCTTCTTCTTCAGGCGCTCGGCTGCGGCTGCGGCGAGATCGGCAGCCGGGACGTTGATGGCGTCGATGATGTGGCCCGACTCGAAGCGCGCGGCATCGCGCACGTCCACCACGGTGGCGCCCTGGTTGATGAGACGCACCGCCTCCTGCGCCGGCACCGCGAGACCTGCCTGCATGCGCAGCCGCAGCTCGTTGGCGATCAGCGCGACCACCGCCATGACCGTGGCGCCCACCAGCAGGGGGTGGCGCAGGATGAAATCGAGCAGCTTGTTCATGGATGGCCGATGTTGCGCGGTGGCCGCGGATTATACCTGCTCATACCCGGCGAAGCTGCCGCGGCCGCGCTACACTGCCAGCCCCATGATGGCGATCCCCTTCCGGCACCGCGTCGCTGCAGGCGCGCTCGTTGTCGCTCTGCTGGCGGGACCTGTCGCCGGCGCACCGGCGAGCAAGGCCGGCACCGACCGCGAGCTGGCTGCCGTCCAGGAGCGTATCCGCAAGCTCCAGCAGGAAATCTCGCGCGATGCCGCCAGCCAGCCTACGGCTGCGCAGGCCTTGAAGAAGTCGGAGCTGGTCGAGGCCGAGGCCCGCGCCGCGCTGCGTGATGTGCGCCGCCAGCTCGAGGAAGGCCGCAAGCGCGAGCGTGCCCTGCGTGGCGAGGTGGCGCGCGCCGAAGGCGAGCTCGACCGGCACCGTGCGATGCTCGAGCGCCAGCTGCGGCTTGCCTGGGTGGCGGGGCGCGAGGAATGGCTGCGGCTCGCTCTGGCCCAGCAGGATCCGGTCGCCCTGTCGCGCCGGGTGGTGTACTACGGCTACGTGACCCGCGAACGCGGCACCCTGCTGGCCCAGGTCCGCGTTGGCCTGGAAGAACTCCAGGCGGCGGTGGCGAAGCTCGAGAGTGAGCTCGCCGAACTCACCGAACTCGGTCGCCGCCAGGAGGCACGGGTGCGCGAGGTCACCGCCGCACGACAGGCGCGTGCGCAGGCCGTGCGCACGCTCGAACGCAATCTCGGCTCGCGTCAACAGAAGCTCGCGCGGCTGCGTCAGGACGCACGTGCCCTCGAGGATCTGGCACGGCGGCTGGCGCGCGAGAGCACCACGGCGGCACGGCAGCCGGCGCCTGCGCCGGTACCGTCACGCGCGGGACGCCCCGGTCGCGAGGTGCGTGAGCTGCCGCTGCGCGGTCGCGCGGTCGCCAGTTTCGGCCAGCCGCGTGCCGACGGCCTGCTGCGCTGGGACGGCATGGTGCTCGCGGCCCCGTCCGGCACCGAAGTGCGGGCAGTGCGAGCCGGGCGCGTGGTGTATGCCGACTGGTTGCCTGGCATGGGACAGCTGCTGGTGGTCGATCACGGCGGCGGCTACATGAGCCTGTACGGCCACAACCAGGAAATCCTCAAGGCGGTCGGCCAGGATGTCCGCGAGGGCGAAGCTGTCGCGCGTGTCGGCGACAGCGGCGGCCAGGGCAGTCCTGGTCTGTACTTCGAAGTGCGGCGCAACGGCAAGCCGGTCGATCCCCGCGGCTGGGTGCGGTAGCCGACGCCGGCCCTGTGCTATCGTCCGGCGTCATGAACCGCAGGACGCCACGTTTTCGCAGCTTGCTGATTTTCCTGCTCGGCGCCGGCGCCGGAGTGGCCGGTGCCGTGGGTGGTAGCGTGCTCGCCGCCGGCGAAACCGGGCGCGATACGCTGCCCTGGGACGACGTACGCCTGCTGACCGAGGTGCTCGATCGCGTGCGCCAGGAGTACGTCGAGCCGGTCGACGACCGGCGGTTGCTCGAGAGCGCGGTGCGCGGCATGGTCACGAGTCTCGACCCACACTCGCAGTTCCTCGACGCCGGGGAATACGAGGAGATGCTCATCGGCACCAGCGGCAATTACTCCGGTGTCGGTATCGAGGTGAACCTGCGCGACGGCAAGGTTCTCGTGGTCGCACCGATCGAGGGCACGCCGGCCGATGCGGCCGGCATCCGCAGCGGCGATGTGATCGTCAGCATCGATGGCGTCGCGGTGAGCGGTGACAATGGCACCAGCGCTATCAACCGCCTGCGCGGGCGTGCCGGTACGCGCGTGAAGCTGACCGTGTCGCGTGCCGACGCGCCGGAGCTGCTGCACTTCGACCTGGTGCGCAGCAACGTGCAGGTGCACAGCGTGCGTGCCCGCCTGCTCGAACCCGGCATTGTCTACCTGCGGATCAGCCAGTTCAGCGAGACGACCGGCGTGGACCTGCGTACGGCGCTGGTCGACCTGCGCCGCGAGCCGGGCGCCGCCGCCGTCAAAGGCCTGGTGCTCGACCTGCGCAACAATCCGGGCGGTGTGCTCGATGCGGCCGTCGAGGTCAGCGACGACTTCCTCGACGCCGGTGTCATCGTCACCGCCAGTGGCCGCGGTCCGGACGCCAATTTCCGCCACGAGGCGCGTGCGGGCGATCTCGTCGACGGCGCTCCCATCGTCGTGCTGGTGAACGGCGGCTCGGCGTCGGCCGCGGAGATCGTCGCCGGCGCCCTGCAGGACAACCACCGCGCGACCATCATCGGCAGCCGCACCTTCGGCAAGGGCTCCGTGCAGACCGTCATGCCGCTGTCGCATGGGCGGGCGATCAAACTCACGACATCGCGTTACTTCACGCCGTCGGGTGCCTCGATCAACGGCGCGGGGATTGCGCCGGATGTGGATCTCGGGGCGCAGGCCGGGACTTCCGGGGCGGATGCCGACCAGGCGTTGAAGCGGGCCGTCGAGCTGCTCGAAGCGGGCCCGGCGCTGCAATCGCAGGTGCAGTAAGTGCGGGGTCGCGGCTGAAGCCGAGACCCCATCCACGGTACCTCCCGCCCCGCAATTCCATCCGCAACCCCCCCCCCGGCAAACTGCCGATCCGTTCGCGGACATCGGCCGGGCACCTGCGCCACCATAGCGATATATGTCGAGTGCGCAGGCGCATCCGGAGGGTTGAAGCGGCAGGATTTTTCGCCGCTGGTTTCACCGAACATGGACTTCTCCATCGCACCGCAGGCTGGTTCCGGCGGCGGCGCCCTGCGCCGCGTGCTCAACACTGTCGCGCTGGTCGATGGCCTGCTGCTCGTGCTCACGGCGGCCTGGTTCGTGGTGGCGGCCGGCGATATGGTGCACCCGCAGCTGTATCTGGCGGCGCTGGCGGTCTATGGCACCCTGATCATCGCGCTGCGCTTCACGGCCGCGTTCGACGACCGCCCGCGCGAGAAGCTCATCGTCGCCGTGGTGGCGATGGTCGCCTTCATCTCCACCGTGCTTGCCTGCGATGGCAGCGACCACGGGGCGCTGCTCAACCTCTATCTCCTGCCGATCGTGACCGCGGCGCTCACGCTGGGCCGTGGCCCGACCGTGCTCGTCGTCGGCCTGGTGCTGGCCGGTCGCGTCGGACTCAGCCATTTCGTGAGTGGCACCGATGTCATTACGGCGGCCTACGGACTGGGTCTCGTGGCCGAGGCGGTGCCGGTGATGCTGGTGGCGCTGCTCACCAGCACGCTCGCTGCCGACATCCAGGACGCCAACGATCGCTTGCAGGCCATGGCCGAGCGCGACGGTCTCACCGGCCTGCTCAACCTGCAGGCATTCACCCGGCTGGTGAACGAGGAGCGCGAGCGGGCCATCCGCCGCGGCAATGGCTTTGCGTTGCTGCTGGTCGACGTCGAGAAACTGAAGTCAGTCAATGACCGCCATGGCCACGAAGCCGGGAACCGGGCACTCGTCGCGGTGGGGCAGGCGCTCGCGCGCAGCTGCCGCTCGGTGGACCTGGCAGCCCGTTACGGCGGCGACGAGTTCGTGGTGTTCGTCTCGGGCGCAGGCCCGGCGATCGCGAAGGCGGTCGCCAACCGCATCCGCCACAGCGTGGCCACCACGACGCTGCAGTTCGGTGGCAGCCTGCACCGCGTGGCCGTGGGCATCGGCGCCGGCGTGTTCCCGGCGGATGGCCGCCAGCTGCGTGACCTGCTGAACGCAGCGACGCGCGACCTCGACAAGGACAAGGCGAGTCGCCGGCCGCTGGAGCGTTCGGAAGCGAGTCTGCGCGCCAGCCCGACGCGTCCGGTCGGCCCGTAGATTCCGCTGGATAACTGCTGATGTGAGAGCCACCCGGCGGGCGGCTCCCGGGTCACATCACCGGCGTTGCAGCGCTTCGCGCACCCGCCGGGCGTTCTCCTCGAGAACGGCCGCCGGGGCCATTTCGCGGCCGTGCTGGCGCAGCGGCCGGTCCGCGTAGCGCGGCACGATGTGCAGGTGGAAGTGGAAGACCGTCTGGCCGGCGACCGGGCCGTTGAACTGCATCAGCATGATGCCTTCGGCAGCGAAGGCTTGCCTCACGGCGGCGGCCACGATCTGGGTGCTGCGCATCACGGCAGCGGCCATCGCCGGGTCGAGGTCGAAGAGATTTTCCGCCGGTGCCTTCGGCACCACCAGCGTGTGGCCGTCTGCCTGCGGCATCACGTCCATGAAGGCCAGCGTGTGCTCGTCCTCGTAGACCCGGTAGGCCGGGATCTCGCCCTTCAGGATCCTCGCGAAGATGTTGTTTGGGTCGTACGCCACGCCGTCACCTCGTGCCCCGGGTTCGTTTCGCCGGTAGCATAGGATCGCCTGCCGGGGCGAGACAAGCGCGCCGGCGGCAAGCAGGAGGCCCGATGATGAGCGAACCGCGCACCCGCCCCGATGCCAACCAGTGCTTCGTCTGCGGTCCGGACAATCCGCTTGGCCTGCGCCTGCCGTTCCGCATGGATGGCGAGGTCTGCCGTGCCGAATTCACCCCCGGCCCCTTTCACTGCGGCTACGACGACCTGGTGCACGGCGGCATCGTCTACAGCGTACTCGACGACGTCATGGCGAACTGGTTGTTCCTGCACGGCGAACGCGCGCACACGGCGCGCTGCGAGGTGCGTTACCGCGAACCGGTGCAGCTCGGCGACACGCTGCTCCTCGAGGGTCGGCTCCTGCGGCGCAAGGGCCGGCTGGCCGTGTTCGCCGGCACGGCACGCCGGGCCGGCGACGGCGTGGTGGTCGCCGAGGCCGAGGGCACCTTCATGGTCGTCTGACGACCTGCCCTGCCGCCTCACTGCATGTTGGGCGGCGGGGCCTCGAAGATGCCGATGTCGTAGATGCCTGTGCCCTGGCGCAGCGGCTTGACCGTCTTCTGGTATTCCTCGCCCTTGACGTAGCCTTCGAGCTTAGCCAGGTCGGGAAACTCGAGGATGACCACCGACTTGGGGGCGAGCGCCTCGCCTTCGAGCACCTCGACCGCCTTGCCGCGCACGATGTAACGGCCGCCGTGGCGACGCGCGAGTGCAGCGGACTTCTCCGCGTAGGTCTTCAGTTCCGGTGTGCGGTGGGTGAACTCGCAGAGGGAAATGATGTAGGCGGGCATGGCAGCGCGCTCCCTGGGAAGGTCGATCGGGGCCGGCATCATAGCGCAGCCGGGTGCTGCCGCTCAGTCGCGGGTGTCCTCCGCGAGCGCGGTGCGGTAGAGCAGGACCGCGGCAGCGGCCACGGCCGCCAGTCCCAGCAGGGCACCGGGCCGCCAGGCTTCAGGCAGCGCGAACGTCTCGGTACTGCCGGTGACCACGATCGGGATGGCGAGCAGGATGCCGACCAGGGCCTCGCCGGTGATGAGCCCGGCGGCGAACAGCGTGCCGTGGCCGGCGCCGCTGTCCTCGCGGCCGCGGCGCCGTTGCACGGCCCAGGCGATCAGCCCGCCGATGATGATCGGGGTGTCGACCTCGAGCGGCAGGTAGATACCGACCGCGACGGCCAGCACCGGCGCCCGCCAGCGCGCGCCGCTACGGCGCAGCCACTCGTCGAGCACGATGATCGCCACGCCGATCGCCGCGCCCGTGCCGACGAAGCCCCAGGGCAGGCCGCCGCGGAACACGCCCTGTGCGACCGAGGCCATGAGCGTCGCCTGCGGGGCGACCAGCGGGTTCGGGTGCTCGGCCGTCGGTACACCGATGCCGTAGGCTTTCAGCAGCAGGTTCAGGATCGGCGCCATCACGAACACCGAGACCAGCACGCCGGCAGCGAGAGCGACCTGCTGCTTCCAGGGCGTGGCGGCGACGAGCTGGCCGGTCTTCAGGTCCTGCAGCAGGTCGCCGCCGAGCGAAGCCGCGCAGCACACCACCGCACCGATCATGATCGCGGCGGCCGGCCCGCGCGCGTCGTTGCCGAGCAGCGCCAGCAGCAGTAGCGAGGCCAGCAGCATAGTCGCCATGGTGACGCCGGAGATCGGGTTATTCGAGGAGCCGACCAGGCCGGCCATGTAGGCGGCGACCGACGAGAACAGGAAGCCGGCCACCAGCATCATGACCGCCATGGCGGCAGCCACGCCGTAGCTCGCCACGATCTGCTGGTAGAGGAAGAAGATCGGCACCACGCAGGCGATGATGCCGCCGAGCACCCAGGGCATCGGTGCATCGCGCTCGGCGGCTGCGATCACCGTACCGCGGGCGCGCCTGACCTGCTCGAGCCCGCTCTTCACCCCGGACAGCAGCGAGTGGCGGATCGCGACCAGCGCCCACAGGCCGCCGACCAGCATTGCGCCGACACCGAGGTAGCGGATCTTCTTCGTCCAGATCTCGTAGGCAAGGTCTGCCGCCGGGGTGCCGGCGGCGAGGCTCGCGGCGAACGCCGGGTCGCCGGGCACGAACCAGGCGGCGTAGATCGGGATGGCGATGTTCCAGGAGATCACGCTGCCGGCGAACACCAGCACGGCGACGTTCAGGCCGACGATGTAGCCGATGCCGAGCAGTGCCGGGGAGAGGTTGGTGCCGACGTAGGCGATGCCCTGGCCGACGTAGGCAGCGGCCTGTGCCGTGCCTGGCCAGAGCTTGAGCCCGGTTTCGCAACACTTGATCAGGGCCCCGGCAGCGCCGGCGACAGTCAGGGCCCGCAGGCCCGCGCCAGCGCGCCCGCCGACGCGCAGCACCTCGGCGACTGCCGTGCCTTCGGGAAACCGCAGCCCCTGTTCGACGATCAGCGCACGGCGCAGCGGGATGGTGAGCAGCACGCCGAGCAGCCCGCCGATCCCGGCGATGGCGGTGACCCAGAGGTACGGAAAGCTGTCCCATACGCCGAGCAGCACCAGCGCGGGCAGCGTGAAGATCGCCGCCGCCGCCAGCGCTTCGCCGGCCGAGGCCTGCGTCATCACCATGGTGTTCTCGAGGATGCCGCCGTGGCCGAGCAGGCGCAGCACGCCCATGGAAATGACTGCCGAGGGGATGCAGGCGGAGACCGTCATGCCGGCGAACAGGCCGAGGTAGGCATTGGCCGCGCCGAGCAGCACGGCGAGCACGCCGCCGAGTATCAGCGCGCGCAGCGTCAGTTCGCGTTGAGTCCCGGTCGCCAGCGCCGTGCCGCTCCCCTGTTCACGCGACGTCCCCCATGAGACGGCGTATGGGCCTGGCGAAGAATAGCAGCAGCAGGCCAGCTGCGGCGCAGATCAGCCCGATCTGCAGGAACTGGGCGGGGAAGTCCGTGACTGCCTCGGCGTGGAAACGCCCGGCCACCAGTCCCGCCACCAGGTTGCCAAGCGCGGTGCCGAGGAACCACACGCCCATCATCTGGCCGGCGAAGCGGTGCGGGGCGAGCTTCGTGGTCGCCGAGAGCCCGACGGGACTGAGGGCGAGCTCGCCGATCGTATGCAGCAGGTAGGTCATCACCAGCCAGCCAGGCAGCACCTGGTTGCCGGCGATGACGATCCTGGCGGCGCCGATCATGACCAGGAACCCCGTTCCGAGCAGGATCAGGCCGAGGCCAAACTTGGCCGGCGTGGCCGGATCGAGATGGCGCTGGGCCAGCCGCACCCACAGCGCTGCCATCACCGGTGCCAGCGTGAAGACGAAGAAGGCATTGATCGACTGGAACCACCCGGCGGGAATCTCGAACCCGGCGAAGATGCGTTGTGTGTAGCGTTCGGCGAACAGGTTGAAAGACGAGCCGGTCTGCTCGAATCCGGCCCAGAACAGGGCGCAGGCGAGAAACAGGATCACGATCACGACCACGCGGCGTTTTTCCTCACCGCTCAGGCCAGCAAAGGCGAACAGGTAGGTGAAGTAGCCGACGGCAATGGCCGCGATCAGCATGCCAGTGCGCTCGGCGGCTGCCACCGCATCGACCTCGACGAGGCCGCTCAGGAGTGCCGCGCTCGCCGCCACGATCAGGGCCACGGCAATCCCGACCACACGCCAGCCCGCTGCGATCCGCACCCGGTCTGCCGGACGCTCCGGGTCGAGCGACGGCAGCCTGCCGGCATCGCCGAGGCGGTGGCGCGTGCGCCGGAAGTACCACAGGCCGCCCACCATGCCGATACCGGCGGCGGCGAAACCCCAGTGCCAGCCGAAGCGCTCGCTCTCGCCGAGCGTGCTGCACACGAGCGGGCCGAGGAAGGCACCGATGTTGATGCCCATGTAGAACAGGGTGAAGCCGGCGTCGCGCCGCCCATCGCCCTGCGGATAGAGCTCGCCGACCGCGGCGCTGATGTTGGGCTTGAGCAGCCCGGTGCCGCAGATGATCAGCAACAGCCCGAGGAAGAACGGCACGCGGCCGGGAAAGGCCAGCGTGAAATGGCCGCTGGCGATGATCAGGCCACCGGCGAAGATCGCGCGCTGTGCGCCGATCAGCCGGTCGGCGATCCAGCCGCCGGGCAGGGCGACGATGTAGACCGCAGCCGTGTAAAGACCATAGATCGCCGCCGCCGTCTGGTCGTCGAGGCCGAGGCCGCCGCTGGCGTCGACCATGTACAGGATGAGCATGGCGCGCATCCCGTAGTAGCTGAAGCGCTCCCACATCTCCGTGAAGAACAGGGTGCGCAACCCGGCGGGATGTCCGGCCTGCACCGGTGTGGCCGTCATGCGGCGCTCTTGTCTGCAGCCTTGGCGCCGGTCGGGTACATCAGCCGGGCCATGATCAGGCCGCCCTCGAACAGCAGGTACATCGGGATCGCCAGCATCACCTGCGAGAGCACGTCGGGCGGCGTGAGCACGGCGCCGACGACGAAGGCGCCGAGGAACACGTACGGGCGCTGCCCGGCAAGTGTCTCGGCCGAGACCAGCCCGGTACCGATCAGCAGCACCGTGGCCACCGGCACCTCGAACGCGGCGCCGAAGGAAAAGCAGGTGAGCAGCGTGAAATCGAGGTAGCTGTTGATGTCGGTCATCATGGTGACGCCGTCGGGGGTGGTGGCCGCGAGGAAGCGGAACACCGTCGGGAACACCAGGAAGTACGCGAACGACACGCCGATGTAGAACAGGACCACGCTCGACACCAGCAGCGGCACCGCGAAGCGTCGCTCACGCCGGTACAGTCCGGGTGCCACGAACGCCCAGGTCTGATAGATCACCACCGGCATCGCCAGGAACAGCGCGACGAAGAATGTCGTCTTGAACGGCGTGATGAACGGCGAGGCCACCTGCGTGGCGATCATCTGCGAACCGGGTGGAAGCTGGTCCATGAGCGGGCGGGCGACCAGCGTGAAGATCCGCCGCGCGAAGGGCGCGAGGCACAGGAAGATCACCAGCACCGCGGCGACCGCGCGCAGCAGCCGGTTGCGCAGCTCGACGAGGTGCGACATCAGTGTGCCCTCGGCGAGCTGTTCCTCGGGCTCGGCAGGCTGTCCGGGTGTTCCGGCCATGGTCCAGGCGGTCAGGTTCAGGGCGGGGCAGCGTTACCCGGCGTGGCGTGGTCCGATTGACCCGCCGCCGGTTCCTCGACTGCGTGGGGCCGGAGGTCGTCGACACCGGGGCGTGGGTAGGTGGGAGGCGATGACGGCGGATCCATGATCCGGCGGGGATCGACCGCGTTCATCTCGTCCTGCAGCTGGGTGCTGAGCACGCGCGCCATCTGCCGGGCCCGGCCGGCCCACTGGCCCAGCTGCCGGGCTACCTTCGGCAGCCGCTCGGGCCCGAGGACCAGCAGGCCGACGACGAAGATGACCGCCAGTTCCCAGAAGCCGACGTCGAACATGGCCGGCTAGCTGGACTTCTTGCCGGCAGCCTCGTTCTGGCGGGAATCGGTGAAATCGGCGTCCGCCTGCTGTTTCAGCTTCTTCGGTTCCTCGTCCTGGTCTGCCTCGGACATCGCCTTGCGGAATCCCTTCACGGCGCTGCCAAGGTCGGTGCCGATGGAGCCGAGCCGCTTGGTGCCGAAGATGAGCACCGCGATCAGCAGCACGATCAGCCAGTGCCAGATGCTCAGTGAACCCATGTCGTCGCTCCAGGGGGCACTCCGTGCCCGCGAACAGAGACAGTCATGATACGGCAAAACACCGGGCCGGCCGTGTAATCGGCCGCGCATTCCGGGGAGCTCGTCACGCCGCTGTTGCGTGGCGGCGGGGTTCAGCCGTCATGTCCGGCGGGCGGCACCCGCAGCCAGAACGTGACCGGTCCCTCGTTGACGAGGCTCACGGACATGTTCGCACCGAACCGGCCGGTGGCCACCCGCGGGCAGTGCCCGGTCACTACCTGCACCAGCTGGTCGAACAGTGCCTCCCCGGCAGCCGGTGCGGCGGCTCCGGACAGGCTCGGCCGGTTGCCCTTGCCGGTGTCCGCTGCGAGCGTGAATTGCGGCACCAGCAGCAGTCCTCCGCCAGTCTCGCGGACGTCGCGGTTCATCCTGCCGGTGGCATCCTCGAACACCCGGTAAGCGACCAGCCGCTCTGCCAGGCGCTGCGCCTGCGCCGGACCGTCACCGCGCTCGACGGCAACCAGTACCACGAGCCCGGTGCCGATCTCGCCGACCACGGCTCCGGCGACGCGGACACTGGCCTGCGAAACGCGCTGCAACAAACCGATCATGGCGACAGCATATGCCGCAACTGCCCCGACGGGCAGGGTCCACGTGTCCTGATCATCATGAAGAAATGGTTGTACCACCCATGAAATTGGTTCAAATCCCGTATTGACCAGAATTTATTAGAGCCTTGGATATTTAAGTGGATTAAGGCGATATCAAATTACTATTAATATGATCTCTAGTGGGACTGCTGAAAGAATATAGCCCTGTTAATAAAATACGAGAAAATATCAGTTATAAACAGTAATAAGACTCGTAAGGCTATTCTCGGTTGAAATATCCTCCGCCGCGAAACAAATTCCCATGCCGATGGCATTGGCCGGTCGCGCCGCGTGGTGGATCGGGAACCGACGATATTCCTGCGGGACGTGGTACCTGGAGTTCGCACCGAGGATTCGGAGGCGAAGTGCCTCTGGCAGAATGCCGGAGATGTCGCCGATGCTCTGCAGCCCGCCCGGTACCCGCCTGTGCGGGATCGCGCTGGCCGGACTGGCGTTGCTCGCCGGTGGCTGTGGCGGCGAGGCGAAAACCGCGGCCGGCGATCCGGGCGGCAGCAGCCCCGCGGTCAAGACGTTCCATCATTCGCTCGAACAGGCGCCCTCGAGCCTCGACCCGGTGCAGGCGGCGAACGTCTACGCCAACCACGTCGTCGTCAACGCCTACGACACCCTCTACGCCTACAAGTACCTGGCGCGCCCCTACCAGCTGAAGCCGAACCTGGCCGACGGCTGGCCGCAGATCACGCCTGACCTGCTCACGTACCGCATCCGCCTCAAGCGCGGCGTGCTGTTCCAGGACGACCCCTGCTTTCCCGGCGGTCGCGGCCGCGAGCTCGTCGCCGAGGACGTGGTCTACTCACTCAAGCGCCAGTTCGATCCGGCCAACCGCCCGCAGGGCGCCTGGTTCTGGCAGGGGCGCATCGTCGGCATCGATGCCTGGAAGGCGGCCGGCTCCGACTATGCCCGGGAGATCCCCGGCCTGCGCGCCACCGACAGCCACACCCTGGAAATCCGCCTGGTGCGCCCCTACCCGCAACTGCTCGACACGCTGGCCACGGGCTTTTCGGCGGTGGTCCCACGCGAGGCGGTCGAGTACTACGGCCGCGAGCTCGGCAGTCACCCGGTCGGCTCGGGCCCGTTCAAGGTCATCGCCTACGACACCGCACGGATCGTCTTCGAGCGCCACCGCGGTTACCGCCAGGAGCCCGTCGACCTGGCCGCCGAGGGCTACGATGCCGCGACCCAGCGCTACACCGGGGTCGAGCGCATCGCGGGACGCTCGCCGCCGTTCGTAGACCGGCTGGTGATCGATTTCGCCGACAGCGAAGCCTCGCGCTGGAACTCCTTCACCAAGGGCGATGAGGTGCAGCTTTCCAGCCTGCCGCCGGAGAAGGCGGACGAGGTGCTCGCGTCGCGCCAGCCGGTACGCCTGAAGCCGGAGTTTGCGGCGAAGTATCAGCTTGCCTCGGGACCAGAAGCCGGGTTTGTCTTCGAGGCCTTCAATTTCGCGTTCCCGGAGTTCGGCTACAACGCCGATCCGGTCCGTCAGCAGCGCAACAAGGCGCTGCGCTGCGCGATCATCAAGACCTTCGACTGGAACGCACGCAACGCGAGCTGGTATTTCGGGCTGGCGACCGTTTTTCCCGGAATCATCGTGCCGGCGGTCCCGGAGTTCGACTCGCAGCTCTCCCGCGCCAGCGTCACCCGCGACGTTGAGGGTGCGCGCCGCCTTCTGCGCGAGGCCGGCTGGACACCGGAAAACCTGCCGGTGCTCGTGTACGGGCAGACCGCCGGCGTGAAGCAGCGGATGTTCTACGAGCAGTTCCGTGCCGAACTCAAGCAGATCGGCTGGCCGCCGGAGAAGGTCGTGCTGAAGCAGTTCGCCACCTTCGGCGACATCAGCCGTGCCTGGAAGGACAACCGCCTGCCGATCGTCGCCAAGGGCTGGGGCCTCGACTACCCCGATGCCGAGAACACGCTGCAGCTGTTTTACGGTCCCAACGGCTCGCCAGGCTCGAATGACGCCAACTGGCGCAACCCCGAGTTCGACCGGCTCTACGAGCAGGCCGCGGTGATGCTGCCCTCCCCGGAACGCACGGCCCTCTACCGGCGCATGAACCAGCTGGTCATCGACGACTGCGTGGCCATCACCGGGCTCGCGCGCAACCGCATCTACCTGTGGCACGACAACGTGGTCGCCGTGCCCGACCGGGAGATCGTCGGTGGCTACTGGCTGAAGTACGTCGACGTGCTGCCGCGGGGGCAACGCGCCCGGCCGGCCGACCCGGGGCCGCGGGCCTGATGGACGTCCTGCAGTACGCGCTGCGCAGGCTGGTCGCGGGGCTGCCGCTGCTCCTCGGTGTGACCCTGCTCAGCTTCACGCTGATGGTGTACTTCGGCCCCGACAAGACCTACCTGTTGCTCGGCAAGAACCCCACCCCCGCGCAGATTGCCGAGGTACGCCACGAGCTCGGCTACGACCGGCCGTTCCTGGTGCGCTACGGCGAGTACCTGCGCGAACTCGCCACGCTCGATTTCGGCAACTCCGATTCCTCCGGCGCGAAGGTGAGCACGCTGCTTGTCCGCAGCATCCCGGTGTCGCTCGTCCTCGAGCTGCCCGGCTTCGTGCTCGGCAACCTGCTCGGTATCGCGCTGGCGCTGGCCGCCGCCTTCCACCGCGGGCGCTGGCCCGACAAGCTGATCATGGGTCTGGCGGTGATCGGCATGAGCGTCAGCTACCTGATCGTGATCTTCGCCTTCCAGATCTGGTTCTGCACCAGCTATGGCCTGAACCTCTTCCCGGTGCGCGGCTGGGCGGTGGCCGACCTCGGTGATTACCTCGCGTATGTCACGGTGCCGACGCTGGCCACGGTGTTCGTCGCGCTCGGCTACAACACGCGTTTCTACCGCGCGGTGATCGTCGAGGAGCTGGGACGCGACCATGTGCGCACGGCGCGGGCCTTCGGCACCCCACCGTGGCGGCTGCTCTGGCGCAACATCCTGAAGAACTGCGCCATCCCGATC
>CAUJIY010000125.1 GCA_963205295.1 Pseudomonadota bacterium
GCGAGGTCGAAGCGTTCGAAGCTCGTCTCCTCCACGTCGCCCTCGCTGGTCAGGCCCGACACGAGCGTGGCAAAGCCGCAGGGGGTGCCGGGGGCGCAGCCCTCGAGCGGCGGCTCGGGTCCGAGGGGTTCGAGCTGGGCCACGCACTGGTCGGCGATGTCGCTGCCGGTCTCGCAGTCGCCGTAGGTGTCCGGGAAATCGAGACGGGCCGGGTCGCCCGCGGCCGCGGGGGCGAGTGCCGCCCACGGCCCCCAGCAGAGCACCGACCCGGCGGCGCCGGGGCCGCTGCAAGGATCGGTGGCAGCGGGCTCGGCGGCGGCTGCAGCTGCGACAACCGGTGCCGCGGCGGCAGCGAGCTGTTCCTTGCAGCCGTCGACCAGGTGCCGTGGCACGGAATCGGGGTTCTCGGCCCAGCGCGCCAGGATCTTCGCGCAGTCCTGGTCGTCGAGCGCGAGATCGGCTGCCGTGGCGCCGAGCGACCAGATCGTGAGCAAGGAAAGGACAGCAAGCCTCAACAGTTTCATCGTTCTTGTGCTCCGGCGGCTGGCCCCGTGCCGGGCTGCCGCTCTTCTCGTCAGGGTTTCGCCTGCTGCGTCCTTTGTACCGTAAACGAAGGGAAAGCTCACGCCCGGCACGCGGCAATTGCGGATCCCGTCGGCGAATATGTTAACCGCTAAACCCATATGCGTGAACGCGCATGCAGTGCAGCACGCCGGGTACGGTGCGGAGAAAATCAGAAGCTGCGCGCGAGCCCGAGATTGACGACGTGGCGGTCGTACTCGTAGATCCCCACGTTGGAGTCGTTGTCGGTGAAGATCCAGTTGCCCTGCAGCGCCCAGCCGGCGAGCGGGCCGTCGCGCATGTCGTGCTGGAAGCCGACGGTGTAGCGCAGCTCGTCGTCGTCGCGCGAGACGCCGAACAGCGGTTCGACGCCGTCGAAATCGAAGTTGCGGTAGCCGATGCGCGCGAACACCATGCCGTCGGTCCAGGCCTCGGCGATCACGCCAGCGAACAGTTCCGGGGCGTCGTAGCCGAAGCGGTCCTCGTCGGCGTCGAAGCGCGCGTAGCCGGCGCCGGCCTGCACGGCGAGCCGCCGGTCGTTGAAATAGCGGGTCGCCGTCAGGCGCCCGAGCAGTTCCTCGCCGTCGCGGCCTTCGTCGGCGCTGTCGCGGTAGTTGCGGTCGGTGTATGCGCCTTCGAGCGTGATCTCGGTCTGCGCGCCGACTTCCCAGGTCACGCCCGGGTTGAGCGAGGTGAAGAGCGCGAGCCGCTCGTCGCCGAGCCAGATCTGGTCAGCCTGCAGGCCGAGCCAGGCTCGCCAGTGGCGCGGCACGATCCAGGCCGGACCGGTGCGCAGCGTCAGGACGCCGAAGTTGAAGTCGTCCTCGTCGAAATAGCCGCGGTAATAGGCGCTGGCATCGCTCTGCCAGATGAACGTGCCGGTATGCTCACCGGACTGGAAGCGCCGGCCCGGGTTGTAGACGTGCGAAATGGCCGGGTTGAGCACCCAGGCGAAATCCTCCTGCTCGCGCGAGGCCGGGCTGACCACGAAGGGCAGGCCGCCGACATCGATGACGTCGCGACTCGGGCCAATGTTGACGTTGGAGTCGTACATGAGCCCGGCGTAGAGCGACGGGGTCCAGTGGTGGCGCTCGGCCGCGCGGCGCTCGTCAGCGTCGATCTGGGCCAGGAAGGCGAGCACCGTGGTGCGCACGGTCGGTGGGGTTTCCGGGTCGTCGAGGACACGCTGCGCCTCGCGGCGCGCACCGGCGAAGTCTTCCGTGAGGTAGTACACGCGGGCGAGTTCGAGCCGCGCACGGTGCAGGTTCGGGTTGGCGGCAAGCAGCTCCTGCAGCGTTTCGCGCGCGGTGCGCAGGCGGTCCTGCTCGATGGCGCGCAGCGCCGTGTCGAACTGCCCCTGCACGTCGGCGCCTGCCTGTGCGGTACCGGCGGCAGCGAGCACGAGGCAGGCGAAGAGACCTGGGAAACGTCCCTGTGGTTTATTCATCTGATTATGTTGTGAAGTGGACGAAGTCTACGCAATACTACGTGCCGACTTTCGGCGGCTCAACCGATCATGTCGCAGATCCGCCGGGCGATGGCCCGGATGCTCCCGCTTTTCTGCCTGGTGCTCGGGCTCGTGCCAGGCGCCGCGGCCGCCTTTGCCGACGACCTGTTCGGCTATCGCCAGCAGGGCCAGGCCGGCATCGATGCGTTTCCGCAGTGGCTGCAGGCGCTGGAACGCCACCTGCGCGATGACCTGCGCGACGGCGACTGCAGCGAACCGCGCCTGAACCGCTGCCACCTGGGACGCTGGCTCGCGTTCCTCGGCGGGCTGCGCGGCCGTCCGGTCGCCGAGCAGCTGCGCGAAGTCAACCGCTACGCCAACGAAATGGCCTATGTGCTCGATCTCGAGAACTATCGGGTCGAGGACTACTGGGCCATACCGCGGCAGTTCCTCGGCAATGGCGGGGACTGCGAGGATTACGCCATCACCAAGTACTTCTCGCTGCGCTGGCTTGGCTACCCGGGCGAGGAGCTGCGCATCGTCGTGGTGCAGGACACCAACCTGCGCGCCCCGCACGCAGTGCTGGCGGTCGGGCGCGGGCGCGACATCCTCGTGCTCGACAACCAGGTGCGCGAGGTGCTCCCGCACCGCCAGGTGGTGCACTACGCTCCCGTTTACTCGATCAACCAGCAGGGCTGGTGGATCCACCTGCCACGCGGGACAGGGCCAGGCGCATGAAGCCGTCGAGCCGCTACCCGATCGCCGTCGCGCTCGTCGCGCTCGTCCTCCTGGTCGGCATCGGGGCGGCGCTCATCAACGCCTACATCGGCGATGAGCGCGAACGCGACCTGCTGCAGTGGGACTCGCGGCTCGGGCTGGTGGCCGATGCCCGCGCCGATGCGGTGGCACAGCTTGTCGGCGGCTATCGTCGCGATCTCGAGGAGCTCGCAGCCAACGCCTCGCTGCGCTTCTATCTCTGGCAGCTCGCCCAGGCACGGGCACCCGCGCCAGGCGCGCCGGAGTCCGGTGCGCTCGGGTACCTGCGCAACCTGCTGCTCGCGGCCGCGGACCGCTATGGCTACACCGTCGACGGCGGCACGCGCGTACCCGCCAACCTGCCGCAGCCACGCAGCGCGGGCCTGGTGCTGCTCGACGCCGGGCTGCACCGCGTGGTGCAGACACCGGGTCTCGTGCTCGTCGATGCCTACGTCGAGGCGGCGCAGGCTGCGCTCGCCGATCCAAAGAGTCGCACCGCCCGGCTGCTGACCGACGCCGACGAACGGGCCGTGGTGGTGACTGCCGTGGCCGTAGGCACGGTGCCCGGTGCCAGTGCGGGCGGTGCCGAGGCCCCGCTCGGCGTGCTGGTCGGCGTGCGCAGCGCCGACGCCGAGCTGTTTCCGCTGCTGGTGCGCGGGGCTGCCTTCGCCGAGGACAGCGAGGCACTGCTGCTCGAGCGACGCGGCGACGTCGTGTTGCTGGCGTCACCGCTGCGCGATGGCTCGCCGGCGCTGCGCCGCACGCTGCCGGGAGAGCGCCGCGAACTCGCCGAGATCCAGGGCGTCAGTTCACCCGGGCGCTTTTTCGCCGGCCGGAACTACCGCGGCATCGACGTGCTGCAGGCGAGTCGCGTCGTGCGGGGCCAGTCCTGGGTGCTGGCGCAGCAGGTCGATGCGCAGCAGGCCCTGAGCCTCGCCGACGAGCGGCGCCGTTTCCTGCTGATCGCGCTGTCGTTGCTGCTCGCGGTCATCGTCGCTGTTGCCGTGGCGGCCTGGCGACACGGCAGCAGCGTGCGCGCGCAGCACCAGGCCGCGGAGATGGCCGACAAGGCGGATCGCCTGCAGCGGCAGACCGAGCGCCTGCACACGATCACCGACAACCTCGATGTGCTGACGCTGCTGGTCAGCCGCGACGGCCGCGTACTGTTCACCAACCGTGCGGCCGCTGCGGCCGCCGGGCGTGACATCCCGCAGCTGCTCGACGGCCGGCTGGCCGACTTCCTGCCCGCGCCGATGCAGGTCGCCGTACAGGACGGCATGGCGCAGGCGCTCGCGCAGGGGGAGGCGGTCCACAAACTCCTCGGCTGGGAGACGGCCGGCGGTTATCGCGAATTCCACGCAGGGTTCATCCCGGTGGCCCGCATCGGTGCGGAGACCGAGCCGACGCTGATCGTGCTGAGCGACGTCAGCACGCTGCGCCAGGCACAGAAGCGCCACATGGACCTGCTGCGTCGCCTGGTGCTGACCCTCGTCAGCACGGTCGACCGGCACGATCCGTACTCGGCGAACCACGCACGGCGCATGACCGAGGTGGCCGACGCACTCGCCCGCGAACTCGGCTTCAGCGACCAGGAGCGCAGCACGCTCGATCTTGCCGCGAGCCTCGCCAACATCGGCAAGATCATGGTGCCGGTGGAGGTCCTGACCAAACGCGAGCCGCTCAGCGCGGACGAACAGGCGCTGCTGCGCAAGCATGTCGAGTTCGGGCTGGAACTGCTCAAGGGCCTGCAGTTCGACGGCCCCGTGCTCGATCTCATCGCCCAGAAGCAGGAGCGCCCCGACGGCCGCGGCTACCCGCACGGCCTGCCGGCCGAACGCCTCACCCTCGCCGGGCAGGTGCTCGCGGTCGCCAACGCTTTCGTCGCCCTGGTGGGCGGGCGGGCGTACCGGCCGGGACTACCGCTCGCCACCGCCCTCGAGGAACTCGACCATGCCGCTGGTTCGCAGTTCGACCGGCGCGTGGTGGCCGCGCTGTTCCACGTCGTGGAGAAGCGGCCCGAGTGGGCGCAGTGGCGCTGAGCGGTGGCCACCGGCTTCGACACCCCAGCCGATGCCGGGCCCTGACCTCGGGCCCGCGCGGGTATCGCAACTAATTTGCAGGCCTCTGCAGCAGGCCCTCGAGGTCCGCGGCTGAATCAACGGGGTCCAGGCTGCGCAGCACGCCTCCAGCATCGAGGAACGCTGCCGCCGGCAGCCGCGGGACCTGGAACACCGGGGCCAGGTCGGCTGCCTGCACCCGGGGAATTTTTACCAACCCGGTGGCCATCATGAAGCGATGCTGTTCCCCGGTCGCGTCCGTACCCGCATCGGCAAGCACGAGGTCCAGCCAGTCGCGTTCTCTCTGGTGTACGGCCTCCAGCGTGGACAGCAGCTCCCTGCCCGCGGTGCGCTCGTCGGCGAGGAAGAACACGAGCGTGCTGTGCCCCGCGGCGTGCGGTCCACCGATGGTGCGCCAGGTGCCGTCGAGGGTGCGCACGGCGAATGGTGCCACGGTGTCGCCGACGGTCGGCACCGGCGCGAGCGTTGGCCTGCTGACCGGCCTGGTGTGCGCATGCAATTGCGCGATCCGGCGCGCCAGCGCCGCCACCACGGCGGCGAGCGCCAGCACCAGCACCCACAGCACCAGGTTCGAGACGAGCAGAGCCTGGTTCACGATGCCACCGCGCGGTGGACCGGCGCCAGCGCATGCATGGCATGGGCCGCGTAGTAAAGCAGTGCGGCCGCAGCGCTGCCGGCAACAACGGTGATGGCGTCGACCCAGGTCGGCGCGCGCGCGGTGGGTGGCAGCAGTGCCGTGGCGAGCGCAACCACGACGAGTCCGATGTTGCGCACGAGGTGCCAGCCGCTCAGTGGCTGGGGCGGTCCGCCGCAGCCACAGTCGATGACGCGTCGGCCACGGCCGAGGTTGATGGCGATGCCGAGTCCGTAGGCCGCGAACAGTGCGGCGGCGCCGATGGCGGCGAGCGGCAGGCCGGCGAAAATGCCCGCGGCGAGTGCGGCTTCGAGCCAGGGCAGGGTGTCCGCGACACGCCCGGCCAGCCGCGCCGGCAGCAGGCGCCAGGCGAGGACCTTGCCGTGGAAAATGCGCCGGTCGCGGAGCTTGGCGATGGCCGCTGCCGCGAACAGCAGGGTGAGCGCACCGCGCAGGAGCAGGGCGATGGCCGGATCCATGGGTGCAGCAATTCCGCGGCGGATGGTTGGTGACGACGATGCCCAAGGATAACGGGTGACCCGCGCCGGCGATACCGTCGCCGCTGCCGCACGCGTCCGGAGTGCCGGTGCCGCATCCGACACGCTACCATCGGGCTTTGTCGTATGGATGTCGTGCCATGAAGATCGCTTCCCGTCTCGTCGCCGGCGCGCTCGCCGGCCTGTCGTTCGCCGCCGTGGCTGCCCCGGATGCACCGCCAGCGCCGCTGTCGCCGGCACTGCGCGCCTTCCTGCAGGGCGAGATGCGCGGGATCGCCACCGGGGTGCAGGCGATCACCGTGGCGCTGGCGACGGCGGAGTGGGACCAGGCGGCCGCTACCGCGGTGAAGATCCGCGACAGCTACATCCGCCACCGCGAACTCTCGGAACTGCAGCGGCGTGAACTCGAGGCGCTGCCGGCAGGATTCCACGCGCTCGACGCCGCCTTCCACGAGCGCGCCGGCCGGCTGGCTGCCGCAGCCGCGGTACACGACGGCGAGCTGGCCGCCTATCAGCTGCACCGGCTGGTCGAGGGCTGCATCGCCTGCCACTCGCAGTACGTGCGCTACCGCTTCACCGGCTTCGGCGCGCCGGCGGCGGCGGAGGGTGGGCACCAGCACTGAAGCTGCGGGTACCCGTCCGGTTCGACCGGGTGGGCGGGCGGTGACTCAGCCGGTCCCGCGCGACGTCACCCGCGTGCCGTCGCTGACGCGGTCGCCCGGTTGCAGCACCACGCGGTCACCGGCCGCGAGGCCCGTGCGGATCTCGGCTTCGAGGCCGTTCTCGAGTCCAAGCTCGACGTGGCGCAGCTGTGCGCGGCCACCGTCGTCGGCAAAGACGGCCCAGTGCGTGCCGTCGCGGAACAGTGCCGCACGCGGTACCTTCAGTGCGCGTTCCGCCGCCGCCAGCACGATGCGCGGCTCGACGCGGTAACCGTGCCCGAGCCGCTGCCAGCGGGCGGGCGGGTCGGTGAAGTCGATGACGACGTTGACGCGCTGTTCTTCGATGCCCAATGCCGAGACCTTGGTGAAACCGAAGGGCTCGACCCGGCGCACCGTGCCGCCGAGCGGTTCCCCGCCACCCCAGGCTTCGATCAGCACGCGCTGGCCCGGGCGCACCCTGACGGCATCCGTGGACAGCAGGTCGACGACGACCTCGAGCCGGGCCGGATCACCGACCTCCAGCAGCGCCGTGCCCGAGGCGACCACGCCTTCGCTCTCGCGCAGGATGCGCAGCACGCTGCCGCTCACCGGGGACGTGACCTCGATGCAGTCGCAGCCGGTGCTGCGCGTGCGCCGCGGCGTTCCCGGCGCCATCAGCTGGGCGCGGGCCTGGGCGAGCTCTGCCTCGCGCACCCGTTGCGCCGCGCGCGCTTCCTCGAGCGCGGCAGCGGCGGTGCGTGCACGCCGCTCGGCGGCGTCGAGGTCGCTGGCCGAGATCGTATTGCGTGCGGCGAGACCCCGGTAGCGCACGAGTTCGGCCTGGGCGAAGTCGCGCTCGGCTTCGGCGCGATGCACGGAGGCGAGCGCGAGGTTCGCGCCCGCCTCTGCGGCGCGCACGGCCGCCCGCGCCTCGGTGGCGCCGCGTCGGTCGAGGAACGATGGGTCGCTCGGCTCGATGTACGCGGCGACGGTCGTGCCGGCCACGACCTCGTCGCCGGCCTCGAGCGTGATGCGCCGCATGAGTCCGGCCACCGGGGCGGAGATCACGAATACGTCCTTCACGCGCGTTTCGCCTTCGTCGCTGACGGAAACCACCAGCGGACCCGGGGCGGCGACCGCGAAATCGACGGGCACCGCGCGCGGCCAGAACAGCCAGCCGACGGCGAGCACGGTCAGCGTCACGATGGGGGTCCAGAACAGGAGGCGGCGTTCACGCACGGTCGGCATCGGTCACTCCCGGGTCTTGAGCACGGCGATCAGGTCGAGCCGGTCCACCCGCCGGCGGACCACGAAGGCGGACACGGCGGTCGCCACCACGCCGATGACGATCGACAGGCCATAGGTGGAGGCCTCGATCGCCAGCGGGATGCGGAACAGCTCCGTGGTGAAGGCACCGACGAACAGCCGTGCCAGGGCGTAGCCGAGCGCACAGCCGAGCGGCAGCGCCACGAAGGTGAGGAGTGCGACCTCGCCGAGCAGGATGTAGGAAATCTCCGCGCGTGTGAAGCCGAGCACCCGCAGGGTGGCCAGTTCACGCCCGCGTTCCGAGAGGGCGATGCGCGCCGCGTTGTAGGTCACGCCGAAGGCGAGGATGCACGCGAAGGCGACGAAGAAGGAGATATAGATGAGCAGGGTCCGCGCCATGGTGTCGTGGAAGGTGCGCACCGCGGCATCCTTGAGCGTGATGAAGCTGACGCGGGGCGTTTCCTTGAGCTCCCGGAACACCGCGGCGCGGCGGACCGGGTCGAGCCGCAGGTGGACTGCGGACACGCTCGACTGCTCCTTCATGAGATGGTTGAGCGCGCTGATGTCGATGTAGGCCGGGCTGCCGATGTAGGTCTCGAACGTGCCCACCACGGGCACCTCCAGCAGCGGCCGGCGGCCTTCGAGCACCTGCACCGTCAGCACGTCGCCAATGCCGGCGCCGAGCATCCCGGCCAGCATGGTCGATATCACCAGCCCGCCGGGCGGCAGCCGCAGGCTGCGCCCGGCGGCATCGAACACGTGGTGCAGTTCCTGTTCGGCCGGCACGCCCTGCAGGTTCTCGCGTTCCTCGCGCGGGCCGAAGCGGATCTTCGCCGGCACGACGCGCATCGGCTCGGTGGTGAGCACGCCGTCGAGGCGACCGAGGTCGCGCGCCACGGTGCCGGAACGCGGCTCGGCGAACCCGACCGTGACGTCCTGGCCCTGCGCCTGCAGGAAATAGGTGTCGGCGATGCGGTCGATGGCGTCGAGCCACATCATCGAACTCACGACCACGGCCACTGCCATGCCGATGCCGAGACTGGTGACGAAGGAACGCACCGGCCAGCGGCCGACCTGGCGCAGCAGCACGCGTGTCGGCTGGTCGAGGGTGCGGAAGAGGCTGAAGCGACCGAGCGAGGTGCGGCGGAACAGCGGCGGGGCCGGTGGCCGCATGGCCTCGGCCGGCGGCAGGGCGGTGACCTGGCGCACCGTGCCGAGCGCACCGAGCAGTGCCGCGGCGAGGCTCGCGAGTGCGGCCATCAGGAACGGACCGGCACCCGGCGCGTAGAGCAGGAAGGGGAAGCGGTAGAAATCGGCATAGATGCGCGTGTTCACCAGCCCGAGCCAGTAGCCCATGACCCAGCCGAGCCCGACGCCCACCAGGCCGATGCCGAGCACCAGCTTCACGTAGTGCCAGGCGACGTCGCGATTGCGGTAGCCGAAGGCCTTCAGCAGGCCGATCTCGCTGCGTTCGACCGCGATCAGGCGTGCCAGCACCATGTTGGTGAGGAAGGCGGCAACCGCGAGGAACACGGTCGGCAGGATGCTCGCCATCGATTTCAGCTGCTCGATCTCGTTCATGAGGAACCAGTTCGAGATCTGGTCCTTGCGCGCGTAGGCGCCGATGCCGCCGTAGGGGGCGAGCATGTCGTCCATGCGGGCGATCACCGCCTCGGCGTCGGCGCCGTGCAGCAGCGCCACGGAGACATCGTTGAATGCGCCGTCGAGATCCCAGGCAGCCTGCATCGCCGCTTCGCCGAGCCACAGCACCCCGAAGCGCTGGTCGTCGGGCATGAGCGCGCCCGGGCCGATCGTGTAGACGTACTCGGGCGAGAGCGCCAGTCCGACCACCGTCAGCTCCTGCCAGTGGCTGTTCATGATGGCGCGCAGGCGGTCGCCCGGTTCGAGGCCGTGTGCTTCGGCGAACGGCTCGGCGAGCACGACTTCGCCCGGTGCTCCGGCGCGCGGCAGCCGGCCGCGGCGCAGGGCGAGGCGGTTGAGCGCCCCCTCGTCGTGCGCGGGGAGCGAGACCAGCTGGCCGATCACCGGCTCCTCGAAGCCGGCGATGTCGAGCACGGCGCTCTTCACGACGCGCGTGCTCACCGTCTCCACGCCGGGCAGCAGCCGGATGCGTGCGGCGAGGTGCTCGGGGGCGCGCTCGACGCGCGCGAACACCTGGGCGAAGCGGTAGCGGTCGTAATAGGCTGTGGCAGTCTCGCCGAGCGCCTCGATCGAGGTCAGCGACATGCACAGCAGCGCCACGCCGGAGGCCATCACCAGTGCTATGGCGAGCACCTGCGCGCGCAGCCGCCACAGGTCGCGCAGCAGCTTGCGGTCGAGCGGCTGCAGCGGCATCACCACGACAGCTCCCGCGCCGCACGCCGCCGCGGGTTGCGCCGCTCCTCGGTGATGTGTCCGTCACCCATGACGAGCACGCGGTCGGACATGTCGGCAATGACCGCGTTGTGCGTGATCAGGACGGTGGTGGTGCCGAGTTCGGCGTGGATGTGCTCGATCGCCTCGAGCACGCGCACGCCGGTGTGGCTGTCGAGTGCCCCGGTCGGTTCGTCGCAGAGCAGGATGTCGGGCCGCTTGGCGATGGCGCGCGCGATCGCCACGCGCTGCTGTTCGCCACCGGAGAGCTGCGCCGGGAAGTGGTGCAGCCGTGCGCCGAGACCGACGAGTTCCAGCGCTGCCTCGGGCGACATCGGGCGGGCGGCGATCTCGGTCACCAGCGCCACGTTCTCCGCGGCGGTGAGGCTCGGTATCAGGTTGTAGAACTGGAACACGAAGCCGACGTGCTCGCGGCGAAAGCGCGTCAGCCCGCGCTCGTCGAGATGGGTGAGCGAGTTGCCGCGGAACCAGACTTCGCCGGCGCTGGCGGTATCGAGTCCGCCGAGGATGTTGAGCAGCGTCGACTTGCCGCTGCCCGACGGCCCGAGCAGCACCACCAGTTCCCCGGGGAGGAGGTCGAGATCGACGCCACGCAGGGCCTGCACCTCGACTTCGCCGGTGCGGTAGACCTTCGTCAGGCCGCGCGCGTGCAGGGTGGGCACACCACCGGCGGGTGCTGCGGTGCTCATGGGATTGCGTTCGGGAAGGGATGGCGCGCGCAGTGTCCTACGCGCGCGCCGAGGGCTCAAGGGGTGGCGGAGCCCCGCTGGCGGAGTGCAAGCTCCGGCCAGAAGGTCGCGACTGGCGTCGCTCCTACAGGGCAGGGAGGCCGCACTGTAGGAGGGGCGCAAGTCCCGACCCGGGAGTCGCGACTGGCGTCGCTCCTGCAGGGCAGGGAGGCCGCACTGTGGGAGGGGCGCAAGCCCCGACCGGCAAATCGCGACTGGCGTCGCTTCGGCGGAGTTGCTTCGACTGGTGGAAGGGACCGGTGCCGCCGCGTCGGGAACCGCGGGCGGGTCATGGGGGGATACGGTCGTGGCGGGGGAAGGCCACGCCGTTGGGGAGGATGGCTACCGCGCCAACAGCCCTGGCTACGGCGGCACCGGTATCAGTCGAAACTGCGCGCACGCTGCGCGGGATCGTCGTGGCAGAGCCCAGTCGTTCTTGCCCTTGCCCGATGGTGGGTAGTCTACGCCTTTCCGCCTTAAGCAAGCCTTACGGTTGAATGCTGCGTTGCCGTCGGGGGGTCGCGACTGGCGTCGCTCCTACAGGGGAGGGGAGGCCGGGCTGTGGGAGGGGCGCAAGCCCCGACCCAAAAAAAACAGGCCGGGAGGGGGGGCCCGGCCTGTTTCTCTCACCCTTCTCTGGAGGACCGTCTCGGTGGGGTCTGGAGGCTCATCCCCACCTCGCTAATCCATGGTGTGCAGGTTATGCCGCCACTCTTAAGAGACTCTTAACCGGGCGCCTGCGCCGGGAATCGCACCGTGACGCGCAGCCCCGGCCCACGTGGGCTGTCATCCAACTCAATGATTCCACGATGGTTTTTGACGATGCTCTGGACGATGGCCAGGCCCAGCCCGGTCCCGCCTGCGCCGCTGCCTGCCCGCCGGACGAAGCGCCCGAAAACCCGCTCGCGGTCCGCCGGTGGAATGCCGGCACCACTGTCGGTTACGGCAAGGAACGGCACGTCGCCCTCGTGGCCGACGGCGACGTCGATGCGCCCACCCTCGGGCGTGTAACGGATGGCGTTGTCGGCGAGATTGCGCAACAGCATGCGCAGCGCATGCGGATCGCCGCGGACGGTCGCAGCGGCGCTGTCCTCGAGTCCGAAATCCTGGTGGCGCGCTTCGGCGAGCGGGGCGAGATCGGCGACCACCTCCTGGGCGAGCGTGAGCAGTGCCACCGGCTCGCTCACCATCGGTGCAGCTTCGTGGCGTGCGAGGTCGAGCATCTGCTCCACCATGCGGGCGGCGCGGTCGATGCCACCGCGCAAGTGGGCGAACGCAGCCGCCTGCTCGCCGGTGCTGTTGGCCTGTTCGGCGAGCTGGACCTGCAGGCGCAGCGCCGTCAGCGGTGTGCGCAGCTCGTGAGCGGCGTCGGCGACGAAGGCCTGCTGCGAATCGCGAGCGGCGCGCAGGCGCGCGAGCAGATCGTTGAGAGCCACCACGAGCGGACGGATCTCCTCCGGCAGCTTGGCCTCGGTGAGCGGCTCGAGCGCTTCCGGCTGGCGCTGGCGCACCGATTCGGCGATCCGCGCCAGCGGGCGCAGCTGCGCCCCGACGATGATCCAGATGGCCACACCGAGCACCGGCAGCATCAGCGCGAGTGGTGTGAGGGTCTGCAGTGCGAGCCCGGCAGCACGCTGCTGGCGCACTGCGATCGGCTGCGCCACCTGGATGACGTAGCCACGGCTCGGCAGCGAGAGTACGCGCCACGCGACCTTGTCGACCATGACGTTGGAGAAACCGGGTCGTTGCAGGCCTGGCAGCGCGCGGTAGATCTCCGAGAAATACACCCGCACGCCCGTGGCGTTCCACACCTGTACCACCACGTTGTTGCGGGTCTCGGTGGCCGGCAGCTGCGGCGGCAGCGCGTACTCGAACGACTGGTCGCGCAGCGAGAGGGCGGTCTGCTGCAGCTGTTCGTCGAACACCTGGCTGGCGCCCGTGAGGGCGGTGCCGTACATCGTGTAGGCGCCGGAGAGGCCCGCGGCCAGCACGGCCGACAGCAGCCAGAGCAGCAGCCGCGTGCGGATCGTGCGCATCACGTGGCGCGCACGCGGTAGCCCACACCCCGCACGTTCTGGATGTACTCCGCGCCGAGCTTCTTGCGCAGGTTGTGGATGTGGACCTCCACGGCGTTGCTCTCGACTTCTTCGCCCCAGCCGTAGAGGCGTTCCTCGAGCTGGGTCCGCGACAGGACCTGGCCGGGGCGCTCGAGCAGCGCTTCGAGCAGCGCGAACTCCCGGTGCGAGAGGTTGACCGCCTCGCCGTGGCACGTGACCGCGTGGCGTGCCGGGTCGAGCGTGATGCCGAGGTGCTCGACCAGGTTCTCGGCACGACCGGCCTGGCGGCGCAGCACGGCGCGGACGCGTGCGGCGAGTTCGTTCAGGTCGAAGGGCTTGACGATGTAGTCGTCGGCGCCGGCATCGAGACCCTTGATGCGGTCGTTGACCGAGTCACGTGCGGTGAGGATCAGCACCGGTACCTTGCTGCCTGTGCCCCGCAGCCAGCGCAGCACCTGCAGGCCGTCGAGCTTCGGCAGGCCGAGGTCGAGCAGCACGAGGTCGAAAGTCCCGGCGCCGAGCGCTGCTTTCGCGGCGAGCCCGTCCTGAACCCAGTCGACTGCGAGCGCCTGCTTGCGCAGCCCGAGCTGCACGGCCTCGCCGATCATCGCGTCGTCTTCCACCAGCAGCACTCGCATGGGCGTATGTTACGGGGAAAATCCCCGTAAAATGCGCACATGCACGCGGCCCGCGACCTCTTTTCCTACCCGCGGCCGGCCTCGGCGCCGGCGGCGCCGGCGCCCTACCTGCCGATGACCCGGGCGGAGATGACCGCGCTCGGCTGGGACGAGTGCGACATCGTGCTCGTCACCGGGGATGCCTACGTCGACCTGCCGAGCTTCGGCATGGCGATCATCGGCCGGTTCCTCGAGGCGCAGGGATTGCGGGTCGGGATCATCGCCCAGCCGGACTGGCACGACGCCGGGCCGCTGCGCGCCCTCGGCCGCCCGCGCCTGTTCTTCGGCGTGACCGCCGGGAACATGGACTCGATGGTCAACCGCTACACCTCCGACCGGCGCATCCGCAGCGACGATGCCTACACCCCGGGCGGCACCGGCGGCCACCGTCCCGACCGGGCCGTGATTGTCTACGCGCAGCGTGCCCGCGAAGCCTTCGGCGACGTGCCGATCGTCATCGGTGGCATCGAGGCGTCGCTGCGCCGGATCGCGCACTTCGACTACTGGTCGGAGAAGGTGCGCCGCTCGATCCTGCTCGATGCGAAGGCCGATATCCTGGTCTTCGGCAACGGTGAGCGCCAGCTTGCCGAGATCGCCCACCGCCTCGACGCAGGCGAGGACGTGCGTGCCCTCACCGACATCCGCGGCACCGCCGTCGTGCGCCGCGGGATTCCGGCCGACTGGGTCGAGGTCGACTCGACCAGCATCGACGAAGCGCCGCCGGTCGAGCCGGCCACCGCGGCGGATGGCCACCGCGTCGTGCACGCCCAGCGCGAGGTCGCCGGCGCCGAGCGCACCCGCAGCGTCCTGCGCATCCCCGGCTACCGCGAGGTGCTCGAGGACCCGACGCTCTACGCCCACGCCTCGCGCATCCTGCACCTGGAGTCCAACCCCGGTAACGCGCGTGCCCTCGTGCAGCGCCACGGCGACGTCGACGTGTGGCTCAACCCGCCGCCGATTCCGCTCACGACGCGCGAGCTCGACACCATCCACGAGCTGCCGTACCAGCGCCGGCCGCATCCGGCCTACGGCACGGCGAAGATCCCGGCCTACGAGATGATCCGCTTCTCGATCGCGATCCAGCGCGGCTGCTTCGGCGGCTGCACCTTCTGCTCGATCACCGAGCACGAGGGGCGCATCATCCAGAGCCGCTCCGAGAAGTCCGTGCTGCGCGAGATCGAGCGGGTGCGCGACACCGCGCCCGGCTTCACCGGCATCATCTCCGACCTCGGCGGCCCGACGGCGAACATGTACCGCCTGGCGTGCCGGAGCCGCAGCATCGAGGCCGCCTGCCGGCGGCCCTCGTGCGTGTATCCGCGCATCTGCCCGAACATGAGCACCGACCACTCGGCGCTGGTACGCCTGTACCGCAAGGCGCGCGAGCTGCCCGGCGTGCGCAAGGTGCTGATCGCCTCGGGCGTGCGTTACGACCTCGCGGCCGAGTCGCCCGAGTACGTGAAGGAACTCGCTACGCACCACACCGGCGGCTACCTCAAGATCGCACCGGAGGCGATCAGCGAGGGTCCGCTCACGAAGATGATGAAGCCCGGCATCGGCACCTATTACCGGTTCCGCGAGCTGTTCGACAAGTACTCGGCGGAAGCCGGCAAGAAGCAATACCTGATTCCGTACTTCATCGCCGCACATCCCGGCACCAGCGACGAGGACATGCTCGAACTCGCGCTCTGGCTGAAGACCAACGGCTACCGCGCCGACCAGGTGCAGGCCTTCCTGCCGACGCCGATGTCGAGCGCTACGGCGATGTACTACTCGGGCCGCAATCCGCTGCGGCGCGTGACGCGCACGAGCGAGCGCGTGCGCATCCCGAAGGGCCTCAAGGTGCGCCGCCTGCACAAGGCCTTCCTGCGCTACCACGATCCGGAGAACTGGCCCGCGCTACGCGAGGCGCTGCGCCGCATGGGCCGCGCCGACCTCATCGGCAGCGGCCGCCACCAGCTCGTGCCCGCCACCCAGCCCGCCGGCACCGGGACCCGTGGCGAAGGCCGCCGCAGCGCGCGCAGCACTCCGTTTCGCACCCAGCACACCGGGCTGCCCGACGCCGCGTCGCCCACCCCCGGCACGCGTCCCGCCCGCAACCCGCGTCTGCGCGGCCGTACCCGCTGACCGGGCGCGGCCGGACCATGGCTGCGGCGGGGATGTTCACTCGCGCAACGTCCCCGGCCGCAGGGCGGCGCTGCGCTGCGACCGATACGTGAACGGACCGCTGCCCTGGCATGCACTCGACGCGGTCGCGGTACTCGCCCGCGTGGGTGCGACCCCGGCGGGCCTCGACGATGCCGAGGCGGCAGCCCGCCGCGAACGCCACGGACCGAACGCGCTGCCGGAGCCGCAGCCCGCGTCGGTCGTGGTGATCGTGCTGCGCCAGTTCCGCAGCCCGCTCATCTACATCCTGCTGCTCGCCGCCGCGCTCGCGGCCGGGAGCGGCGACCTGGGCGACGCCGCGTTCATCCTCGCGGCGCTCGGCATCAACGCGGCGATCGGTGCCTGGCAGGAGTCGCGCGCCGAGCGCAGCAGCCGCGCCCTGCAGCGCCTGCTGCGCATCCGCGCCACCGTCCTGCGCAATGGCAGGTCCGTGGAACTCCCGGCCGAGGAGCTCGTGCCCGGTGATATCGTTGCGCTCGAGTCCGGCGCACGCGTTCCCGCCGACGCCCGCCTGCTCGCTGCCGAAGGGCTGCAGCTCGACGAATCGCTGCTGACGGGCGAATCGCTGGCGGTGGCGAAGGCAGCGACCGGGCCGCTGCCGGCGGCAACACCGCTCGCCGAGCGCCACTGCATGGTGCACGCCGGCAGCATCGTCGTGCGCGGCCGGGGACAGGCCGTCGTCACCGGGACTGGCACGGCCACGATGGTTGGCCAGCTCGCCGTGACCGTCGGTGCGATGCCGCCGGGTGAGCCGCCGCTGCTGCGGCGCATGCGCGTGCTGGGCCGGCGTATCGGCATCGCCGTGCTGGTGGCAGCGGTGGTGATCGGCGCGCTCGGCGTGCTGGTGCGCGGCTACGCGCCGCTGGACATGCTGGTATTCGCGATCGCACTCGCCGTGTCGGCGATTCCCGAGGGGCTGCCCGTCGCGCTGACGGTGGCGCTCGCGGTGTGCACGCGGCGCATGGCCCGCCGCGGCGTGATCGTACGACGCCTGGCGGCGGTCGAGGGGCTCGGCAGCTGCACGCTCATCGCCAGCGACAAGACCGGCACGCTCACCTGCAACGAGCTCACGGTGCGTGAAGCCTGGCTGCCGGACGGATCGGTATACGAGGCTGACGGCGCAGGATTCGCCCCGGTGGGTTCCGTGCGTGAGCGTGGCGGTGGCGACATCGGCCGCGCCGGGGGCGCGCTCGCCGAGCTTGCCCACGCGCTGGTGCTCTGCAACGAGGGTGACCTCGACGAGCATGCCGATGGCTGGCGCTGGCGCGGCGACCCGACCGACGTCGCCCTGCTCAGCTTTGCCGCCCGGCTCGGCTGGCGCGCGGCGGAGCTGCATCCTGCCTGGCCGCGGACCGGTGCGATCGCCTTCGAGCCCGAGCAGCGCTTCGCGGCGAGCTTTCACGTACGCGATGGCGGGACGTGGGTGTGGGTGAAGGGTGCTCCGGAGCGCGTCGCCAGCATGTGCGCCGATGACGGCGCTGTGCCGCGTGCGCTGCGTGCGGCCGACGAGATGGCGGCGCGCGGCCTGCGCGTGCTGTTCGTCGCCCGCGGGCCGGCAGGTGCACTGCCCGGCGAGGGCCGGGCGGTGGAGCCCGCCGGCCTGCAGTTGCTCGGCATCGTCGGCATGATCGATCCGCCGCGGCCGGGTGTGCGCGAGGCGATCCGCACGGCTGCCGACGCCGGGGTCGGCACCATCATGGTCACGGGTGATCACCCCGTCACGGCACTGGCGATCGCCCGCGATCTCGGGCTGGCGCGGGACGCCGACGAGGTCTGCAGCGGCGACGCATTGGCTGCGGTGACGCCCGCGGGCCTGGCGGCGCTGATGACGCGCGTGCGCGTGTTCGCGCGCGTCGCCCCGGAACAGAAGCTCGACGTGGTGCGCGCTGCCCAGGCGGCCGGGCACGTCGTGGCGGTGACCGGCGATGGCGTCAACGATGCCCCGGCCCTGCGTGCCGCCGACATCGGCGTGGCGATGGGCCGCGGCGGCACCGACGTGGCGCGCGAGGCGGCCGAGCTTGTCATCACCGACGACCACTACGCCTCGATCACCGCCGGCATCGAGGAAGGACGGATTGCCTACGACAATATCCGCAGGATCGTCTTCCTGCTGGTCTCCACCGGTGCCGCCGAAGTGGTGCTGGTCGGGTTCGCCGTGCTCACCGGCATGCCGTTGCCGCTCACAGCCGTGCAGCTGCTGTGGCTGAACCTGGTCACCAACGGCATCCAGGACATGTCGCTGGCGTTCGAGCCGGCGGAGCCCGACGTCCTGCGTCGTCGGCCGCGACCGGCGGCCGAGCCGGTATTCGACCGGCTCATGATCGAGCGCATCGTGGTGTCGGCTCTGGTGATGGGCAGCGTCGGTTTCGCGGTGTTCACGGCCCTGCTGGTGGCGGGATACGACGAGGCGGGGGCGCGCAACCTGCTGTTGCTGCTCATGGTGCTGTTCGAGAACCTGCACCTGCTCAACTGCCGCTCGGAGACCCGCCCGGTGTTCACGTTGTCCCTGCTGCGCAGCCCGGTGCTGGTCGCGGGGGCCGCCGCGGCGCTCGCGGTGCACGTGCTCGCCCTGTACTTCCCGCCCGCTCGCGCGGTACTCGACACGGCACCGGTAGGTGGAGAGGACTGGCTCGCGCTGTTCGTGCTCGCCACCAGCGTGGTGCTGGCTGCGGAGCTGCACAAGCTCTGGTGGCGACGGCGGCACGGCACCTCCTGAGACGGGCGCGGGCGCAAGTGCGAAGATGCGGCTTAAGCCGCAATTTCCACGCGCCGGCACACCCGCGTGCCGGTGCAGCCCTGCCCGGTCGTTGCCGACGGACGCCGCGGCTGGCACGATGAGCAGCCTTCTACGATCGAACAACTTCGAAAACTGCGACCCGGCACCCGGCTGGAGAGGACCTGGCATGATTCGGACCCTGCTTCCCACCACACTCGTCGGCAGCTATGTGCAGCCGGACTGGCTGATCGATCGTGAGCGCCTCGGCAGCCGCCTGCCGCCGCGGGTGCGGGCGCGGGAGCTCTGGCGGGTGCCGGAGGGGCTGCTGCAGTCCGCGCAGGACGATGCGACCGCGCTGGCGGTGTTCGACCAGTTGCGCGCGGGCATCGACATCATCGGTGACGGCGAGATCCGCCGCGAGAGCTATTCCAACCGCCTCGCCAACGCGCTCGAAGGCATCGACGTCGATCATCCCGGCACGGCCATGGACCGCACCGGCAAGCCGAACCCGGTGCCGCGCGTGACCGGGCCGATCCGTCGCCGGGCGCCGATCGAGAGTGGCGACATCGCGCTGCTGCGGCGCCTGACCGACAAGCCGCTCAAGATCACGCTGCCCGGACCCTTCACGATGGCGCAGCAGGCGCAGAACGACTATTACCCCGACGAGCGCAGCCTCGCGCTCGCCTACGCCGAGGCCGTCAACGAGGAGATCCGCGACCTGTTCGCTGCCGGCGTCGATGTGGTGCAGCTCGACGAGCCCTACGTGCAGGCACGCGCCGAGAAGGCGCGGGTCTATGCCGTCGAGGCCATCAACCGCGCCGTCGCTGGCGTGCAGGGCCTCACCGCGCTGCACAACTGCTTCGGTTATGCGCACGTGCACGGCAACGAGACGAAGAAACCCGACGGCTACTCCTTCCTCGGTGAACTCGCGACCAGTGCGATCGACGTGATTTCCATCGAGGCGGCGCAGCCGCGCCTGAAGCTCGACGTGCTGCGCGAGCTGCGCGACAAGATCGTGATGCTGGGCGTGCTCGACCTCGCCGACCTGCACGTCGAGACCCCGCAGCTGGTCGCCGACCGCATCCGCGCCGCGCTGGATCACCTGCCCGCAGAGCAGCTGTGGGTGGCACCGGACTGCGGCTTCAAGTACCTGCCGCGCGAAGTGGCCTGGGGCAAGATGCGCGCGATGGTGCTCGGCGCGGCACTGGTGCGCAACGAGCTCGGCTGAGCAGCCAGAACGGCGAGAGCCGTAGGAGCGGCGCAAGCCGCGACCTTTCCGGTCGGGGCTTGCGCCCCTCCTACGGCGCAACACCCCCCGATCTTATGGGAGGGTCGGGGCTTGCGCCCCTCCTACGGCGGAACACCACCCGGTCCTGTGGGAGGGTCGGGGCTTGCGCCCCTCCTACGGCGGAACACCCCCCGATCTTGTGGGAGGGTCGGGGCGTGCGCCCCACCAAAGGGAGAAGACCACCCCATACTGGAGGAGCGGCGCAAGCCCCGACACCCACAGCACCGCCACCCAGCGCGGAGAGGA
>CAUJIY010000126.1 GCA_963205295.1 Pseudomonadota bacterium
GGGGTGGGGGGGGGGGGGGGGCGCGCCCCCCCCCCCTCCCGGGGGTGGGGGGGGGGGGGGGGGGGGCCGGCCCCCCCCCGCGACGGCACCTGTCACTCCCTGTGGGGCGCCAGCCGCGACCATTCAACCCCGTTGGGCCGCGCCACCATTCCCTGCGGCCGCTGCCACCGGATGGCACCCTGACCGCAGCGGCAGCGTCAGGCTGGCGAACAGCGCATCGACCTCCGCCTGCGTCGGCAGTTCGGCGGCACGGCGCACCAGCTCGGCGGTGAGCTGCGGTGCCATCGATGTCATGAAGTCGACCATGTAACCGCGCAACACCGTGTCGCGCCGAAAGCCGAGCCAGGTCGTGACGCGGGGGAAAAGCCCCACGGCATCGATGGCGACCAGATCCTTCTCGTCCGCGCACTCGAACGCCATCGACGCGACCACCCCGACCCCCATACCCATGCGCACGTAGGTCTTGATGATGTCGGCATCACGCGCCGTGAACACCACCTGCGGCTCGAGGCCGTGCTCGGCGAAGGCGCGCTTGAACGACGACTCGCCGGTGGCGCTGAACACGTAGGTGATGAGCGGCCAGGCCGCGAGCGCGGCGAGATCCACCGGCCGGTCGAGCCGGGTCAGCGCGTGGCCTTTCGGCACCAGGATGATGCGGTCCCAGTCGTAGCAGGGCAGGGTCACCAGCGTCGGAAACAGCTGGCGCGAGCCGGTGGCAATCGCAAAATCCACGCGATTGGCACCGACCAGCTCGGCGATCTGCTCGGAGGTCCCCTGGTGCAGCTCGAGATTGATGCGCGGATAACGCTCGCGGAACGCGCGAATGACCTCGGGCAGGACGTAGCGCGCCTGGGTGTGCGTGGTGGCGATGGCCAGAGTGCCTTCCTGCTCGCCCGACATCTCGCGGGCGAGGCTGCGGATGTTCTGCACTTCACGCATGATCTTGCGGGCCCGCGTGATGACGTCCCGCCCGGCCGGCGTAATCGCGGCGAGGCTCTTGCCCTTGCGCGTGAAGAGCTGCACGCCGAGTTCCTGCTCGAGGAGCTTCAGCTGCTTGCTGATCCCGGGCTGGCTGGTGTAGAGCCGCTCTGCAGCGGCCGTGATATTCAGGCCGCTGTCAGCAATGGCAAGCAAGTACTTGAGCTGTTGGAGGGTCAACGTGAAGGGCCCTGCAAACCGGCGACTTCCGATCGCGATCAATATAACCAGCCGTTACGTTCGGCCGTCAACTGCCAGGGCCGGTGAAATAGCGGATGGCGATATACCGGTTCGATATAAACCCAGTCGCTCTGGATATTTTTCAAGGTCTTAGCAGCAGCCTATGGTAGGCGCCTGCCGTGCTCCGGATAGCCGATGGACTACTTTCCCCTGTTCGCCGACCTGCGTGACCAGCCCTGCCTCGTGGTGGGCGGCGGTGACGTCGCCGCGCGCAAGGCGCGGGAGCTGGCCGCCGCCGGCGCCCGCCTGACCGTCGTGGCACCCGCATGCTCGGCAGCGATGCAGGCACTGATCGCAGCCGGCACGGTGACCTGGCGGGCCGGCACCGCCGACATGGCACCGGTCGCCGACCACCTCCTCGTGGTCGCAGCGACGGACGATGCGGCGGCGAACCGTGCCATCGCGGCCACCGCCCGCGCCGCCCGCCGGCTCTGCAACGTGGTCGACGACGCCGCCGCTTCGTCCTTCATCGTGCCAGGCATCGTCGACCGCTCGCCGCTGATCGTGGCGGTATCGAGCGGTGGCCACGCGCCGGTGCTGGCACGCTGGCTGCGCCAGCGCCTCGAACGCTGGCTGCCGGCCGGCTGCGGCGACCTGGCCCGCTGGGCCGGAAGCTGGCGCCGGCGCGTCCGCCAGCGCCTCACCGAGCCGCGCCGCCGCCGTGCGTTCTGGGAAGCCCTGCTCACGGGCGAACCTGGCCGCCGCCTGCTCGCCGGCGATCGCGCCGCCGCCGATGCCGCCGCCGGGCAACTGCTCGAGCAGGCCGGCGAGCTCGCTGGCGGCAAAGCCTGGCTGGTCGGTGCCGGCCCGGGCGACCCACTGCTGATTTCGCTGCGCGGCCTGCAGGCACTCGAGCAGGCCGACGTCGTCCTGCACGACCGGCTGGTGTCGCCGGCGCTGCTGCGCTCGGCGCGGCGCGAGGCCGAGATCATCGCCGTCGGCAAGACCGGCGGCGGCCCGGCGACGAGCCAGGCCGAGATCGAGCGTCTGCTCGTCGCGCACGTGCGGGCGGGCCGGCGTGTGTGCCGCCTGAAAGGTGGCGACCCGTTCATCTTCGGCCGCGGTGGCGAAGAGGCGCTCGCACTGGCTGCCGCCGGACTGCCGTTCGAGGTCGTGCCGGGCATCACCGCCGCCAGCGGCTGCGGTGCGGCTGCCGGGATTCCCCTGACGCACCGCGGGCTGGCGACTGCCGTCACCTTCGTCACCGCGCAGGACGCCGACGGTGCCCTGCCCGACTGGAGCGCGCTCGCCCGCGCCAACCACACGCTGGCGATCTACATGGGCGGCCGGCGCGTGGCCGACATCGCCGCCGGGCTCGTGGCGCAGGGACGCGCCCCGGACACGGCCGCAGCCGTGATCGGTGCCGGTACCACCGCACAGCAGCAGGTCGTGACCGGTACGCTGGCCGACATCGCGCAGCACTGGTCCGACGGCAGCCCGCCGGCACCGGCGCCGGCACTCATGCTCATCGGCGAGACCGTGGCGCTCACCGCCCGGCTTGCCCAACCACTTGCGGTGGCGGCACGCGCCGCGGCGTAATGACTCACGATACGACGAGGAGACAACGGTGATCTACGACAACATCCTGCAGACCATCGGCGACACCCCCGTGGTGCGCCTCAACCGCGTGGCACCGAAGCACGTGGAGATGTACGTCAAGGTCGAGGCGTTCAATCCAGGCTCCTCGGTGAAGGACCGGCTCGCGCTCGCCGTCATCGACGATGCCGAGCGGAGCGGCACGCTGCGGCCGGGACAGACCGTGGTCGAGGCCACCTCCGGCAACACCGGCATCGCGCTCGCGATGGTCTGCGCCGCGCGCGGCTACCCATTCGTCGCCACGATGACGGAAACCTTCTCGGTCGAGCGCCGCCGGATCATGCGCGCCTTCGGCGCCCGCGTGATCCTCACGCCCGCCGCGGCCCGCGGCACCGGCATGGTGCGTCGCGCGGAAGAACTCGCGCAGCGCCACGGCTGGTTCCTCGCCCGCCAGTTCCAGAATCCGGCCAATCCCGCCTTCCATCGCCAGACCACGGGCCCCGAGATCCTGCGCGACTTCGCCGGCCGGCGGCTGGATTTCTGGGTCACCGGCTGGGGCACCGGTGGCACGCTCACCGGCGCCGGCGAGGTCCTGAAGCTCGCCCGCCCGGAGGTGAAGATCATCGCCACCGAACCGGCCGGCGCGTCACTGCTCGGCGGCGGCGAGTGGAAGCCGCACAAGATCCAGGGCTGGGCGCCGGACTTCCTGCCCGACGTGCTGAACCGCGAGCTGCACGACCAGCTGGTGCCGGTCAGCGACGAGGAGGCGCGGGCCGCCTCGCGCCGCCTCGCCGCCGAGGAAGGCATCTTCGTCGGGCTCTCCGCGGGCGGCACGCTCGCGGCCGCCTTGCGCGTCGCCGCGCAGGCCCCGCCCGGCTCGGTGCTCCTCGCGATGCTGCCGGACACCGGCGAACGTTATCTCTCGACCTGGCTCTTCGACGACATCGCCGAGGGCTCCGACGACGCCTGGCTCGCGGAAATCGAAGCGCAAGCGGCGCAGCGCGCCTGATGCCTGCCGAAGCGCGAGCGCAGCCGCAGCCCGGCCACGACCCGCGTGGTCCGTGGGTGGCACACTGGCCGCAGCCGCCGGGTGCGGCACCCGCCACGCGCCCCGCTGTCCCGGGCGCCTTCGTGCTGCGCACCTGCCTGCGCGAGCTGGCGCTGACCGACGACCCGGCCGTGGCCGAAACACTCGCGCAATGCGCGCCGCCGGAATGGCACAGCGGGTCTGCGGCCTACCAGCTGTTGCTCGAGGTCACCACGGGCCTGCGCAGCGCCATACCCGGGGAGACCAACGTGTTCGGCCAGTTCCGCCACGCCTGGGCGACGTACTGCCAGGCAGCGGACCGGGCTGCCGTCATCACCCTCGCGCCGCTGGTCACCCGGCTGGTGCGCGACACGCGCGCGGTGCGCCACGCGCACCTCGGCAATCTCGGCGGCGCGTCCTACGGCTCGTTACTGCGCCGCCTGCTCGCCCCCGCCGCAGGCGAGCGCGTGCTGATCGTCGGCGCCGGCGACCTGGCACGGTCGCTGCTGCCCTTCTTCGGCACCGGCCCGCTCGGGGTGTGGAACCGCCACCGGCCAGGCCCGGCCTTCGCGACGGCAACCCGGGTATTCGATCCGCACGAGGGGCCAGCCGCGGCCAGTTGGGCGCATCATGTGGTCATGACCACACCAGCCGATGCGGCCCACGAGGCGTACTGGCGGGACTGGCTCGCCACCAGCAGCGTGCACACCGTCGTGCATCTCGGCCGGCGCCGCGGCGACGGCTGGCTGCCGCCGCCCCGGGTGAAAGCCCACGACCTCGATGACCTGTTCGCGCTGCGCCACGCGCAGGACAACGTCCGTTCGCTGCAGCTGGCACGCGCCCGTGCGGCATGCCGCGAGCGGGCGACAGCATTCGCGGCCGGCCACGCGGTTTCGCGACGCGCCGCCATGGCCTGACGGCAGCGCCATGCCAGCGCGCACCACCCTGCGCCTCGGTACCCGCGCCTCGCTGCTCGCGGTGGCGCAGAGCCGGCTCGTGGCCCGCGCCCTGCGCGCTGCCGATCCGGGGATCGCGGTCGACCTCGTCACGGTGAGCACCCGCGGCGACCGCGACCGGCACACGCCGCTCGCGGCCGTGGCCGATCCCGGGTTCTTTTCCGAAGAACTGGACATGGCGCTGCGCGAACAGCAGGTCGACCTGTGCGTCCATTCGCTGAAGGACCTGCCGCTGGAGCCTCGCCCCGGTGTGCGCACCGGCGCGGTGCCACGGCGCGAGGATCCGCGCGATGTCGTCGTCTTCCGCCCCGAAGTCGAGCACCTGCTCGCCACCGGCGCGACGCTGCGCATCGGCTCGTCCTCGGCACGCCGTGCCACCCTCACCGGACGTTTCCTCGTCGATGCGCTGCCGCGTCTCGGCGCCGGGCCACCAGCATTCGAATTCCCGCCGCTGCGCGGTCCGGTCGAAAGCCGGCTGGCGCGGGTGCGCCTGCCGCGCGATGCGCCCGGTGCGCTCGACGGCGCGGTGCTGGCGCTGGCTGGACTCGCGCGCCTGTGGGGTGACCGCGACGGCCACGCGGCTCTTGCCCCGCTGCTCGCCGACACGCGCCTGATGGTGCTGCCGCTCGGGGCCTGCCCGACGGCGCCCGGCCAGGGTGCGCTCGCGGTCGAGTGCCGCACCGACGACGCGCGCGTCGCCAGCCTGCTCGCGGCAATCGACGATCCGGCCAGTGCGCGTCGCGCGGGCCGCGAGCGCGCGCTGCTCGCGGCACAGCCGGCACCGGCGCGCGACGCCTTCGGCGCGACCACCGTGGCGCACGCGCACTGCGGCACGCTGCTGTTCGTGCGCACCGGCACCGACGGGGCCGGGCGCGGCCGCCTCCTGTGGCGCCAGCCGGCCCGGCCGCAAGGCGCGATCGCCTGGGACGGTGCCGGGTGGGTGCGGGCGAGCCGCTACCGCGAACTGCCGCCGGTCGCGCTCGGCAGGGCGCCGGCGGTGTTCCTCGCGCACTGGCGTGCGCTGACACCGGCGCTGCGCCCGGCGCGGCACGCGCGGCTGTGGGTCAGCGGGATCCCGAGCTGGCAGCGGCTGGCCGCGCGTGGCCTGTGGGTCGAGGGCTGCGCCGACAACCTCGGCTTCGCGGCCATCGCACCGACGCTGGCGTCACCGGTGCTGCGCCTGCCGCCGCTCGCCGCATGGACCGTCCTGACCCGCAGCGACGCCGTCGCCAGCTGGGACGGCAGCGGCATCGGGCAGGTGCTCGCGACCTACGAGATCGGCGCCCCCGAGGACGACACCGCGCTCGCGACGATCCGCAGCCAGCTCGGCGGTGCCACGCATTTCTTCTGGGGCAGCGCCGCGCAATTCCGCGCGCTGCACGACTGGCTGCCGCCGGCACGGCACCACGCCTGCGGGCCCGGCAAGACCTACCAGGCCTTGCGCGCCGCCGGGGTCGCTAACCTGCAGCCCTTCCCGTCACGCGAGGAGTGGCGCGCGTGGGTGGCCTGACCCTGCGGCGCATGCGCCTCGGCCCGGCGCTGCGCGCGCTGGCACGCGAGATCACGCTGGCGCCGGACAAGCTGATCCAGCCGCTCTTCGTGGTCGAGGGGCTGCACGGGCGCGAACCCGTCGCCGGCCTGGCCGGCGTGTACCGCGACAGCACCGCGACGCTGGCGGCTCAGGTCGAACACGATCTCGCCGCCGGCGTCGACAAGTTCCTGCTCTTCGGCGTGCCAGACACCCAGCGCGAACGGGGTTTCGATCACGGCTTCACCGCCGGGCAGATCGCGGCGCTGCGCGAGCGCTTCGGCACGGCGGTCTGGCTCGCGGTGGACGTGTGTCTCTGCGCCCACACCACGCATGGCCACTGTGGCGTGCTCGACGACGAGGCCCGCCACGTCGACAACGGCGCCACCGTGGCCGAACTCGCCGCCGCGGCCGCAGCCTATGCCGAGGCGGGTGCCGACTGCGTGGCGCCGAGCGACATGATGGACGGGCGCGTCGCGGCGATCCGCGCCGCCCTCGACGGCAGCGGCCACGAAGCCGTCGCCATCATGAGCTACGCGGCCAAGTTCCACTCCGGCTTCTACGGCCCGTTCCGCGCCGCCGCCGGCGCGGCGCCGCGCGGCACCGGAGCGCTGGCCGATCGCGCGACCTACCAGATCGACCCGGCCCGCCCGCGCGACGCCCTGCTGAGCGCCCTGCGCGACGAGGCCGAAGGCGCCGACATCCTCATGGTGAAGCCGGGCCTGCCCTGCCTCGATGTGCTGCACGATCTCGCCGCGCGCATTCCGCGCCCCTGGGCCGTCTACCAGACGAGCGGCGAGCAGGCCGCGCTCGAACTGCTCGCACGCGAGGGGCTCGCCGACGGCGCACGCCTGCAGCTCGAAACCTGGACTGCCTTCCAGCGTGCCGGTGCCCAGGCCATCATCAGCTACGCGGCACGGCGCGCCCGCTCGCTCCTCGGGCGCACGGCGAAGGACTGAGCATGGACGACGACGCTGCGGCACTGTTCCGGCGCGCCTGCGCCGTCACCCCGGGCGGCGTGCACTCGCCGGTGCGTGCCTTCCACGCCGTCGGTGGCCAGCCGTTCTTCACGCGGCACGCCGCCGGAGCGCGCCTGACGACGACCGACGGGCGCGAGCTCGTCGACTTCTGCATGGCTTTCGGTCCGCTGCCGCTCGGCCACGCGCATCCGGCGGTGGCCGAGGCCGCCCGCACCGCGCTCGCCGACGGCTGGAGCTATGGCACGGCGGAGCCGTGGTCGCTCGAACTCGCCGAGTTCATCGCCGGGCGCCTGCCCTGGGCGGAGAGCATCCGCTTCGTCAATTCCGGCACCGAGGCGGTCATGACCGCACTGCGCCTGGCACGCGGCATCACCGGGCGCACGACCCTGCTGAAGTTCGACGGCTGCTACCACGGGCACAGCGACGCGATGCTGGTGCGCGCCGGCTCGGGGCTGGCCGGCGTCGCCGGCAGCGCCGGCGTACCGCCGGCCGTGGCAGCCGACACGGTGGTCGTGCCGCTCGACGATGCGGCAGCCCTCGCCGCGGCCTTCGACCGGCACGGCGCCGGACTCGCCGCGGCGATCATCGAGCCGCTGCCGGCCAACTTCGGGTTGCTGCCGCAGCGCCGGGAGTTCCTGGCGGAACTGCGCGATCTGTGCACGCGCCATGGCGCACTGCTCGTGTTCGACGAGGTCATCAGCGGCTTTCGCCTGGCCTTCGGCGGCTTCACGGAGGTCACGGGCCTGGTGCCGGACCTCGTCACCTGGGGCAAGGTGATCGGCGGCGGGTTTCCGGTCGGCGCCTGCGCCGGGCCGCGCGATCTGATGCAGTATCTCGCGCCGCCCGGGCCGGTCTACCAGGCTGGCACGCTCAGCGCCAACCCGCTCGCCATGCGCGCCGGACTCGCGACCCTGCGCCTGCTCGAGGATGGCAGTGCGTACCGCCAGCTCGATGCGCTCGGGTCACGGCTCGAACAGGGCGTGCGCGCCGCGGGCTACCACGTGCAGCGCGCCGGCTCGCTGTTCTGGATCCCGGGGGCAGCGCCGCAGCCCGGTACCCTGCGCAGCGCGGCGCAGGTCGATGCCAGGCTCATTACGGATTTTCCCGCGCTCTTCCACCGGCTGCTCGATGCGGGAATCTACCTCCCGCCGGGTCCGCACGAGGTCGGCTTCCTGTCGCTCGCGCACACCGCCGCCGACGTCGACCGCCTGCTCGCCGCCCTCGCGTGAGGACTGGTGCCGGGTTTGGCTTATTGGCTTGTTGCCGCGAGCGGATCGGTTGCCGGAGCATTTGAGCGTCTGCGGCCTGGGCGTTCAAAGCCTGCGTTGTCGGCAGTGTGGCCGCACGAAAAACGGGATGATGCAGAACGTACGAACGCGGGCGATTTGATGACACCGACTGGGTGACGTCCCCGGGCGTGGTGTACGGGTGACGGGCCTGGCCGGCGGCGGTCGTCGCCGGTGGGCAGGCCGGTCGGGCCGCCGGTCCGGGGTCGGGACTTGGGGTACTATCTGGCCCTGCCATGGTCGATCGGCGGGAGGCGCATACCGGCCCGCTGGGTCAACAATCTGCAACCTCATGGCTCGGGGGAATCATGAAGTCGCAAACCGTCTCGTTATCGCTCATGGCGCTTTGTGTCGCGCTCGGCCGGCCGGCCGTCGCAGCCGACGCAGCCTGGCAGCACACCGCCGTCCTTTACATGATCGGCGCCTCGATTGACGGTGAGGCAGGCGTTGGCAACCTCACCGCTGACGTGGATGTCAGCTTCGGAGACATCCTCGACAACCTCGAGATGGGCGCCATGGCGGCATACCGGGCCGAGCGGGGCCCATGGGCGATCGTTGCCGACCTGATCTGGATGAATCTCGAGCAGGACAAGAGCGGGATCGGGCCGCTCGGCGGCACGCGCGCCGACGTGGAGCTGGACCAGATGATCGTCGAGCTCGATGGATCGTACGCGCTGAACGAGCGCCTCGATGCGTACGCCGGCCTGCGTTACTGGGACGTGGATTCCGATCTGACAGTCGCCACCGGCGGGCCGTCGGGCGTCGTCTTGTCGGACAGCCTGAGCGAGGACTGGGTGGACCCGGTGCTGGGGCTGCGCTACGAAGTGCCGCTCGGCGAACGCTGGACGCTGGTTGCGAGGGGGGACATCGGCGGCTTCGGCGTCGGCAGCGACTTTACCTGGCACGCCACCGCATTCGCTTCCTGGCATCTCTCGGCGCAGGCCAGCCTGCTGTTCGGCTTTCGCTATCTCGACGTGGATTACGACGACGGCAGCGGCAACAGCCGCTTCCTGATGGATGTCGGCGAGGGCGGGCCCACCGCGGGCTTCGCCTGGCAGTTCTGAACGGAGTACGCGCTCTTTTACCGGATTTTCACGGAGCAATGGCCCATGAACCGTCACATGCAGATCGGCACCGCAGCCTCGATCGCAATCGGTCTGGTGTTTTCCGTGTCGCACGTTGCCCACGCCGCGGAGGGCCATGCCGACACCGGGACTCTCGATCAGGCCAAGGCCGAACAGGTGTTTCCGGCCAGGGTGCCCTATTCACCCTACGCCGGCCGCAACTTCCCCACACGTCCGCTCTTCGGCGACACGCATCTGCACACGTCGTTCTCGATGGACGCGGGAGCATTCGGTGCCCGCGTCGGGCCGCGTGATGCCTATCGCCTGGCTCGCGGTGAGGAGATCACCGCCTCGAGCGGGCAGCCTGTGAAACTCTCGCGGCCGCTGGACTTCCTGGTGGTCGCCGATCATTCGGACAACATGGGATTCTTCCCCGACCTGTACGCCGGGAAGCCCGAGATTCTGGCTGATCCTCAGGGCAAGGCGTGGTATGACCTGATCATGGCCGGGAAGGGCACCGAGGCCGCGCTGTCCATCATCGACGCCTTCTCGCAGGGCAAGTGGCCGAAAGACCTGCAGTACACCCCGGGCACGCGTGCCTACAAGGCCGCCTGGCAGGAGACCATCGCCGCCGCCGAGGCCTACAACGAGCCCGGCCGCTTCACCGCGTTCATCGGTTACGAGTGGACCTCGAACACCGGCGGCAACAACCTGCACCGCAACGTGGTGTTCCGCGACGGTGGCGACCGGGCGGGCCAGGTGGTGCCGTTCACGGTGTATCCGCCGCTGGGCAGCGACAATCCGCGGGACCTGTGGAAGTGGATGTCGGCCTACGAGGAGAAGACCGGCGGCAGCGTGCTCGCCATCACCCACAATGGCAATGTCAGCAACGGCCGGATGTTTCCCATCATCGAATCGTTCACCGGCAAGCCGGTGGACCGCGCCTACGCGGAGCAGCGCGCGAAGTGGGAGCGGCTGGCGGAGGTTTCCCAGACCAAGGGAGACGGCGAGGCGCACCCGTACCTGTCGCCCAATGACGAATTCGCCGACTTCGAAACCTGGGATTTCGGCAATCTCGACGGCAGCGTGGCGAAGACGAATGACATGCTGGAGTTCGAGTACGCCCGCTCGGCCCTGAAGAACGGGCTGAAGCTCGGCAAGCAGCTCGGCACCAATCCCTACAAGTTCGGCATGATCGCCAGCAGCGATGCGCATACCGGCCTGTCGGCCATGGAGGAGGACAACTTCTTCGGCAAGACCACGCCCCAGGAGCCGGGCCCGAAGCGGCTGACGGCGACGTTCGTCAGCGTGCCGAAATCCGGCGTCACCGTCATGGACTGGGAAGTCGGCGCCGCCGGCTACGCCGCGGTGTGGGCCAGCGAGAACACGCGCGAGTCCATCTGGGATGCGATGCAGAGGAAGGAGACGTACGCCACGACCGGTCCACGCATGGTGGTGCGCTTCTTCGGTGGCTGGGACTTCGTGCCCGCCGACGCGCAAAACCGCCTGCCGGCGTCGGTTGGCTATGCGAAAGGCGTGCCGATGGGCGGCGACCTGAAGGCGGCCGCCGCCGGCAGGTCGCCGACCTTCCTGGCTGCGGCGCTGAAAGATCCGCTCGGCGCAAATCTCGACCGCATCCAGATCGTGAAAGGCTGGCTCGACGGAAAGGGTGAGCTGCACGAGCAGGTCTACGACGTCGCCTGGAGCGGCGAACGTCAGCCGGGCCCGGACGGCAAGCTGCCGTCGGTGGGGAGCACGGTGGACGTCGCAGACGCGACCTGGACCAACACCATCGGCGCACCCGAGTTGATCGCGGTGTGGAAGGACCCGCAATTCAAGGCTGCGGAATCGGCGTTCTACTACGTGCGGGTGATCGAAATCCCCACGCCGCGCTGGACGGCATACGACGCGAAACGCTTCGGCGTGAAGCCGCTGCCCGGCACGCGGATGACCGTCACCGAACGCGCCTACAGCTCGCCGATCTGGTATACGCCGTAGACAGGAAGGGAACATCCGGCAGTTGCGCATGGGCGTGACAGCCGACTGCCCCCACGCCGATGCGCCGCTTGATCCGCGAGCCGCTCGTACACTTCCTGCTGCTCGGCGTGGTGATTTTCACCAGCTACCGGTTCGTGGCCGCCGACGGCGGGCGCGGGCCCGAGGCGATCGTCATCACGCAGGGACGCATCGAGACCCTCGCTGCCACGTTTGCACGCACGTGGCAACGCCCGCCGACCGAGGCCGAGATCGAAGGTCTGGTCCGGGAGTATGTCCGCGAAGAAGTCTATTACCGCGAGGCGCTCGCCATGGGCCTCGACCGCGACGACACCATCGTCCGGCGCCGGCTGCGGCAGAAGCTCGAGTTCATGTCCGAGGACGCCGGCGAAGTGGCCGAACCCACGGATGGCGAGCTGCGGACCTGGCTGGCGGTGAATCCCGGAAATTTCCGCACCGAGCCACGGTGCACGTTCACACAGGTCTATCTCAACCCGGACCGTCACCGCGGCACGCTGGCAGAGGACGCCGCGCGGCTGCTCGCGCAGTTGCGCAGCACCGTGGCGGATCCCGCATCGTTCGGTGACCAGTCGCTGCTGCAGCACCGTTTCGACGATCAGCCTGCAGCGGAAATTGCCAGGCAGTTCGGCAAGGATTTCGCCGCGCGGCTCGCGGACCTTCCCGTCGGCGAATGGACGGGGCCGGTCGAATCGGGTCTCGGCGCCCACCTGGTGCAGGTGACGGCGCGCACGGAGGGCCGCGTGCCCGCGCTGGAGGAAGTACGGGATGCGGTGCGTCGTGAGTGGCATGGCGAGCGGCAGCGGGAAGCCAGCGAGAAGTTCTACCAGTCGCTGCTGCGACGTTATACCGTGACGATCGAGCCGCCGGATGCGGCGCCGAACCCGGTAACGACGACATCGCGCCAGTGAGACACCTCGCTGCCCTGTTGCTCATGCTCGTCGCGGTCACGCCGGCTCTGGCCCATGAAGTGCGTCCGGCGTATCTGCAATTGCGCGAGATCGCACCCGGGAAATACGAGGTGGTCTGGAAGGTTCCCGGGCTCGGCGAAAATGCACGCCTCGCCCTGTACGCGGAGCTGCCGGGCACCTGCCCCGATTCATCACCGCGGCGGCGTGCGATGGCAGCCGGCAGTTTCACCGAGCGCTGGACGCTGCGCTGTGCGGGCGGACTGGGCGGCGGCCGGATCCGCATCGCGGGGCTGTCCGCCACCATGACCGACGTGCTGGTGCGCATCGAGCGGCTGGATGGCACCACGCAGGTGACACGGCTGTCACCGGATGCGCCATCGTTCGTCGTCGACGCGACGCCCCGCCAGCTGGATGTCGCTGTCACCTACCTGAAGCTCGGCGTTGAGCACATCCTGCTCGGCGTGGATCACCTGCTGTTCGTGCTGGCGCTGCTGTTGCTCGTCGAGGGCGCGCGCCGGCTCGTCGCCACCATCACCGCCTTCACCGTCGCGCACAGCATCACGCTCGGCGGGGCCACGCTCGGACTGGTGCACGTGCCGGGGCCGCCGGTAGAAGCCTGCATCGCACTCAGCATCATGTTCGTCGCCGCGGAAATCGTGCATCGGCACCGCGGTCAGTCCAGCCTGACGGTGCGATGGCCGTGGGTTGTCGCGTTCGTGTTCGGCCTGCTGCACGGCTTTGGCTTCGCCGGAGCGCTGCGCGAGGTGGGACTGCCGAACCATGCGATACCTGTGGCGCTCCTGTTCTTCAACGTCGGCGTGGAGGTCGGTCAGCTGCTGTTCGTCGCAGCGGTACTGGCAGGAATGGCGGCCTTGCGAAAATGGAGCGCGCCAATGGCCGGGGGCGGAGCGCCTGTCGTCCGGCTGTCATACGCCATCGGTGGCGTGGCGGCATTCTGGGTGCTGGAACGCATCACGTCGTTTTGAAGGTGCTGGGTTTGGCTTTTTGGCTTGTTGCCCGTGCCAGGTGCAGGAGCACTTGATAATCGACATCAAATGTCGGGTCGAAGGTTTCGAAGGTGTTGCCGTACCCGGGGTCAAGGAGCCGACGCGGAACAGATTTCTCGCCGGATCAGCCCACCTGACCCTGCCCCCGCATCCGCACGAGGTCGGTTTCCTTTCGCTGGCGCACAGCGCCGTCGACGTCGACTGTCTGGTTGTGGCACTCGCAGGCTGAGAAACGCTGCGAGCCCGCCTCAGGCAGCGAGCAGGTGGCGCATGTCCTCGATGTCCTGGTGACAGGAGGCGACGAGGTCGAGGAACGAGCCAGGCCCGAGCGTC
>CAUJIY010000127.1 GCA_963205295.1 Pseudomonadota bacterium
GTGGGGGGGGCCGCGCCCCCCCCCCCCCTCTCGCTCTTGGGGTGTGGGGTTGTGGGGGGGGGGGCCCCCCCCCCCCCGACTCCCATGGTCTGGATCTTGAGCGAGCAGCGCCAGCCGCGACCTCTTACCCCAGCAGCTCCCGCATCGCGCTGCCGAGTTCGGCCGGCGAACGCACGGTACGCACACCGGCTGTTTCCAGCGCCTCGAACTTGGCTGCCGCGGTGCCGGCGCCGCCGGAGATGATCGCGCCGGCGTGTCCCATGCGCTTGCCGGGCGGCGCGGTGACGCCGGCAATGTAGGCGACCACCGGTTTGGTGACATGGTCGCGGATGTAGTGCGCCGCGGCCTCTTCGTCCGTGCCGCCGATCTCCCCGACCATGACGATGCCCTCGGTGGCGCCGTCCTGCTGGAACAGCTCGAGGCAATCGATGAAATTCATGCCGCGGATCGGGTCGCCGCCGATGCCCACGCAGGTGCTCTGGCCGAGGCCGTTGCGTGTCGTCTGGTGCACGGCCTCGTAGGTGAGCGTACCCGAGCGCGAGACGATGCCGATGCGGCCCGGCTGGTGGATGAACCCCGGCATGATGCCGATCTTGCACTCGCCCGGAGTGATGATGCCGGGACAGTTCGGGCCGATCAGCCGGCAACTGCGCTCGCGCAGCACGGCCTTGACCTTCACCATGTCCTGCACCGGGATGCCCTCGGTGATGCAGACGATGAGTTCGATGCCGGCATCGGCCGCCGCGAGGATCGCGTCGGCAGCCGCCGGTGCCGGCACGAAGATCACGCTGACCGTCGCACCGGTGGCCTTCACGGCCTCGGGCATGGTGTCGTAGACCGGGACGCCGAGCTGGCTCTCGCCGCCGCGACCGGGCGTGACGCCGCCGACGATCTGCGTGCCGTACTCCAGGCACTGCTGGGCGTGGAACAGGCCCTGCCGGCCGGTAAGGCCCTGGCAGATGACGCGGGTGGTCTTGTCGATGAGGATGCTCATGGGCGATCGCGGCTGAAGCCGCTCCTACGGGTGTTGTGCGGGGCTGGTCGCGGCTCGCGCCGCTCCTACGGGGTTGAGGCGGCGACGACCTTGCGGGCGGCGTCGGTCAGATCGGTGGCGGCAGTGATGTCGAGGCCGCTGCCGGCGAGCAGCGCACGGCCCTGGTCGACGTTGGTGCCCTCGAGACGCACCACCACCGGTACCTTCACGCTGGTGTCGCGCACCGCCTGGATGATGCCCTCTGCGATCACGTCGCAGCGCACGATGCCGCCGAAGATGTTGACGAGGATGGCCTTCACGGCCGGGTTCGAGAGGATCAGCCGGAAGGCCGCCGCGACGCGCTCCGGAGTGGCGCCGCCGCCGACGTCGAGGAAGTTCGCCGGTTCCCCGCCGTGCAGCTTGATGAGGTCCATGGTCGCCATGGCCAGGCCCGCACCGTTGACCATGCAGGCGATGTTGCCGTCGAGGGAGACGTAGTTCAGGTCGTGCTCGGCGGCACGCCGTTCCATCTCGTCTTCCTGCGAGGGATCGCGCATCGCCTGCAGTTCCGCCTGGCGGAACAGCGCGTTCTCCTCGATGTTGATCTTGGCATCGAGCGCGAGCAGGTTGCCATCGGCAGTGACGATCAGCGGGTTGACCTCGATCAGGCTGGCATCGCAGTCGCAGAACAGCCGGTAGAGTTTCTGGCAGATGTCGATGAACTGGCGCAGCTGGTCGTTCTCGAGGCCGAGCGCATAGCCCATCTGCCGCGCCTGGTACGGCTGCAGCCCTGCTGCCGGGTGCACGGCGGCGGTGAGGATCTTCTCCGGGGTCTTCGCCGCGACTTCCTCGATGTCCATGCCGCCGGCGGCCGAGGCAAGGAAGGCGACGCGCTCGCGGGAGCGGTCGACGAGCAGCGACAGGTACAGTTCGCGGGCGATGGCGCTACCGCTCTCGACGAACACCAGGTTGACGGGCAGGCCGCTGGCGCCGGTCTGCTTGGTCTTGAGGCGCGTGCCGAGCATGCCGGCGGCGGCCGCCCGCACCTCCTCGGCGCTCTTCGCGAGCTTCACACCCCCGGCCTTGCCGCGCCCCCCGGCGTGGACCTGGGCCTTGACCACCCAGAGCTTGCCGCCGAGCCGGTCGGCGGCGGCACTGGCCTGGGCCGGCGTGGCCGCAACCTCGCCGCGAGTGACGGGAATGCGGTAGCGCGCGAAGAGCTGCTTCGCCTGGTATTCGTGAAGGTTCATGGAATCGGCGGGCCCTGGGGGAAAGGGCGGTATTGTGCGGGATGGCGGGGTTTAGTCAAACAGGATGACAGGATGGATCGCGCCCGCAGGCGCACGCTCCGGCCCGGGAGTCGGGGCTTGCGCCCCTCCCACAGGCACCAGCGAGCGCCTGCCTGTAGGAGCGACGCCAGTCGCGATCCTGACCAGAATCGGGGCTTGCGCCCCTCCTACAGAACCAGCGAGCGCCTGCCTGTAGGAGCGACGCCAGTCGCGACCGCCCAACGAGGGCACGCCGGGAAACGCGACCGGGATCACGCCGTTCGTGCGGGGATCCGACATAATCCCCAGCTTCGGATGGCGACGATTCCATGGCGCTGACAGAGCAGACCCTGCCGGCACAGTTCCGCACCGCGATGAGCGATGGCACGCGGCCCATCGCCCCGGATGCCTCGCGGCGCGTGGTGCGCCTCGTCGGTTACTTCCGCCTGCTCGCCGCACTCGCCCTGCTGGCGGTGTCGCTCGCCGCGGCCGACATCCCGGCGCTTGCCGAACG
>CAUJIY010000128.1 GCA_963205295.1 Pseudomonadota bacterium
AGGCCAGCGCTTTGCCCACAGCTTCCTTCCGATCCCACCTCGCGGTGGACACCGTTGCCGCTCAGCTAACACTTCCCCTTGCCGGGTGTGTAGAGGACTCTCACCTCCAAGAATGTGCGCCCTGCCGGGCGCACAAAAAAAACGGAGCCGCTTGCGCGGCTCCGTTTGTCGCCAGGCGGATTGTCAGGTGCGAATCATTCGCCGCCGAAGCGGTAGTTGACCCGCAGGCCATAGGTACGCGGATCCGGCATGATGGCAACGGTCCTCATGTAGGCCTGGTTGGTCGTCTGGAACGTGACCAGGTCGACATCCCCCAGCCCGGTCTTGAAGGTGTCGTCGTCGAAGGCGTTGTCGACGTAGGCCACCACATCCCATTGCGGGCTGCTGATGCCCGCACGGAAGTTGGCGAGCCAGTAGGACGGCCAGATCGCATTGTTGCTGGCGCTCTGGAACCGGTCGTCCTGGTACTGGAAGTCACCCTCCACGAACCAGTCGGTGTCCTCCACGAGCTGGTGCTGGTAGCGCGCGCTGCCCACCAGGGAATTTTCCGGTGCGTTCTCCAGCTCCTTGCCCGAGTAGTCGAGCACGCAGGCCGAGGGGAACTTGCCGGCATACGGACCGGTGGCGATCGGGGTGTTCCTGCTGCGTACGATCGCCACGCAATTGTTCAGGTAGCCGATCGTCGCGGCACTGCTCGTGGTGTTCAGGTAGCTCTTGTACTCCGTATCGAGCCAGGTGTAGGCCAGGTTGAAGTTCAGGTTGTCCGTCGCGAACCAGGTGAGTTCGAGTTCCGTACCCCAGACTTCGGCCTTGCCCGCGTTGACCGTGCGCGGCAGCAGGATGCCGTTCACCTCGACCGACGTGCCCACCTGCTTGTTCTTGAAGTCCTGGAAGAAGCCGGTGAGGTTGGCGACCAGCCGGCGGTCGAACCAGCTCGTCTTGGCGCCGAGTTCCCAGACCTGCAGCTTCTCCTGCTTGAAGGTGTTGCCCACCGGATCGAACACGCCGGTGCCACCGGTGAACGGTGAGATGCCCTCCGGCTTGAAGGCTTCGGCCCAGGAGAAGTAGAAGAGCATGTCCTGATCGGGGGTCCAGGTCAGGGTCGCCTTGGGAGCGAAGAAATCGTCATCGATCGTGCCGAGTTCCAGACTCGTGAGCGTCGGCGCGTAAGTCGCGAATCCACCCGGTCCGGCGCCATCCAGGTCGATGGTCCCCGGGCCGATACTCGGGCACCGGGCGGTGAACGGGGGCACGGTACCGCAGGGATACGTGCCGGAAGGATCCCAGAGGCCGTTGCCATAGGATCCGATGGCGTTGTTGGCCGCACCCGGACCCTGCAGCCGCAGTTCCTCCCAGGTCTGCCGGGCCTCGAACGCGACCTTCCACTCCTCGGCGAACTGCCATTCGACCAGGGCATAGACCGAGTAGTGCTCGGTCTCGCGGTCATAGGGATTCGGATTGAGCGGCACCCGGTTCGGGTCGGCCAGCGGCGTGATCGACCCCAGCGGCAGCGGCCCGGTGTCCACGATATTGGCGATGCTGGGACCGCAGATGCCGTTGAACGGGGCCGGCGGAAAACCAGGGGGCCGCTGGTAGTTGAGGCAGTTGTTGGAGCCGTCGGCGACCTCGACCTCTTCGAGCCAGTACAACGCGCCGGCAGCCCAGGTCACCGGACCACCCGGCTTCGACAGGACACGGAACTCCTGGCTCAGCAGGTCGGTGTCCGTGTCGATGTGGACCATGCTCCCGAAGCTGGACGAGGCGGCGCTGACGTCCTTCGCGCCCTGCTGCTGCAGCGTCTCGCCCGAGGCGATGTGGCTCAGCGACTTGACATCGACCAGCCCCGCATCCCAGTCGAGCGTCAGGGTGAAGCGGGTGATGTCGCGGTCGGTGCCGGGGAAGTCCTGGCAGCCGCCGAGGGAGGTGGGATAGGTGTCCGGGCAGGTGCGCGGATCCTCGCTGAGGGTCAGCTGCTGCGTGTCGCCGTCCGGCAGCTTGCCGTTCACGCCCGGCACGTAACCGGGAAACGTGGCGCTGGTGATCACGGGTGCCAGCGTACCCGGGGCAGCCGGGCAGGCCGGAACGCACCAGATGGCACCGCCGTCGCCGGCAGTCGGGTTGATCGGGAAATTCGTGTTGAACTGTGGCGTGGCCGGATTCGGCACCTGGCCGGCCGGGTAGCGCACCACGGCGTAGGGTGTGACTTCGAAGTGGTCGTCGAGGTTTTCGAGGCGGCCGGTGAGTTTCAGCGTGTCGGTCGCGTGCCACACCAGGGTACCGGCAATGCCGGTGCCGTCCTTGCCACCGACTTCGCCGTTCGTGAAGGGGTTGGTATAGAACCCGTCATGATCCCAGTTCATGGCCGAGATGCCGCCGCTGAGGCTGTCGGTCAGCGGGCCGCTGACGCTGCCCCTGAACATCATCTGTCCGTCCGAGCCGACGTCGGCGCCAACGCTGGCGTCGAAGACGTCGCCCGGCTTCTTCGTGATGTAGTTGATCGCGCCCGCGAACGCGGAGCGGCCATAGAGCGCGTTCTGCGGACCCTTGACGATCTCGACCTGCTCGAGGTCGAAAAGCTGCGGGTTGATGAGCAGCGAACCGCCCAGCGTGCCGATCGATTCGCTGGAGACGTCGATGTCGTCGACCAGCACCGCCACGTTCTGGCGGCCGCGGGTGGGGGCCAGGCCGCGGATGGTGATGCGCTGGTCCTGCGGCGCGAAACCCTGGTCGAGGATCACGCTCGGGGACTGCCGGATGATGTCAGCGAGGGAGGTCAGCCCCCGGCGCTCGATGTCCTCGGCGTTGACGGCCTGCACCGCAACCGGGATCTCCTGCAGGCTCTCCTCGCGCTTGCGCGTGGTGACGATGATCTCGGCGACCTGCGACCAGGCTTCCGTCGACAATGCGAAGATGCCGATACCGGCCAGGACAAGGCCCAGGCTACGGGCGGCAGGCCAAGAAGTACGCTGCATGCGGATTCCCCACTGGTGATTTCGTTCGGGTCTGCGGACGGTGCCGATCCTGCGCAGGGTGTCGGCGAGACCCCTCCGCCCCCGGCACCCGTCCGACTACACCGGCCAATTAGACAAACCGATGTATATATTGTCAAGGCCAAATTGGTCCGACCATTTTTCGTGACGCTACCTTGTCCGCGGCACGATCGCGCCATGATGCTGGATCACCTGCGCGGCCTGGTGCGCCGCTGCCCTCGCCGCGGCCCGCGCACCGGCGCCGCCGACACGCGCGGCCAGATAGCCCGCGTTGAACGCATCGCCCGCACCCGTCGTATCGATCACCTGCGGGACTTCCGCGGCGGGCACATCGAACCGCTGCGACCCTGAGCCGAACCGGCATCCGGCCGCGCCACGCTTGACGACGACCTCGCCGGCACCGTAGCGCTGCCAGCGATCGATGACCTGATCGGCCGAGGCAGCGCCGAACAGCCGTTCCTCGTCATCGGCCGTCGGCAGCGCAATCGACACCAGCGGAGCGATCTCCCCGATCGCCGCGCGTGCGGTGGCGGCATCGTCCCAGCCGGCCACGCGATAATTCGGATCGAAGGCGACTGCGCCACCGCGCGCCCTGACGCGCCCGGCCAGGTCGACGAGGCGCCGGCGCCGCTCCGCATCGAAGAGCGACAGGGTGATACCGGAGAGGTACAGCAGGCCGGCCGCCTCGGCTGCCCGCAAGGCGCGCCCGGCCTCCGGCAGGTCGAACAGCGCACGCGCCGCCGAGTGGCTGCGCCAGTAGGTAAAGCTGCGCTCGCCGTTGCCGTCCGTGTGGATCGCGTACAGCCCCGGCAGGCGTCCGGGGTGACGCAGGACGAGACCGGTGTCCAGGCCTTCGGCGCGCCAGATTGCGAGCATTTCGGCGCTGTAAGGGTCCACCCCGAGTACCGAAAGATACCGGACCGGCAGGCCGGATCTGCTGAGATAGACGGCGGTGTTGTACGTGTCGCCGCCGAGCCCGAGGCACCAGCCGGCACCCAGCCGGCGCTCGCCGGACGCCGTCAGGTGCGACAGCTCCAGCATGCATTCGCCGACGGCAACGACGGGCCGCGCGACGTCGACTACCAGTTCCATACCGTCCCGTCTTCGAGCCGGGCAACCGGCAGGCTCGCCGGCCGGTACGGAAACCGGGCGGCCAGGGCTTCGTCGATGTCGACGCCATGGCCCGGTGATTCTCCGGCGTACAGGCAGCCCTGCTCGAAGCGATAGTCGTGGGGGAAGACTGCATCGGTGTCGGTGCTGTGACGCATGTACTCCTGGATGCCGAAATTCGGTACCCAGGTGTCGAAATGCAGGGCAGCGCCCATGGTGACCGGCGACAGGTCGGTCGCCCCATGGCAACCGGTCCGCACCTGATACAGCGCGGCGAAATCGGCGATGCGGCGCAGGTGGGTGATGCCGCCAGCGCCGACCACGGTCGCACGGATGTAGTCGATCAGCTGGTTCTGGATCAGGTCCTTGCAGTCCCAGATGCTGTTGAAGATCTCCCCGACCGCCAGTGGTGTCGTCGTATGCGCCCGGATCAGCCTGAAGGCGTCCTGGTTTTCGGCCGGTGTCGCATCCTCCAGCCAGAAAAGCCGGTACGGCTCCAGTGACCTGCCGAGCTGGGCGGCCTCCATCGGCGTCAGGCGATGATGCACGTCGTGCAGCAGCTCGATGTCCTGGCCGAAGCGCACCCGGAGCCGCTCGAACAGCTGTGGCGCATGGTTGAGGTACTTGCGCGTGTTCCAGACCGTCTCGGTCGGCAGCGCGGCATCGGCGGGCTCGTAGTGCAGCTTGCCGCGCCCGACACCGTACGCCATCGCCACGCCCGGGATGCCCGACTGCGCGCGCACGGCCGTGTAGCCCAGCTGCAGGTATTGCCCGACGGCATCCACCGTCGACTCGAGATCGGCGCCGTTCGCGTGCCCGTAGACCAGCACCCGGTCGCGGCTCCGGCCGCCGAGCAGCTGGTACAGCGGCATGCCGGCCATCTTGGCCTTGATGTCCCACAGCGCGACATCGACGGCGGCGATGGCGCGCATCGTCACCGGGCCGCGACGCCAATAGGCGCCGCGATAAAGGAACTGCCAGATGTCCTCGATGCGCGCCGGATCCCGTCCGATCAGGCAGGGAATCACGTGGTCGTCGAGGTAGGCGGCGACCGCCAGTTCCCGGCCATTCAGCGTGGCATCACCGATCCCGTAGACGCCCTGGTCGGTGAGCACCTTGAGGGTGACGAAATTGCGCCCCGGTGAGGTCACGATGACGCGCGCTGCTGTTATTTTCATGAGCCGCCCGGCACTCTGGCATCCGACAGGATGGCGGGCACTATAACTGGCCCGTCCGCTTCATGCTATTGTTCAGGCCACTTTGGTTCTGATGGGGGTGCCCGTCATGGGCAGGAAGACACGCGGTACGCGGCTCTATCACCTCGTCGCCGAGAAGCTCGCGACCGCCATCGTCGCCGGCGAATACCGGATCGGGGAGCGCCTGCCCGGCGAGCGCGACCTCGCCACGGCCCACAAGGTCAGCCGTGCGACCATCCGCGAGGCCATCGTGGCGCTGCAGAACGACGGCGTGCTCGAGGCCAGGATGGGTTCCGGCGTCTATGTGGCCGCCGTGCCGACCACGCGCGCAGTACCGCTGCCCATGGACGTGGATCCGTTCGAACTGACCGAGGCACGCATCCTGTTCGAGGGTGAGGTCGCGGCGCTCGCTGCCACGCAGATCACGGAGGCCGAACTGGCGGAACTCGAGCGCCTGCTTGGGGAGATGGCCACCGCCAACAAGCGCGGGCACGGCGAGGCGGTCGACCGCCAGTTCCACCAGGCCATCGCCGATGCCACACGCAACAAGGCCATGGCCTCGGTGGTCGAATCGCTGTGGACCATCCGGCTCGAGAGCCCGAAGTGCATCGAGCTGTTCCAGCGGTCACGCGCCAGCGGCATGAAGCCCGTCGTCGGCGAGCACAGCGCCATTCTCGACGCGCTGCGCAGCCACGACGCCGGCGCCGCGCGCAGCGCCATGCAGGCCCATCTCCGGCAGGTCATGAACTACCTGCTCGATGCGTCCGAGACCGAAGCCCTGACAGCCGCAAAAGCCCACGCCAGTGCCCAGCGCAGCCGCTTCGGCACGGCCGCGGCACTGGTGCGCAGCTGACGGCGTGGCGACGGCGCTGACATTGCACCCCGACCGGCTTCTGCCCACCGGGCCGGCTGTCCGCCCGATTGCCCGTCGCCTGTACGACAGCGTCAGCGGGCTTCCCATCGTCAGCCCGCATGGTCATACGGACCCGGCCTGGTTCGCCGGCAACCAGCCATTCACGAATGCCACCGAGTTGCTGGTCACCCCGGATCACTATCTGCTGCGCATGCTCTACAGCCAGGGCATCGACCTGGAACGGCTGGGCGTGGCGCGGCCCGACGGTTCGACGCCCGGGACGGACGCCCGGCAGGCGTGGCGCCTGTTCGCGGCGAACTACCACCTGTTCCGCGGCACACCCTCGCGACTGTGGCTCGACTGGGTCTTCAGCGCGGTGTTCGGTCTCGACGTCCGGTTGCAGGCGGATACTGCCGACCATTACTTCGATGCGATCGGCAGCCAGCTCGCCACGGCCGGGTTCCTGCCACGCGCGCTCTTCGAGCGCTTCGGCATCGAGGTGCTGGCGACCACCGAGTCCCCTCTCGACGACCTGCGACACCATCAGGCGCTACGACGCTCGGGCTGGACGGGCCGCGTGATCACGACCTTCCGCCCCGATCCGGTGGTCGATCCGGAATTCGCAGGCTTTCGCGCGAATCTGGCGCGCCTGGCCGAGCTGACCGGCTGCGATGTCGCCGATTACACCGGCTACCTGGACGCACTGCGCCTGCGGCGCCACTTCTTCGCGTCGATGGGTGCGACCGCGACCGACCACGGACATCCCACGGCTGCCACCGCGGAGCTGGGCGACCGGGAGGCGCGCGCGCTGTTCCGGCGCGTCGTCGATGGCCCCGTCGCTGCACAGGACGCGGAATTGTTCCGCGCCCACATGCTCACCGTCATGGCGGGCATGAGCCTCGAGGACGGTCTCGTCATGCAGCTGCACCCGGGCGCGTGGCGCAACCACAACGCCGCGCTCTACGCACGCTTCGGGCGCGACCGGGGCGCCGACATTCCGCAGCGCACCGACTACGTGCGCGCGCTCAAGCCGCTGCTCGACCGCTACGGCAACGAATCACGGCTGACGCTCATCCTGTTCACGCTGGACGAGTCCACCTACGCGCGCGAACTTGCGCCGCTCGCGGGGCATTATCCGGCGCTGAAGCTCGGTCCTGCGTGGTGGTTCCACGACAGTCCCGAAGGCATGCGACGCTTCCGCCGGCAGGTCACCGAGACCGCCGGTTTCTACAACACCGTGGGCTTCAACGACGATACCCGCGCCTTCTGCTCGATTCCGGCGCGCCACGATGCCGCACGGCGCATCGACTGCGGGTACCTCGCCGAACTCGTGGCCGAAGGACAGCTCGACGAGGACGAGGCCGCCGGGATCGCCGTCGACCTCGCCTACCACCTCCCCAGACAGGCCTATCGGCTTTGAACGCGCCGCGTTTGCAGCCTGCGTCCCTTGCTGCACTGGCGCCGGCCGTCCATCGGCCGCGTTACCGCCGTGAAGCCCATGGCGTCGGAATCGTCCACCTTGGCCTCGGCGCATTCCATCGGGCGCACCAGGCCTGTTACATCGACGACGTGCTCGATCGGTCCGGTGGCGACTGGCGGATCTGCGGCGTCTCCTGCCGCTCGGCCGCCGTGCACGACCAGCTCGCACCGCAGGACTGCCTCTACACCGTGGCCGAGCGCAGCGTCTCCGGCACGCGCCTGCGGCTGGTGCAGGCCATGGCCGAGGTGCTGGTCGCACCGCAGAACCCGGCCGCCGTCATCGCGGCCATCGCCCGTCCGGCGACGCATCTCATCACCCTGACCGTGACCGAGAAGGGCTACTGCCGGGACCCGGCCACGGGGCGCCTCGACAGCCGCCACGCCGACATCCTGCACGATCTGCAGAACCCGTCGAACCCGCGCAGTGCGCCCGGGCTGCTGGTGGCCGGCCTGCGGGCCCGGCACCAGAACGGGGTGGCGGCGCCGACCATCCTCTGTTGCGACAACCTGCCGCAAAACGGTGCCGCGGTGCGCGCAGTGGTGGTGGAATTGGCGCGACGACTCGACCCGCACCTGGCGGACTGGCTTGAGGGCAACGCCACGTTTCCCTCGAGCATGGTCGACCGGATCGTCCCCGCCACGACGCCGGACGACATCACGCAGGCGGAACAGCAGCTGGGTGTACGGGACCTCGCGCTGGTGGTGACCGAGCCGTTCACCCAGTGGGTCATCGAAGACCGGTTCGCCGGTCCGCGCCCGCCGCTCGAACTCGCGGGTGCGCAGTGGGTCGACGATATACGGCCGTTCGAACTCGCCAAGCTGCGCCTGCTCAACGGCAGTCATTCGACTCTGGCCTATCTCGGCCTCGCCCTCGGCTATCGCTTCGTGCACGAGGCGATGGCCGACCAGGACCTTCGCACGCTCGTGGAACAGCTGATGCGCGACGAGCTGGCGCCGACGCTGGCGCCTGCCGCGGGCCTCGATCCCCGGAACTACCAGCGCCGGATACTGGAACGCTTCGGCAACAGCGCCCTGCCGTACCCGTTGAGCCAGATCGCGATGGACGGCTCGCAGAAGCTGCCGCAGCGCCTGCTCGCGCCACTGCAGGAAAGGCTGGCGAACGGTCGGTCCGCACCGCTCGCCGTTCTCGTGATCGCTGCATGGATCCTTTATTGCGCCGGTCTGGGCCGCAGCGAACCGTACAAGGTCGATGACCCGCTCGCCACGCGTTTCCGGGAGATCGCGCAGCGCGCAGGTGGCTCCGCAGCCGGACTGGTCGCGGGCTTCCTCGACTGTTCCGGCGTATTCGGCGCCGAGCTGGCGGCGGCGGCTGGCTTTCGCCGGCAACTGACCACGGTGACGACACAACTCATGCAGCACGGCGTGCGCGCCGGCGTGCGCGCGCGGCCCGGGGAGACCACACATGGCTGACACCATCGCTGACCTGCTCGGCATCAGCCGGGTCATTCCCGTCGTGACGCTCGACGACGCCGCACACGCGCTGCCGCTTGCCGATGCCTTGCTCGCGGGCGGCATCGGCATCGCCGAGATCACACTGCGCACAGCCGCGGCGCTGCGCGCCATCGAAGTCCTCGCCCGGGAGCGGCCCGGTTTCTGCGTCGGCGGCGGCACCTGCCGCAACGCCGGTGATCTGCGGTCGCTCGCCGGGGCCGGCGCGGCCTTTGCCGTGAGCCCGGGGTCGACGCCCGCCCTGGTGGCCGCCGCACGCCAGAGCGCCCTGCCGTGGCTGCCCGGTGCCGCGACGGTCAGTGAAATGATGAGCCTCGAAGCGGAGGGCTACACCGTGCTGAAGGTGTTTCCGGCATCGCTCGCCGGTGGCATCGAACTGCTGCGGGCCGTGGCACCGGTGCTGCCGGCGCTGCGCTTTTGTCCAACCGGCGGGATCTCGCCACGCAACGTGGCCGGGTTTCTCGCGGAACCCAACGTCGCCTGCGTTGGCGGCTCCTGGATCGCGCCGGCCGATCTCCTGCGGCACGGCGCCTGGGACGAAGTCACCCGGAACGCTGCCGCTGCCGTGGCGGCCGCCGGCTGAACGACGGCGTCGCCGGACATGCACGTACGGCGCGGATCATGGCCATCGTAACGAACGCGCACGCGGCCGCCATCCGCTTCCGCTGGGTGGTCTGCGCGCTGTTGTTTTTCGCGACCACCATCAACTACGTGGATCGCCAGATTCTGTCGCTGATCAAGGGCATCCTCGACGAAGAACTGGGGTGGACCGCAACTGAATTTGGCCTGGTCAACTCGGCATTCCAGGGCGCCTATGGAATCAGCCTGCTGGGATTCGGCTGGCTCGTCGACCGGCTCGGCACGAAGCTCGGCTACGGCATCTCGATCGTCGCCTGGAGCCTGGCAGCCATGGCGCATGCGGCGGTCGGCAGCGTCGCGGGCTTCTTTCTCGCCCGCATCGCCCTCGGCCTCGGCGAGGGCGGCAACTTCCCCTCCGCCATCAAGGCGGTCGCGCAGTGGTTTCCCAGACAGGAACGGGCACTCGCGACCAGTGTGTTCAACTCCGGCACCAACGTCGGCGCCGTGCTGGCCCCGGCACTGGTGCCGGCGGCGGCTTTTGCCTGGGGCTGGCAGTCGGCCTTCGTCATCGCCGGCCTGGCGGGATTCGTGTGGCTCGTCTTCTGGTGGCGGCTGTTTTCGACGCCTGCGGCGTCGCGCTACATCTCGTCGACCGAGCTCGCCGAAATCGGCGGCGAAGCATCAGGGGATGGCGGGTCGACCGCTGTGCCGTGGACGCACCTGCTCCGTCACCGGCAGACATGGTCCTTCATGGCGGCCAAATTCCTGACCGATCCGGTGTGGTGGTTCTTCCTGATCTGGTTGCCCGATTTCTTCAGGAAGGTCTACGGCCTCGATATCCGGCAGAGCTGGGACAAGCTGGTGGCGATCTACGCGATCGTGACGGTCCTCAGCATCGCCGGCGGCTGGGTGACCGGGCACCTGTTGCAGAAGGGCTGGACCATCACCCGCGCGCGCAAGACCGGCATGCTGTTGTTCGCCGTCTGCGTGGTACCCGTGGCCCTGGCGACCCGGGTCGATGTCTGGCCCGCCGTGCTGCTCATCGCGCTGGCCGGCGCGGCTCACCAGGCCTGGTCGGCGACCTTGTTCACCACCGTGTCCGACATGTTCCCGGTGCAGGCGGTTGCATCGGTGACCGGCATCGGCGGCTTTGCCGGGGCCATCGGCGGCATGCTGTTTCCGGTCGTCTGCGGCATGGTGCTCGATCACTACAAGGCTGCCGGCAACGAAGCCGGTGCCTACTCGTTGTTGCTGATGTTCTGCGCCTTTGCCTATCTCGTGACCTTCGTGGTCCACCACGTGCTGGCGCCGCGGCTGGATCCCATTCAGGCCGACCGATTGGCTTAGCCGGCCTGTGGCCCGTCGCCCGCGTGCAGCCGGCAGCTTGCCGCCAGCCCGTCAGCCGCCGCGCTCACCGGCGAATCCTTCGAGCCCGATCCGGCAGAGTTCACCGGCGCGCGCGGGGTCGTCCGTATCCGTGATGAGCCAGCCGCCGCGCCGGTCGGCGTCGACCACGAGTCCTTCCACCTTCTCCACGCAGGGCGAGCCATCCGCGTGGCGCAGCCGCGTCCAGTGTGCGCCAGGCGCTGGCCCCGTCTCGCACCAGGTGCCGACCACGGAGCCGGCCACCGGCCCGTCGGCGACAGCGTCCGCTGTGTCCTCGGCGGCTGCGGTGAAGGCGTAGCGGCCCGGGCCGAGCACGACCACGTCGGTCAGACCAAGCGGAATGTCGTCGAGCGCGCCAAGTTCCAGCAGCAGCACGCCGCCGACCGCCGGCTCGCCACCATCGAGCGTCGCTGCAGGCAGGTCGACACCCGCGCTCGGCGCGCCGCCCGCGCCGCGATGAAAGACGCGCAGGCGATCGGCCACGAGCACGGCACCCTCGATGTTCGGCCGCGCCGCGAGGCCGAGCGCATCGCGCACGCTGGCGTAGAGGCGCGGATGGTCGTACACGGCGACGGTCGCGCCGCGGATGCGTGCGATCGCACAGCGCGTCGCCTTCGAGCCCGAGCCGAGCAGGTAGATCGTGCCGTCGGCGGTGGCAAGCGCCGCCTCGAAGTCCGGTCGCAGCGGTTTCGGCAGCGCCGCTCCGTCGCCCTGCAGGACCAGCGGCTCGGGCGTGCCATCGGCCGGGTCGATCCAGGTCGCACGGAAAGCATCGTCGTGGATCGCGAGCAGACGGTTGCCGACGGCGAGGAGCGCCGATCCGGAGGTGACGCCCGGCAGGCGTCGTCGCGCCACGATCCAGGCCCGCAGCGCGGGGTCCCCGGCGGACGTGAGCGTCATCGGCGCGCGGTGGTTCATCCGGGTACCCGTGCCGGAAACCGCCTGCCGCTCAGTTTTTCACCATCGACATCACCTGGCTGATGTCGAGCGTGCGCGCCTGGTCGCGGATCTGCGTGAGGTTCTGCTGCTGCAGCTCCCGCGCCTGGCCGAGCAGGGACTGGAACGTGTCCCGCAGCAGCGCCGCATTCATCTGGCGCCCGCCGGCGTAGTAGCGCTTCGCGAGCTGGCCGAGGGCGTAGGTGGTCGCGAAGGAAAAAGCCGCGCCCGTCGCGACGCTGCCGACGCCGCGGCCGATGCCGCCCGCGACCGAGCCGAGCAGGCCGCCGAGCAGCTTGCGGCCGACCTGCTCCAGGTACTGCGAGGTGATGCCGACGCCGGCGGTGGCGATGAAATCCCTGATGTGGCCCTTGTCCAGGTCGAAGCCATAGGCCTTGCCGATGCGATAGACCATCTTCATCTGCAGCGGGATGATCGCCATGGACGCGAGCGACTGCGGCAGCAGCTCGATGGCACCGTTGACGATGGCGTGATTGAGGATGTAGCGGTCGAGTTCGGCATCGGCGGGCGGTGTCGCTGCCGCGGCCGCCGTCGCACCGGCTGCGGCGAGCGGCGCCGCCGCCAGCGCCGCAGCGTCGCGTTCCACCGCGGCAGTCTGGCTCGCCGCCAGCCCGAGCGCGGTCTTCAGCTCGGCGAGGAAGCGCTGCTCGGCCGGGCTCGCCGCGCCATCGCTGTCGCAGACGCAGACGGCCAGCTCGTAGGCGAGCTGGCGCTGCCCCGGATCGGTCAGAACGGCGCTCGCCTGGCGCAGATCGACGCGCTTCAGCAACACGTCCTGGTACAGCTGCGCCAGCGCCGGAGCGCCATCGGCCCCGGCCAGCGATGCGGCGATGCGCCGGACCTGCTCGCGCTCACGGTCGTCCTGCAGGCCGTCGGCGAAGGCGGCGAGCAGGGCGATGCTGACGATGGCGTGTTGTTCGCGGGAATCCATGGTGACCTCTGCGGCGCTGGGAGGAACGAGGCCAGTCGCACGGTGCCTGACACGCGCGCCGGACGACGGGCAGGCGACACTGTGCCTCATGCGCGCGCTTTGCGACAGCCGGGCACCTGCGGTGCCAGCGACCTCGTCCGCCGGCCACTTCGGTTCCCCGCCACCCGGATCCTGAAACCGCTTCCCGGGCCGGTCCCGCGCAGGCATAGTGAGCCTCCGTCGGCGCGTACCGCAGCCAGCCGGCCCGGCACCGCGGAGGAGCGAGCCATGCACCCGATACCGCTGTCGATCGCGCCGGCCGTCGCCGCGCTGGCCTTTGCGTTGTTGTGCGCACCGGCTGCGCCCGCCGACGAGGCTGTGCCGCAGCCCGTCCCCGCGGCCATCAGCCCCGAGGCACAGCAGTTCTACCGCGACCTGAAACGGCGCCCGCCGGTGCAGATGGACTACAACGACCGGCAGGCGATGCAGCGCATGCGCGACGGCCTCGCGAAGATGTTCCTCGCCAACGCGCGCCGCATCTCCACGGACTACACGCTCGAGGCCGTCGACGCCGGCGGCGTTCCCGCCTGGTGGATCCGCACCGGCGAGCCGCGGCACGCGCGCAAGGCACTCCTCTACCTGCACGGCGGCGGCTATATCCTCGGCTCCGCCGCCGCCCAGCTCGCCGTGCCGCTGCGAGTCGGCCCGGCCGCGGGTGTTCCCGTGCTCTCGGTCGAGTATCGTCTCGCGCCCGAGCATCCCTACCCCGCCGCAGTGGACGACTGCCTCACCGCCTACCGCTGGCTGCTGAAGACGGGCCATCAGGGAAGCGACGTCGCCTTCGTCGGTGACTCGGCCGGTGGCGGCCTGGCGATCAGCTGCGCGCTCGCCGCGCGCCGCGACGGGCTGTCTATGCCCGCCGCCGTCGCAGCGCTCTCCCCGCTCGGCGACCTCACGCCGGCGAGCGACACGCGCACCACGCTCGCCGCCTGGGACCCGATCGTGGTCGGTGATCCGACCGCGCGCTTCGCCCTCTATGCCGGCACGCACGACCCGCGCGACCCGCTGATCTCGCCCGTGTACGCCGACTTCACCGGTTTCCCGCCGCTGCTGATCCAGGTCGGCACGCGTGAAGTGCTGCTCAGCGACTCGATCCGCCTCGCACGGCGCGCCCGCGCGGCCGGCGTGGACATCACGCTCGACGCCTGGGAGGGCATGTGGCATGTCTGGCAGGACCACGCCACCGCGCCGGAGGCGCGGCAGGCTGCCGCCGAAATCGGCAGATTTCTCGAGGGCCGACTGACGGTGCGGCGCTGAGCTGACGTAAGATCCGGTCGTGGCACCCGCCCCGGGGAACCGTCAGGGAACACGATGAGCTGGCTGATCCGACGAGCGATCGTCCCGGCAGTCATGCTGAGCGCCGCGGCGCTCGCCGCACTGGCCAGGGGCAACGATGTGACCGAGCCTGCGCTGGTGCGCCAGCCACCGGCCGTTGTCACCGAGCCTGCACTGGCGCCCCAGCCGCCCGCCGCTGTAACCGAGCCTGCGCTGGTGCCCCAGGCACCGGCAGCAGCGGCGGGACAGGCTTACGGCACCAGGGCCCACGTGGTCGACGCCATCCGTCCTGCATACCCATCGTCAGCCTTAAGACAGGGTCAGGAAGGCTGGGTGGAGCTCAGCTTCACCATCCAGCCCGACGGCACGGTGGCCAATCCCATCGTGGAGGACTCGACCGGTGTGGCGGCGTTCGAGCGCGCCGCGATCGCCGCGATCCTGAAAACGCGCTACGAGCCGGCGACCTGGCAGGGCCAGCCGATCGAGCAGTGTGCCAGCCGCTTTCGCTACATCTTCTCGATCGGCAACCAGCCGCTCGGAGCGCGCCGGGAGTTCAACCGCTGGTTCAAGGAGGTCGTGCAGCTTGCCGACGAGCAACGCTACGCGGAGGCCGCAGCCAGGGTCGACGAGATGGACCGCGACGGTGCGTGGAACCACTACGAGGCCACGCGACTGTGGCTGCTGCGCTCGACGCTCCAGGGCGCGACCGGGGACAAAGCCGGGCAACTGCGCAGCCTGCACCGTGCTTCCCGGCTCGGGGGCGACGCCCTCGAGGACAAGGCCTATCGCACCGTTCTTCTCCAGCGCTTCAGCCTCGAGGTCCTGCTGAACCAGTATGCCGCGGCGCTGGCTACGCACGAAACGATGAAAGCGCTGCGTCCGCCACTGGTCGACCCGCGGGTCGAGAAGGTTGTTGCCGGGATCGAGCAGGCGATCAGCGGCCCCGATGCGCTCAGCTTTCCCGGTGTCGTCGAGTTCCGCTCCGGCTGCGCGGAGGGGCGTCCCAACTGGCAACACCAGCTACTGCGCCAGTCCTTCACCTTCGACGGGATCGAAGGCGAGGTGGACCAGTTCGAACTGCGCTGCGACTGGAAACGGGTGGTCGACACGGTATCGAGTGACAAGACCTGGCATGTGCCGGCAAGCTGGGGCTGGTGCCAGATCTTCGTGTTCGGCGCACAGGGCGCCAGGGTGAAACTGATCGAGATGCCGCTCACCGCCAGCGAAAGAGGCACCCGGCGACCGCCGCGTGTCGAACTGGACTAGAACGCTATTTTCGCCACGGATTCAGGAGCTTCACGCCGCGTAATCGATGCTATCGGCTGAAACCGGTCGGGCTACCGCTCACCGCAGAGGACAAAGGCGGCCGACCGCCGCGCGTCCCGACGGACCTGGCAGCGGTCTACCCGACGCTCACTCGCCGCGAGCCATGTCCCGGTGCATGCGTGCCATCTCGGTGGCCTCGGCAGCGGCTTCACCGTACACCTTCGACAGGCGCTCGCAGTGCTTCATCAGGCTGCGCAGGGAGGTCGTCTGTTTGTCGCCACCGCTCATGCGGGCGCGATAACTGGCGGCGAGACTGGCATGGCGCCTGGCCTTCGCCGTGAGTTCCGCCGCCTCCTTCTCGTACGCCTGCGCCTCGGCGACATGTTCCGCATCGGTTGTCGGCACGGCCACGGGTGTCTCCGCGGCCTCCGCTGTCTCCGCGGCCTCCGGCGCCCACGAGGTCACCACGAGGGGTACGGCAGCCAGTATCACGGCTCCACCCAGAACGAGCAGGCCTGTCGTCGTGCGCTTCATGACCATCTCCCTGCAGTGTGCTGTCTGACACTGGATTCTGCACCCGGACAAACGAAAAAGGCAGTGGTGCCGTGCCCCCGGATGCGGCGCCATCGCCTGTCCGCGGCTCCGCCACGCACTTCCGGTCGGCGACCCGACGGGATGCGGCTGCCGCCGGCGGCAGCCGCCGCGCCCGGCCGGCCCTACCTGGAGCAATAAAGACAGGCTCACTCGTTCTGACGGAACGTCCCGGGCTTGGCTAATGTTCACGACCATGAGCGCCCATCCTGCCGGCGCCGGTCCGCTCACCACCGAGCAACTGGCGCGACTGCAAGCCCTTGCCCGTGACCTCGGCCCGCTGCAGCGGGCCTGGGCCAGTGGCTATCTGGCCGGAATGGAGAGCGCCCCGGCACCGGCCATTGCCGCGGTACCGTCGGCCGGAGCCCGCGTGACGGTGCTGTTCGGCTCGGAGACGGGTCATGCCCGGGGGCTCGCCGCACGGCTCGGCAAACTCCTCGGCGACAGCGGCGTGCCGGCACGCGTGGTCGGCATGAACGACTACCGGCCGCGCGAACTGAAGGACGAGCGCTTCCTGCTGGTGGTGACGGCCACCCACGGCGAAGGCGATCCACCGGAACCGGCGCGGGGCTTCTGCGAGTTCCTCATGGGGCGCAAGGCGCCGCGCCTCGACGCGCTGCAGTTCGCCGTGCTCGGCCTCGGCGACTCCTCCTACGAGCGCTTCTGCCAGACCGCGCGCGATTTCGATGCCCGGCTCGAAGCCCTCGGTGCGACCCGCCTGCAGGCGCGGCGCGACTGCGACGTCGATTTCGATGCGCCGGCGGCCGAGTGGATCGCTGCCGCGGTGCCCGCCTGCGCGGCGCAGTTGCGCTCCACCGGGCCGCGCGCCACCGCCGTGGTCACGCCGATCGGCGCGGCGAGCGCCACCGTCGTCGAGGCGGATGCCGACGGGCGCAGCGCTCACGTGCCGGCCGTGGTGCTCGATCACCTGCGCCTCAACGGCCGCGACTCCGACAAATCGACCTGCCACATCGAGTTCGACCTCGACGGGGCGCCGCTCCGCCATCTTCCCGGCGATGCACTCGGTGTCGTGGTCGAGAACGATCCGGCGCTGGTGGCCGAACTGCTCGAACCGCTCGGTCTCGGCTCCGACACGGCGCTGGCCGCAGCATTGCGCACGGACTACGAGATCACCACACTCACGCCGGCCTTCGTCGCGGCCTACGCCCGTGCCGGCGGCATCGAGCCGCTGGCGGCGCTCGGCGCCGGCAAGGACCGTACCGCGCTGCGCGAATTCCTGCAGGACCGCCAGATCGTCGATGTCGTGCGCGAATTCCCGGTGCGTGGACTCGCACCAGACGCCATCACGGGCCTGCTGCGCCGGCTCGAGCCACGCCTCTACTCGATCGCCTCGAGCGCCGCCGCCAACCCGGGCGAGATCCACGTCACCGTGGCGCAGGTCACCTTCCGCAGCGCGCACGCCGAGCGCTTCGGCGTGGCTTCGGGACAGCTGTGCCGGCGCCTCGGGCCCGGCGTCTCGCTGCCCGTCTACGTGCAACGCAACGACGGCTTTCGCCTGCCCGGGGATCCCGCGGTTCCGATCGTCATGATCGGTGCCGGTACGGGCGTGGCGCCCTATCGCGCCTTCCTGCAGGAACGCGAACTGCACGGCGCACGGGGCCGGTCGTGGCTCGTCTTCGGCGAGCGGCGCTTCCGCAGCGATTTCCTCTACCAGGCGGAGTGGCAGCAGTACCTGAAGGACGGGCTGCTCACCCGCATGGACGTGGCCTTTTCCCGCGACCAGCAGGACAAGCTCTACGTGCAACACCGGCTGCGCGAGCGCGGCCGGGAGCTGTTCGCCTGGCTCGAGGAAGGCGCCTGCCTCTATGTCTGCGGCGATGCCCGCAGCATGGCGCCGGACGTGCATGCCGCCCTCCTCGACATCGTCGCCGACCACGGCGGACGCGACCACGAGGCAGCGCGGGAGTACCTGAACGACCTCACCCTCGCGCACCGCTACCGCCGCGATGTCTACTGAGGCGCGATGAGCCTGCCGCCACGGGATCCGGCGGACCGCAGCCGCGACCTCAGCCAGCCGCTCGACCGGCTGCACGACAACGAGCGGCTGAAGGCCAACAGCCACTACCTGCGCGGCACCATCGCGCAGGGTCTCGTCGACCCGCTCACCTGGGCGATCGACGAGAACGACAACAAGCTGATGAAGTTCTTCGGCATCTACCTGCAGGACGACCGCGACCTGCGCGACGAGCGGCGGCGCCAGAAACTCGAGCCGGCCTGGCAGTTCATGGTGCGCTTGCGCCTGCCGGGCGGCCTGGTGACGCCGCAGCAGTGGCTGCAGCTCGATGCCCTCGCCCGCAGCCACGGCAACGGCACGCTGCGCATCACGGATCGTCAGACCTTCCAGTTCCACGGCGTGGTCAAGCCGAAGCTGAAGTCCCTCATCCAGGGGTTCCGCGAGGTGGGGCTCGACACCATCGCCGCCTGCGGCGACGACAACCGCGGCGTCATGGCCGCGCCGGCGCCCCATCGCTCGCGCCTCCACGGCGAGGTCGCCGGGCTCGCCCGGGCGGTGAGCGCGCACCTGCGCCCGCGCACCTCCGCCTATGCCGAGATCTGGTACGACGAGAAACCCACGGGACCCGACCACGAGCCGCTCTACGGGCCGACCTACCTGCCGCGCAAGTTCAAGATCGGGTTCGCGGTGCCCCCGACCAACGATATCGACGTCTATGCCCAGGACCTCGGCTTCATCGCCATCGTCGAAGCCGGGAACCTCGCGGGCTTCGACGTCACCGTGGGGGGCGGCATGGGGCGCAGCGACAACGCCCCGCAGACCTATCCGCGCCTCGGCGATGTCATCGGCTTCGTGACGCCCGACCAGGTGCTCGCTGTCGCCGAGCACACCATGACCATCCAGCGCGACTTCGGCGACCGCGTCGACCGCCACCACGCGCGCTTCAAGTACACACTCGACGATCGCGGCCTCGACTGGTTCGTGGCGGAACTGCAGCAGCGTGCGGGCTTCGCCCTGCAGCCGGCGCGCCCGTACCACTTCGAGCGCAACACCGACGAGTTCGGCTGGGTGCAGGGCGACGACGGCAGCTGGCATTTCACGCTGTTCATCCGCAACGGGCGCATCCGCGACAGCGGACCCCTGCAGCTGATGAGCGCGTTGCGCACCATCGCTGCCTCGCACAGCGGCGAGTTCCGGCTGACGCCGAACCAGAACCTGGTGATCGCCTGCGTCGCCACCGCCGACAAGGCCCGCATCGAGGTCCTGCTCGCCGGGCACGGCGTGGTGCAGGAGGCGAGCCTCCTGCAGCGCAGTGCAGTCTCCTGCGTGGCCCTGCCGACCTGCGGACTGGCCATGGCCGAGAGCGAGCGTTACCTGCCGGATCTCATCGTGAAGATCGAAGCGCTCATGCGCGACAGCGGGGTCGCCGACCAGCCGGTGACCATCCGCATGAGCGGCTGCCCGAACGGCTGCTCACGCCCCTACATCGCGGAAATCGGCTTCACCGGCCGGGC
>CAUJIY010000129.1 GCA_963205295.1 Pseudomonadota bacterium
GGTGTACACCGCCGGGCAGGTGCAGCCGAAGTACCTCATCAACGCCGACAACTTCCGCCCCGGCTACGTCACGCCGGACGACCACTGGGACAACTACTGGCGGCACGGCCAGAACCGGCTCCTCGGCTGGGCCAGCGCCGGACCGGGCAGCAGCGGCAGCGGCAACGGCGCCCAGTCGATGGGCGTGGAACTCGCCAACAGCGAGGCCTTCGCACGCTGCCAGGTGCAGAAGGTGTTCCGCAACGTCTGCCTGCGCGACCCGGTGGACAGCGCCGACCGCACGCAGCTCGACGGCATGGCCAACTCGTTCAAGGGCAATGGCTACCGGCTGAAACGCGTGTTCGCCGAAGCCGCCGTCTACTGCAAGGGGGACTGACGCCATGACCCGCACCCCATTTGTGGCAGCAGCGACTCCCCCCAGCCATTTCACTGTGGGAGCAGCGACAGCCGCAATATCGACTGTGGGAGCGGCGCCAGCCGCGACTCCCCCCGGAGAATATTCGCGGCTGGCGCCGCTCCTACCGTCCAGGTCGCGGCTGGCAGCGCTGCTCCTGACCGGCCTCGCGCTCGCCGGCTGCGGCGGTGGCGCCGACATCACGCAGAACCCGAATCTTGGCGGCGGGCCGGGCGCGTCGACCTACAACGGTCCGCCCCCGCAGAACGCCGACGTGGCGGCGTTCATGTCGGCGCTGTGGAACAACGTGCGCGCCGGCACCCCGGCCGACTGCGGCCAGTGCCACGACGATACGCAGTCGCCGCGCTTCGCGCGCGACGACGACGTCAACCTCGCCTACCAGGCCGCCGAGGGCCTGGTGAACCTGAGCGACCCGGATTCCTCGACGATGGTCGCCAAGGTCGCCGGCGGCCACAACTGCTGGCTCGGCAGCGATGCACCGAGCGTGCAGGCCTGCGCGACCATCGTGCAGACCTGGATCGAGAACTGGGCCAACCCGGGCGGCAACGCCGGTGCGCGCCAGATCGACCTCGAGCCGCCGACCATCAAGGATGTCGGCTCGAGCCGCAGCTTTCCGGCGGACCCGGCGATCTTCGCCACCACGGTCTATCCGATCCTCGAGGACTACTGCGCCGGCTGCCACAGCTCGGCCGCCAGCGCCCGCCAGCAGCCGTTCTTCGCCGACCCGGATATCGCCACCGCCTACGACGCGGTGAAGCCGAAGATCGACCTCGACGATCCCGACAACTCGCGGCTCGTGGTGCGCCTGCGCGACGAGTTCCACAACTGCTGGAGCGACTGCGCCGCCAACGCGGCCGAGATGCTGGCCGCGATCGAGGCTTTCCAGGCCCAGGTACCGCTCACCGGCGTCGACCCGAGCTTCGTGGTGAGCAAGGCGCTTACGCTCTACGACGGCACGGTCGCTTCCGGCGGCAACCGCCACGAGGCGAGCCAGATCGCCCTGTGGGAGTTCAAGGAGGGCCAGGGCACCACCGCGTACGACACCAGCGGCGTCAACCCGGCCATCAACCTGACGCTGTCCGGCGACATCGGCTGGGTCGGCGGCTGGGGCATCGACGTGCGCAGCGGCAAGGCCCAGGGCTCGACCAGCGCCAGCCGCAAGCTGCACGACCTGATCAAGGCCACCGGCGAGTACTCGATCGAGGCCTGGGTGGCGCCGGGCAACGTGACGCAGGAGGACGCGCGCATCGTCAGCTACTCCGCCGGTACCACGGTGCGCAACTTCACCCTCGGCCAGACGCTCTACAACTACGACTTCTACAACCGTGCCGCCGGCACCGACGGCAACGGCGAGCCGCGACTGTCGACCGCGGATGCCGACGAGCGCCTGCAGGCGACCCTGCAGCATGTGGTCATCACCTACGACCAGGTCAACGGCCGGCGCATCTACGTCAACGGCGAGTACACCGGCGACGTCGACCCGGCCGCACCCGGCAACCTCAACGACTGGGACGACACCTTCGCCTTCGTGCTCGGCAACGAGGTCTCCGGCGACCGCCAGTGGAAGGGCGTGCTGCGCCTGGTCGCGGTCCACAGCCGCGCCCTCAGCGTCGACCAGATCCGGCAGAACATGGCTGTCGGCGTGGGCGAGAAGTACTTCCTGCTGTTCTCGGTGGCCGACATCGTCGACATCCCGGACAGCTACATCGTCTTCGAAGTGAGCCAGTTCGACAGCTACTCGTACCTGTTCCAGAAACCGATGTTCATGGTGCTCACCGAGAACCCGCCGACGCTCGACATCCCGATCCGCGGTATGCGCATCGGCGTCAACGGTGCGGAGTCCGTGACCGGACAGGCCTACGCCTGGCTCGACACCACGATCGGTGCCTCCGGCCAGCAGCTGCACGACGTCGGCACGGTGATCCCGCTCAACCTCGGGCCCGACGGCGACGAGTTCTTCCTCACCTTCGAACAGCTCGGCACCGCCAGCGACGTGCGCACCGAGCCCGCGCCGCTGGTGCCGCCGCCTCCGCCCGACGCCAGCCCGCGCCCGGACATCGGCGTACGCGTGTTCGACGAGATCAACGCCACCATGGCACGCGTCACGGGCGTGAGTACGCAGCAGGCGGACGTGAAACAGACCTACACCACCCTGCGCCAGCAGCTGCCGACCGTGGAGAGCATCGAGGGCTTCCTCTCGGCCCACCAGGTCGGCGTGGCCCAGCTCGCGATCGAGTACTGCAACGCGCTGGTCGAGAGCGTACCGCTGCGCACCGCGTTCTTCGGCAGCTTCGACTTCAGCGCGCCGGCGGCGAGCGCCTTCGACACGCCGGCCGAGCGCGACGCCGTGTTCGATCCGCTGCTCGCGCAGGTGCTGAACAGCAACGCCGCGCTCGCCGACGGTGGCATGGCGAGCCAGCCGGCGCCGGGCGACGTCAAGGCGGAGCTGACGAGCCTCGTCGGCCGGCTCACCGCCTGCGGCGGCGGCTGCGCCAGCGACCGCACCCAAACCGTCGTCAAGGCGACCTGCGCCGCCGTCCTCGGCAGCGCCGGCATGCTCGTCCAATGAGCGCCCGCACCACACCCTCCCTCCAGGTGGGAGCGGCGCCAGCCGCGATTCACCGCCCCGCGACCCAGAGGCACCGGCCATGAAACGCACCCCGCGAAACTACGGTCTCGACCAGCCGCTGCGCCACCCCGGCCACCGCCGCCCGGTCTCACGCCGCGACTTCATCGCCCAGGGTTTCGCCCGCGGTGCGGCCGTCGCCCTCGGCCCGACGCTGTTCGGCCTCTTCGCCAATCCGCGTGCGGCACGCGCCGCGCTGTCGCCGGACCTGCAGGCACTGCTCGGCCCCTGCGGCATCGCCACGCTCGGCGCCGGCAAGATCCCCTTCATCTGCTTCGACCTCGCCGGCGGCGCCAACTTCGCCGGCTCCAGCGTACTGGTCGGCAAGCAGGGCGGGCAGCAGGACTTCCTCACCACCGCCGGCTACAGCAAGCTCGGCCTGCCAGGCGACATGACGCCGGCCGTGGTCAATCCGCAGACGCAGACCAACACCTTCATCGACACCAGCCTCGGGCTGAATTTCCACACCGACAGCGCCTTCCTGCGCGGCATGATGACGCGCATCGCCCCGGGTACCGCCGCACGCATCAACGGTGCGGTGATCCCGGCGCGTTCGGAGAACGACACCGGCAACAACCCGCACAACCCGATGTACGCCATCTGGCGCGCCGGGGCGGATGGCGAGCTGCTGACGCTGATCGGCTCGCAGAGCTCGGAGTCCGGCGGCAACTCCGTGGCGCCGCCGGCCATGGTCGACGTGACCGTGCGCCCGACGAAGGTCGACCGCACCAGCGACGTCACCGGGCTGGTCGACACCGGCAAGCTCGTCGGCCTGCTCGACCAGGCCGACGCCGTGGCGGTGATGGAATCGATCGAGCGCATCAGCCACGCCAAGCTCGGCCAGGTCGACACCAAGGTGACCGCCGACGCCGTCATCAAGGACCTGGTGCGCTGCGGTTACGTGAAGTCCGCCTCGCTCACCGATCGCTACGGCGATCCCTCCGCGCTCAACCCGGAGCTCGACACCAACATCAAGGGCGCCGGCGGCATCTTCTCGGACGCCGAGTTCGCCGCCGACGGCGAATTCCGCAAGACCGCCGCCGTCATGAAGATGGTGGTCAACGGCTACGCCGGCGCCGGCACCGTCACGATGGGTGGCTTCGACTACCACACCGGCGAACGCGCCACCGGCGAGCTGCGCGATTTCCGCGCGGGCGTCTGCATGGGCGCCTGCCTGGAATACGCCGCCCGGGTCAACGTGCCGCTGATGCTCTACGTGTTCAGCGACGGTTCGCTCGACTCCAACGGCGCCCTCGACAACTCGGTCGACGGCCGTGGCAAGGGCGTGTGGACCGGCGACAACCAGAACACGGCCTGCTCGTTCTTCCTGGTGTTCAACCCGGCCGGGCGCCCGGCGCTGTTCACCGGTGACGGCAATCCGGCGGAACGTCACCAGCAGCTCGGCTGGTTCCGCGCCGACGGCTCGGTGGAGACTGCGGGCTCTCCGGGTGCGAACAACGTCAACCTGCTGGTGGAGATGGTGGCGCTCAACTACATGGCGCTGCACGGCGAACAGGGCAATTTCGCCAGCGCCTTCCCGACCCACGGTCTCGGCCCGCCGTCGCTGCGCGACGCGCTGACGGCGTTCAACCCGATCGTCAACGGGACGATCTGAGCACCGCGACGACGTTCGGGACTGCACTGCAGGGTCCTGCCTCGGCGCGGGAATGTGCCGGGGCATCGGCTGCGGTCGCGCTCCCGCTCCACTGAACCCCGGCGCCCGCGTCCGCTCGGGCCCGCATCGACCGTTCTCCCGGTGCCACCGGGCCGCCGCGTTGCAGCTATTTTCCGGTACCATGCCGGTGTTGGCACGAGGAGCGACGCCACACCCATGGAACTCAGCCGTCTCGAGGTCGTACCAGCAGGCGGGCAGGTCCGCATCCAGTGCCAGGTGATCTGGCGGGGTGGCGCAGACACGTTGTGGTACACCATCGACCGGCGCTACGCGAGCCATCTCGAGGACCAGCGCTACGATGGCCCCCTGGTCGGCCTGCTGCTGAAGGCCATGGCCCTCGGCGAGGATGTCGAGATCCGTGGCGCGCTCTCTGAGCGCCTGCATTTCAATCTCACGCACTACTACACGGATGTCCTGCGCGAAATGCAGCCGGCCCTGCGTCCGGTCGCGATACATGCCGAGCGGCTCGATCCGGGCACGGCCTGCACCCGGCCGTCGGGTGTCGGCACCGGGTTCTCGGCCGGCATCGACTCATTCGCCGCGCTGCACGACCACTTCCTGCACGAGCAGCTTCCCGGGTACCGGATCACCCACCTGCTCTTCAACAATGTCGGCTCGCATGGTGACCGGCATGCCGAGGCCGCCCGCCGCCTGTTCCACCAGCGCTGGGACGCGGTGCGCGACTACCCGCAGAGCGTCGGCCTGGAGTTCATACGCGTGGACTCCAACCTGAGCGACCTGCTGCAGATGAATTTCGAGTACACGCACACGCCGCGCAACCTCTCCGTGGTGCTGCTGCTCGGCCGGCTCTTCGGCCGCTACTACTACGCCTCCGCCTTCCGCTACCGCGACTGCTGCGTTGGACCGAATGAGGCCATGGCCTGCTGCGATCCGGTCGCCGTGCACCTGCTGTCGACCGAGACGCTGGACTGCGTCGCCACCGGGTCCCAGCACAGCCGCGTCGAGAAGACGCGACTCGTCACGCGCGTGCCCGGCGCCAGCCGCTGGCTGAACGTGTGCACCAGCGTCGCCGCCCATGGGCGCAACTGCTCGACCTGCCAGAAGTGCTGCCGCACCCTGCTGACCCTCGAACTGCTCGGCGAACTCGAGCCGTTCGGCGCGGTGTTCGATCTCGACACCTGGCGGCGGGTGCGCAACCGCTACATCCGCTCCCGGATCCTCGCCCGCAGCAGCCAGGATGCTCTCACCCGCGAGATCCGCGAGTACGTGGCTGCGACCGGCATCCGGTTCACCGCCCGGCAGCACGCGGCTGCGGCGCAGGATCTCCTGCCACACACCGTGCTGAAACTCGGTCGCTCGTTCCGCCGCTACCTCGGCGGCAGCTGAGACACCGGATGCCCCGCGTCCTGCACGTCCACTTCAAGCCACGTCACAACGTCGGCGATGCCGCGGTCGTGCTGGCGATCCGCCAGCTGGTCGACGCGCAGCTGCCCGGCGTGAGCTGGAGCTCGCTGCCGGTGCGGGTCCTGCGCGAGCCACCCACGCCGCGCCTGCTGCGCTTCATCAATGGCCACGACGCCGTGATCGTCGGTGGCGGCGGGTTCTGCTCCAAGCATGCGCTGCCACTCGACGACGACCTCGTAGCGGCGATCGGGCCGCCACTCACGCTGTTCGGCGTCGGCCACAACCGCCACCTCGGCGACCCGGGACTCGACGCGAACCAGCGCGCGAGCCTCGGCCTGCTCGCCCGGCGCGCCCGCGCGGTGAGCGTGCGCGACCGGGCCACGCTCGCGCTCATCGAGGACCTCGGTGGCCACGCAACTCTCACCGGCGACCCGGCACTGTTCCTGCGACCCGCGCGCCCCTGGTTCGGGCCACGACGGCGGCGGGCCCGCGCCATCGGCTTCAACCTTGCCTGCCATGGCTGGACGGACCAGGCGCGACAGCTCGAGCCGCTGCTCGCGCTGTATGGCGAGGTGATCCGTACGCTCAGCGCTGCCGGCGACACCGACCTCTGGTACCTCGTGCACGCGGACGCCGAGCAGGCAACGGCCCGGCGCCTGCGCCGCGACTGCCCGGGGCTGCGGATCTGCCGCCTGCCACCCGCACAGCTGCTGCACACCTACGGCCAGCTCGACCTCGTGCTCTCCATGATGCTGCACTCCTCGCTCTTCGCCTTCGCCGCCGGCGTGCCGGTGGTGAACCTGGCCTACGACGGGAAGAACCGTGCCTTCCTCGACGACATCGGCCATCCGGAGCGGTGCCTGCCGCTCGCCGGGATCACGGCCGGCACGGTCCTGCAGGCCTGCCATGCGGCACTCGCAGAACCGGGCAAGGCCGAGGCCGCAGCGCTGCGCGAGCGCTATGCGCAGGCGACGCGGGCGTTCGTGGCGGAATTCGCGGCGAATTGCGGCTGACGCCGCTCCTACGGACCGGGAGCGGTCACCGGAACAGACTCGGCCGCGAGCCCTGGTGCGATACCACACGCGGCCATGAACTCGGCCGCGTACACCGGCCAGGTGCGCGCCTTCACCGCACGACGCTGGCTGTCGGCCACGGCCTGACGCAGGGCGGGCTCGAGCAGCAGCCGCGCCAGCAGCGGGGCGAACAGCACGGCATCGGGTGCCGGTGCCACGGCCAGCGCACCGTCGCCATCGAACAACTCGGCGGCGCCGACCGCGCGCGAAGTCAGCACCGGGGTGCCGCAGGCCGCCGCCTCCTCGACCACCAGACCGAAGGTCTCGAACAGCGCCGGATGGAACAGCAGGTCGGCGGCATGGTAATAGCGCTCGATCGCCGGCAGCGGTGGCCGCCCGATCACCGTAACGCGCGAGCCAGCGCCCACCAGGGCGTCGCGCAGCAGCCGGGTGTTGCGCTCGCTGCCGACGCCGAGCAGGCGCAGGTGCGTGGTCACCGCCGGTGGCAGCTGGGCCAGAGTAGCGACCAGCACCTCGACCCCGCGCAGCTGGAAGTGGCCGGACGACACGAAGGCGACGAGCATGTCCTGCGCCGCCAGGCCGAGATCCCGGCGTACCGTGTCACGCAGCATGGCGCGGTCGCGCAGGGAAAACTGCGCCGGGTCGTGGCCGGGACGAACGACTGCCACACGCCCGGCAGGGCAGCGAAAACAGCGGGCGAATTCGCGGCGGGTCAGCTCGGAGTTGGCGATAACGAGGCGAAAGGCGTGCTCCTGCAGGTCGTCCTCCTGCGCCCTGGCGGCCTGCTCGTTCGCGCTCGTCGCGGCTCTCCCCAGCGCCTCGACCTCGCGGCGGATGATGTTGTGCACCACCAGTACGTCCTGCCGCCCGATATCGCCTTCGCCGACGACGAGGTCGGCCCGCGCCCGACGCACGGCCGCAGCGCGCAGGGCGAGCAGCCGTTCGCGATCGAGCAGGAGCCGACCGAGTCCCTGTAGCCAGGCGTTGCCGAGCGGGTAACGCGGGATACCGCCGGCGGCTCGTACGGCCGCCGCATCGAGGCGATCGGCGACGACTTCCACACGATGGCCGGCGGCCGCGCAGCTGCGCACCAGCGCCAGCACGATGCGGGAGCTGCCGGCATGCGCGCGCACGGTGCGCGTGGACAGGACGATGCGGTGCGGAGCGCTCACGCCATGCACCGTTGCCGGATCCGGCAGCGCACCGGCGTGCGCCGGGCGTGTCGAGCCAGCGAGGCTGGATGCCGAGCGCCAGCGAGACCCGAGCGAGCGCACGACAGGAGGTCCGCAACGAGCGTCCCGGCGCACGCCGGTGCGCTGCCGGACCCGGCAACGGCAAGAGCAGTCGCCAGCGCGTCGATGGCGGTTGATGAAGCGGGAGCGGGGTCGCGGCTGAAGCCGCTCCTACGGGGAGCGGGCTGGGACGGCGGGGCAGCGCGGCGCGGCATGGGACGCATCGTAGGGGTGCGCCCGTGGGTGCGGCAAGACGCACCCGTCAGCGCAGGCGACGACCGCGCAACGGGGCCGGTGGTGTGCGGGCGGAAACCTCGCCACGTCCGGCCAGGGCCCGCAGCACGCGCGCCGGGGTAAGCGGCATCTCCTGGACCGGGACGCCGATGGCATTCGCCACCGCGTTGGCAATGGCCTGCATGGTGCAGACGATCGGGCCCTCGCCGACCTCCTTGGCGCCGAAGGGGCCGTAGGGATCGTTGGTCTCGACGATGATGTGCTCGACCGCCGGCATCTCGAAGGCGCGCGGCAAGCGGTAGTCGAGGCGTGAGGGGTTGAGCATCTGCCCGTCCTCCATCAGCAGCTCCTCGTAGAGCGCCTGCGACATGCCCGAGAACACCTGGCCGTCGATCTGGCCCTCGACGATCTTCGGGTTGATGGCACGGCCGACGTCGTGGGCGGCGACGATGCGCTCCACGGTGACGAAGCCGGTCTCCGGATCCACCGTCACCTCGGCGACCTGCGCACCGAAGGAATAGGCCATGGTGCCGCTGTCCTTCGGCGAGTTGTAGAAGCCGCGGCCCATGACGAAGCGGCCTTCGCGGCTGTGCAGGGTATCGTGGACCAGCTGGCGCAGCGCGATGGCGCGCCCGGGCTCGCCCTTCGGAAAGACCTGGCGGTCGCGGAACACGACAGCCGCGGGCTTCACACCGAACCGTTCGGCCGCCACCCGTGCGAGCTGGGCGCGCGCGTCGCCGGCGGCGGCAATCACAGCGTTGCCGGTGTTGAAGGTGCCGCGCTGGGTGAAGGCGCCGACGTCGAGCGGATCCACGTCGGTGTCACCGGAGACCACGGTGATGTCGGCCGGCTGCGCCCCGAGCACCTCGGCGGCGATGATGGCCATGGCCGTGTGCGAACTCTGGCCCATGTCGGGCAGGCCGGTGAACAGCGACATGGTGCCGTCCTCGGCGATCTTGATGAAGGCCGCCGAGGTGTCGTGCCGGAACACGCCCTTGGCGCCGGAAGCCATGGCGCCGATGCCGATGCCGATGCCGCGATACGCCGGCAACCGCCCGTACTTGCGCCCCCAGCCGGCGCGGCGCGTCGCCTTCGTGATGCACTCCTTCAGCCCGCAGCTCGCGAAGTGCGAGCCCGACAGGGTGGTGTGGCCCTTCCCGACCGCGTTGAGGAGGTGAAACTCCACCGGGTCGAGCCCGGCGTCGCGCGCCAGCGCATCGACATGCTGGCCCCAGCCGAACTGCATCTGCGCGAGGCCGCCGCCATGGTGGAAGTAGTACGGCAGGTTGTTGGTGCACACCAGGCGGCCACGGTAGCGGACCGCCTCGACGCGGTAGAGCAGGTGCAGGTACGAGTGGGTGAGCCGCGTCAGGATCATCTGCGTCTCGACGTAGGCGCCGGAGTCGAACACGAGGTCCGCCTCAACCACCTTGAGCCGGCCGTCGCGGCCGAGACCCGAGCGGAAGCGATAGCGGCTGCGCCCGCCGGCGCGGCACATGAGGAACTCCTCGTCGGCGATGGCCCGGATCCGCACGGGCCTGGCCGCCTTGCGCGACAGCAGCGCGGCGATGAAATGGTGCGGCCGCACCACGCTGCGCCCGGTGAAGCCGCCGCCGGTGTTGAGCGTCATCAGCCGCACCTGGCCGTCGGAGAGACCGAAGCCGGCCGCGAGCGCCTTCTGGTAGAGCAGCGCGGTCTGGCTCGGCGTCCACACGGTGAGCTTGCGCCCGCCGGTGAAATCGGCCACCGCCACGTGGAATTCCGCGTAGCAGTTGTGGCTCGGGTTGGTGTAGTACACGTCCTCGCGCACGTGCACGGATTCGGCGAACGCGCGCTCCGGGTCGCCGTGCAGCTCGGCCTGCTCCCAGGCGATGTTGCCCGGCGCCTTCGGGTGCAGCGGCGTGGCGCCCTCGGCGAGCGCTGCTTCGAAGTCGGTGATCGCCGGCAGGGGCTCGTACTCGACACGGATCAGCGCCGCTGCCTCGGCCGCGGTCGCCTCGTCCAGAGCGGCCACGGCGGCGACTTCCTGGCCGATGTAGCCGACCGTGGCATCGAACAACGGCTGGTGCATGCCGATGAAAAGGTGCGGCGCATCCGCGCGCGTGACGATCGCCTTCACGCCCGGCAGACGCGCCGCAGCGCTGGTGTCGATGTGCACGATGCGGGCGCGCGGCAGGTGGCTGCGCACGATCTTCCCGTGGAGCATGCCGGGCAGGCGCACATCGTCGGTGAATGCGGCCCGCCCGGTGAGCTTCGCCACACCGTCGAGGCGCGGTGTGTCACGGCCGACGACGGCGAGATCAGCCTTGCGGACCATCGCCCGTGGTCCCGTTGCCGGCGGCGGCCAGATCGGCCACCGCCTTCGCCACCGCCTGCTTGACCTTGATGTGCCCGGTGCAGCGGCAGAGCGTGCCGGCCAGCGCTTCGTCGATCGCGTGCGCATCGGCGCGCGGATTGCCGAGGAGCAATGCACGCGCAGTCATGACCAGCCCCGGCGTGCAGTACCCGCACTGCACGGCCCCGCATTCCCAGAACGCCTGCTGCAGCGGCGTGAGCTGCCCGTCGACGGCGACGCCCTCGATGGTGGTGATGGCGCGCCCGTCCCACTCCACCGCCAGCGCGAGGCAGGCGAGCAGCGCGCGCCCGGTCTCGTCGTTGATCGTGCACACCCCGCAGGCGCCGCTGGTGCAGCCGCGCTTGGTGCCGGTGAGGCCGAGCCGGTCGCGGAGCACCTCGACCAGCGTCTCCTGCGGCGCCACTGCGAGCTCATGGGTGTCGCCGTTGACGGTGAGGCGGATGAAGCGGCGGTTCATGCAGCCTGCGCCTCCGGCTGGCGGCGCAGTGCCGCGAGCGCGCGGCGCACCAGCACGCGCGCGAGCCGGCGCTTGTCGCCGGCCGTGGAGTAGAGGTTGGTGAGCTCGCCGAGATCGGCGCGTGCCGCCTCGGCGGCCGCCTCGATCGTGGCCGGCTCGAGGCCGCCCTCCGCCACGATGCGCTCGGCCCCGCGCAGCCGCACCGGCCAGGAGCCGATGCTGCCGAGCACGATCCGCGCCGCCGTCACGCGCCGGTTGCTGCCGGCGACCGCAGCGGCGACCGTGCCGAGGCCGTAGTCGAGCCCGGTGCGCGGCGCGATCTTGAGGAAGGTCGAGCGCAGCGGCGTCACCGGCACGTACACCGCCGTGACCAGCTCGCCGGCATCGAGGGTCGTCGGGGCGAGGCCGTCGTTGCGGTAGAAGTCGTCGAGCGCGACCTCGCGCACGGCGGCGGCGCGGGCCAGTTCGAGACGGGCGCCGAGCGCGAGCAGTGCGACCGCGCCGTCCGAGCTCTGCAGTGCGAAGCATTCGCGCGCGCTGCGGATGACATGGCAGACGTCGCCACCGGTCTTCAGACAGGGCGGTCGCGCCTGGCGCCAGGCCTCGCCCTGGTTGACGTACCAGCAGCGCGTCGGCAGGTTGAGGTTGCCGCCGAGCGTGGCGACGTTGCGCACATGGCGCGAACCGACCGACTGCAGCGCCGCGGCGAGCGCCGGCAGGCGTACGCGCAGCAGCGGATCCTCCACCAGTGTGGTCAGCGGGGTGCCGGCCCCGAGCCGCAGCGCGCCGTCGGCACAGGGCTGCACGCCCTGCAGTTCGGCCAGCGCGCCGATGCCGACCAGCAGTTCGGGACGCAGCAGCCGCTGGCGCAGCGCGATCAGCAGGTCGGTGCCGCCGGCGAGCACGGCCGCGCGCGGGCCGAACTCGGCCAGCCAGCCGAGGGCCTGCGCGAGGCTCTGCGGCCTGCGGTAGTCGAATGTCGGCAGATGCAACGGTGATCCCCTGCGCGGGGGTCGCCGCCCCACGCCGGCAGAGTAAAGCACGGCTGGCCGGCCGCCGCTGATCCGGGTCAGCCAGCCGCCGGACGGGTCACGCCCCCGGTCATCGACAACCTTTTCCAGGCAGTGACATACCGGCTTACGCTGAAGCGCATCCGAAAGACTCTTTGCTAACGACATGATTTGTTGTAGATTGGCGCCATCGCTCGCAAGGTCTCGTCAAGAAGGGCCGCGAGTCCTGACCATCTTCGAGGAGGAAGGACATGACGAGACTGACGACTATCGTGGCCGGCGCCCTGCTCGGCGTCTGCGCCTTCGGCGCCCAGGCGGGCACCGAGCTCGACTACCGGGTGGATACCGCCACCCAGATCCTCAACGACCTGCAGCGCATCCCGGAAAACGCCGTACCGCCGGCCCTGCTGAGCCGCGCCTACGCGGTGGCGGTGATCCCCGGTGTGGTCAAGGGCGGGTTCATCGTCGGCGGTGCCTATGGCCGCGGCATCGTCGTCGCCCGACGTGCCGAAGGCAGCTGGAGCAACCCGGCCTTCGTGCAGCTCACCCAGGGCAGCGTCGGCTTCCAGGCAGGCCTGCAGTCGACCGACCTGATCCTGGTGTTCAAGACCCAGCGGGCCCTCGACGGCCTGTCGCGCGGCAAGATCACGCTCGGCGGTGATGCCTCGATCGCCGCCGGCCCGGTCGGCCGCCAGGCGACGGCGTCGACCGACCTGCAGATGCAGAGCGAGATCTATTCCTACGCCCGCAGCCGCGGCTTCTTCGCCGGCGTTTCCCTCCAGGGAGGGGTGCTGTCGATGGACCGCAAGTCGAACGGCGCGTACTACCAGGG